>JBHHUU010000273.1:0-1531 GCA_046753905.1 Nitrospirota bacterium | reverse complement strand
ATGAAACAATCATGCCAATCAATTGGCACAAACGATGATGAAAACCAAATCCCCCTAACCCCCCTTTGGCAAAGGGGGGAAGGGGGATTTTCAGAAGAAAGGAGGTCATTATATGTCTTTAAAAAAGGTATTAGTTATCAATATCGTGGGGCTTTCAACAAGACATCTTGAAAGACCTGAGACTATCCCTAATATTAGCAGACTGATAAAGGATGGCATCTCTGTTTCCATAAAACCGCCAGTTCCATCTGTCACATCCACTGTTCAGGCTACTATTACAACAGGATCCTGCCCAAGAGATCATGGGATCGTTGCCAATGGATTTTATGACAGGGAGAGACATAAGACATCCTTCTGGGATCAGGAAAACAGCCTGATCCAGAGACCCCGTTTGTGGGATGTCCTGAAGACAAAACGACCTGATCTTACTACTGCTCTCCTGTTCTGGCAGCATATCCTCTTTGCCAATTCAGATATTGTGGTAACCCCAAAACCCCTGCATACAGATGAAGGCTTAGTGCAGTGGTGCTATTCAAAACCTGTTGGTTATTATGAAGAGGTCTGTAAAGAGATCGGTCTATTTGATCTGATGTCATATTGGGGGCCTATGGCGTCTATCTCTTCGAGCAGATGGATCACAAGATGTGCTATATATACAATGAAGAGGTATTCTCCTAACCTGCTTATGATCTATCTGCCTCATCTGGATTACTCCTCACAGAGGCATGGAGTGGATAATGAGGAGGAGACAAAAGGGCTTGAAGAGGTAGATAGTCTTGTAGGAGATATCTTAAGAGAGATTGACCAGATGCCTGAGAGGGAAGATATCTCCATTGTAGTCTTATCTGAGTATTCCTTACTGAATGTGCATGGTGGTATCTCCCTTAATAGAATATTGAGGAGAGAGGGTCTGCTAAAGGTAAGGGAGATCTCAGGAAGAGAATATATTGATTTTGAGATGAGCAATGCCTTTGCCATGGTTGACCATCAGATTGCCCATATATATACAAAGAAAGGGTTTCAGGATAAGGTTAGAGATATACTGAAAGGGGCTGATGGTGTAGAGGCTGTCTGGGGTGAAAGGGAAAAAGAGGAGGCATTACTCAATCATGAAAGGGCAGGAGACCTTGTGGCGATTGCCAAGAGAGACCGCTGGTTTGCCTATTACTGGTGGGAAGATAAAGAAAAGGCACCGGCATTTGCCAGGACAGTAGATATCCATAATAAGCCTGGTTATGACCCTCTTGAGCTATTTTTTGATCCAGCAACAAGAGCTATCTCTCAGGACATGAACCTCATCAAGGGGTCTCATGGCACACCATATCTAAAGAAAAAGGAAAATCCAGTACTGATCCTTCATGGAAGGGGTGTAAAAGATAAGATAAGAGGTGAGATTACAGAGGTATCACAGGTATTTGATACCATCATCTCCCTCTATGATTGAAAATAAGATGTTGATATTTTTCACAAGATATTGTAAAAAATATATACGTTATAAAGTGAGGTAAAAAACATGGACAAAAATAATAAC
>JBHHUU010000272.1:0-1657 GCA_046753905.1 Nitrospirota bacterium | reverse complement strand
AATCTTCACTTATTTAGAAAGTACTTTTATCGTCATTCCCGTGAAAACGGGAATCCAGTAAAATCAAAGACTTCTGGATTCCTGCTTGTGCAGGAATGACATACAAACTGAATTTATGGACAGATTTTAGGTAATGATTAACCATAATTAGAATTGCTGTAAAAAATAACTGTTACAACTATGAGCGTGGTAATATAGTATAATTCCACTCTCCATGAAAATCTTGTAACAGTTATTTTTTAACAAGCCCTTATTATAATTATACGCATTATAAAGTCTTTGGAACCCCCCTCACCCTGTAATAGCCATATTATCTATTAAGGCTTTACTCCTGTAATCAGTGTAAATGGACTGGGGGGTGGCATAATCTGGGATTTGATATCAATAAAGCCTGTCTCTCTTAACAGCTCTTCCATATCAGACTGTGAATACGATCTTCCGCCTGTAGTATGCAGCACCTGATTTACTCCAATCATTGCAGGGAGCCTTGGTCCACTCTTTTCTACATTTAAAAGCTGTTCCTGAATCATTAATATGCCCCCGCTTACCATGGAATCAAAGCTCTTTTTTAAGAGCATCTTTATCCCTTCAGGTCCTTCCTGATTTGTCATGGATGAGAGCAATACTGCATCATTGCCGCTCCCAAAGTCATCCTTACGGTAATCTCCCTCTCTGGTAGATACCCTGTGCCCTATATTATATTGTTGTATAATCTCTTTTGTAATCTTGAGGGTTTGGGAGAGGTCAAACACAATTCCCTGCAAATCAGGATGCTTGAGACAATACATTATTGTAAATGTTCCGGGTCCACCTGCAACATCAAATATCTGTTTCTTACCTGAAAGGTCTACCATGTTCATCAATACCCCTGACTGGGAGAGTGCTCTGTTGTGCATACCCATAATATAATTTTTTGTCTCCTCATCAGTATATTCGTAATGCATCTGTACAGACGGTTTTCCACTCTTTACTGTCTGATATAATTTACCCCACGATTTATACCAGTTCTCAAACATATATACAATGCCGCCCTGATAGAAATTACTCTTATATGTGAGAAATGTTGAAGAGAGGGGAGAATTTCTGAATATATTATCATCTCTCTCAAGTAGACCAATAGATACACATGCAGTCAAAAGTGTCTCAAGTGCCCTTTCATCGCTTTCAGTCTCTTCTGCAATAGCAGACAGTTCTTTTGGACCATCTGCAAGTCTGTTAAATATATCAAGCCTGTTAGCAGTATGTAACACACAAGAATCCCAGTAGGCAGAGGCAATCTTCATCACTTCCATCGGGTCTACTCCCTCAGGCGGATTCCATCCTTTGCTCCCTTCCTCTGATTGATATGATTGTACTGACATATTCTATCCTCCTTCTCATCTTATCTTATCTTAATTATAATAAATTTATCTTATATTAACTCCCTCTCTTTGTCAATTAGAAATTTCTCCCCAAAAGCAGATAAATGGTTGCTGTTGTATGGTTTTATTCCACCCGTTCTTCATACTTAGATATCCTAAACTTCGGGATGTAGCCTTTGCTCCTTCTCCCATCAAGGGAGAGGGAACTATAGGAGAATTTCTATCTCTGTTTTTGGGTTTAGGCAGCAATTCTAATTATAACAAGCAAACATATAGAATTTGTTTTTGGATAGAAC
>JBHHUU010000271.1:0-1678 GCA_046753905.1 Nitrospirota bacterium | reverse complement strand
GCTCATGAGCAGACTTGCTCACCCCCAAGTATGAAAATGTATTTTCATAGTAAAACAGTCCCCAAAACTTAAGATAGAGAATTGTCACACTTCACAACTCCCTTCCTGATATTTCACCCTCACCCTAACCCTCTCCCATCAAGGGAGAGGGAACTTTAGGATAGGGAGAGGGAAGTATCGAAGAATTTCTTTCTCTGTTTCATGGGGAAAATATTGACTAATTCATCTCCAAATGATAAAGTATGTCATAATTATAATTTTGAGTAAAGCAGAATTCAAGAAAAAATGTTTTCATTGAAATTTGTAAGAGAAAATACAGATAAAATCAGTAAATCTATTCATGATAGAGGTCAGAAGATTGATCTTGCTGAATTTAATAAGATAGATGAAGATAGAAAAAGATTACTGATCAGAGTAGAGAAATTGAGACATAGACGAAATCTGGTCTCTGATGACATTGGAAGATTAAAAAGGGAAGGGAGCAAGATTGATTCGCTCTTAGAAGAGATGAAGAGTGTAGCGGATGAGATTAGCGGCTTGGAAGAAGGTCTCAGATTGCATGATAAAAGATTAAATGACTTTCTCTTAATGCTGTCTAATATTCCCCATGACTCTGTCAGGGTTGGAAAAGATTCAGATGATAATATAGAGATAAGGAGATGGGGAGATATACCGAAATTTAATTTTAAGCCGAAGAACCACTGGGAGTTAGGCGAGGAATTAGAACTCTTGGATTTTGAGAGGGGGGCAAAGATAACAGGGTCAAGATTTGCTCTTTATAAAGGGGCAGGAGCAAAAATAGAGCGGCTATTAATAAATTTTATGCTTGACCTTCATACAAAAGAGCATGGGTATACTGAAATATTGCCGCCTTTTATAGTAAATAGGAAGAGTATGACCGGGACAGGGCAATTGCCTAAATTTGAAGATGATCTATTTAAATTAAAGGATGAAGACTATTTTTTGATACCAACGGCAGAGGTTCCACTTACAAATATATTTCAGGATGAAATAATTGAGGGTGACAGACTGCCTCTTTATTATACTGCATATACTCCATGTTTTAGAAGAGAGGCAGGGTCTTATGGAAAGGATACGAAGGGGCTGATACGGCAGCATCAGTTTAATAAGGTAGAGCTTGTGAAGTTTGTTAAGCCAGAAGACTCTTATGATGAACTGGAGAGGCTTGTCATTGATGCAGAAGAGGTCTTAAAAAGATTAAATATCCCTTACAGGGTAGTCCTTCTCTGTACCGGAGATATGGGGTTTGCCTCAGCAAAGACATATGATATAGAGGCCTGGTTCCCGGGTCAGAATAGATATAGAGAGATATCTTCATGCAGCAATTTTGAGGCATTTCAGGCAAGGAGGGCAAATATAAGATACAGACCAGAACCAAATGGAAAGCCAGAATATTTGCATACGCTAAATGGATCAGGTCTGGCAGTAGGGAGGCTGTTTGCAGCAATGTTAGAAATTTATCAACAGGAAGATGGAACGATAATTATCCCGGATGTTCTGATGCCTGCTATGGATAGTATGGAGAGAATAGAGTAACTATTCAGCTAATACAGAGTAAGGGGTGGAAAAGAGTTTATAGCGTCACCTTAGTGTTTAGCTCTTACTACTCATAGAGACCTGTTCTGAAATGATGCTGTTGTATCTTAATAAACTTATT
>JBHHUU010000270.1:0-1768 GCA_046753905.1 Nitrospirota bacterium | reverse complement strand
TTAAAATACTCTGTGGTCTTTTTGATACCATGCTCCTCCACAGATATGGCTATCCAGTAACGAATCTGTTTATTATCTTCACTTTTTCTCATGATAGAGTAGTATGTATATGGACACATGGTTATGATCTCCTCTCTCTATCTTAAGAGGTCATTTTAGCCTTTTAGGCCCATGTGTCCACTTCTTTATTTCAGAAAGGGTCTCTCAGAGCCCCCTGGAGCTACGATCTCCCCCGGCCATATATAAAACCATTCACCTAAATTGCCACATCTGCCTGTTTCGTTATCACCGCATTCCTTTGAGTATCTCTGTGATTCTAAGTTCCTCTTCTCTGGTTAAATCTCCAAAGGGGTTTTCCGGGTCTGTTACCATAGCCCAATGTTCTATTTTCCACCATGGTTTTACCCTTATACCCTCTAACGAAAGATATCCAAGCGGGATTTCCTCGCCCTCCGGTGTCTCAATTGCCTTATTGACAGTATTTACTTTTTTGCCGCGCCCGTTATTTTTCTTCTCCAAGCAAGGACCCTCTAAAACCTTCCTAAGTCCAATCCAAGTCTTTTCCCCAAAATAAACTAATCTCTTTAACCGCAGAGGGGGGTCACGATGTCTCTTCCCATTTCCATCGAAGAATTATCAGCCCCTTGACAAGTGTCAAGAATATGTGGTATAATTATGGCAGTAGGTGCACCTAATATTATATAGGAGAACCAATATGGAAATTGATAGGATAAGTCGTATCCCTGTATATGCTCAGTTAATAGAGATAATCAAGGGAGAAATAAGACAGAACAATTTAAAGCCCGGAGACAAGATTCCTTCTGAGCGGGAATTTATGAAGAGATATGAAGTCAATCATGTTACTTTATCAAGAGCGATGAGAGAACTTGTTTATCAGGGAGTGCTCTATAAACAACATGGTAAGGGCACATTTGTAGCAGCTCCCGGTGGAGAAAAAATATCTATTTCAGCTATTGCGGTAATAGTACCTAGTGTATCATACTTTTTCCCTCCTGTTATTAGAAAAATTGAAGATATAGCCTACCATAGTAATTATAATGTAATAGTATGTAACACTGACGGTCAAGCGGGAAAAGAAGGAAGATATATTCAGAATTTCATAAATAATGGTTGTCGGGGTCTGATTATAAAGCCTGTATACGATGAAGATAATCAGAATTACTTAAAGCTTGCCCATATCCCCTTTGTCATGCTTGATAGCCCTCCTAAAGGCATAGAAGCAGATTGTATCGTGGTGGATGATGTAAAAGGTGGATATGATGCCACTAGGCATTTAATAGAATGTGGGCATAAGCGAATAGCCTGTATTGGCACAGGAGATGTTTTCCCCCGAGCGGCTATGGATAGATTATGGGGATATGATCGCGCTCTTAGAGATTCAGGTTTGGAAATTAATAGAGAATTGGTTAAGATAACTCAGTATTTGTTAAAGGGAAATGAAGAGAAATTCTCCGGCCTTATAGCAGATATGCTAAATTTCGAAAATAGACCCACAGCAATTTTTGCGCTAAACGATTTTGTAGCCCAGAAAGTTTTTGAAATTATCAGGGACAAAGGGATAAGAGTCCCGGAAGATATTGCCTTAGTCGGATATGATGACACAGATATAGCTGCAGATGTTGATCTTCCACTTACCTCCATTTCTTTACCTAAAGAAGAAATAGGGGAAAAGGCAATCTTAATGTTGATAGATAGGATAAGGGCAGGTAATAGCGGAGATTATAAAAAGGTAGTCTTAAATCATAGA
>JBHHUU010000269.1:0-1769 GCA_046753905.1 Nitrospirota bacterium | reverse complement strand
CTCACTACTCATAGAGACCTGAACTAAAATGATGCTGTTCTATTTAAATAAACCTGACTATAATTATACGCATTATAAAGTCTTTGAAACCTCTCACCCTGTATTAGCTGAATAGTTACGAATTATATTTATCATATTCACCCCGTCTGGTTTTGCCATCCACCCCCTCAAGAGGGGAATTAGCTTGTACATGCTGCAAGCTGCCGGGTAATAAAATAATAATAAAAGTAGTCTTGACAAATCAGTTCACCCTATTATTTAATATAATAGGGTTATCAAATTATGGTTATACATCACCTTATGGTTATTTTATTACAAACTGGGTTCATAATCAAGAATACCTATTGGGACAAATTGAGAATGGCAAAATGTCGCAACAGACGAAGCAATCGACCTTGGCATTGATCAGATAAGGCGGTATCACAAACTGGGAAGTTGGAAAATAAATTTCTGAATCAATACGATAACTGATTATATCTTGGAGATGAGAATAACAAATCACTGCACTTGATTTTTAATCCGCTGCAATTTATAAAAACCAGTGAGTTCAAAGGTTAGTAATGTAACTATTCAGTTAATTATAGGGCAAGGGATTCCAAAGACTTTATAATGCGTATGATTATGCAGACACATGGTGGAGATATTTATCAAGCGACAAGGGTATTTGGCATTTTAAAAGATGAGATCATAGACTTTAGTGCTAATATAAACCCGCTTGGACCATCTAAAGTGGCTATAAGAGAGATAAAGAAACATCTTTATGGAATTAAAGACTATCCTGAACCTGACAGCTATAACTTAAGAGAGGCATTAGGTAATTATCATAATATATCACCTGAAAATATTATAGCAGGTAATGGTTCTATTGAATTTATATATCTGATACCGCATGCCTTAAATTATCCTAAGGTCTTTATCCTTTCTCCTACATTTTCAGAATATGAGAGGGCATGCAGAATATCTCAAAAAGAGGTTTATCATATTGTCAGAAAGAAAGAGGATGGGTTTAATATCGTTATTGATAATATTACAGAGAGATTAAAGGATGAGAGCAATAGCCTGTTATTTATATGTAACCCTAATAATCCAACAGGCAGAGCTATATTAAAAAGGGATATGCTTAACCTGATTGACAGGTTGTCAGGTAAAGATATATTTATAGTTATAGATGAGGCATTTATGGATTATTATGATGAGGAAGAATCTTTTATAAAAGAGTCAATAGATAGAGATAATATAATAGTACTTCGAAGTTTTACTAAATTCTTTGCACTCCCCGGACTCAGAATAGGATATATGGCTTCAAACATAGGTACTATAAAAAGTATTTGTCAGTATAAAGAACCATGGACTGTGAATAGTCTGGCAGGCATAGCAGCAGAAGAGAGTCTGAGGGATAAGGATTATATAACAAAAAGCAGGTTAATTGTTGCAAAAGAAAGGAATTTTTTATATAATAAATTTTCTGCAATGACTGATATCAGGATATATCCTTCAGATGCGAACTTTCTTTTGATAGAACTATATAATGGGATACACTCCGGCGAACTATTTTATCAGATGGCAAAGGAAGGAGTTTTAGTCAGAGATTGCAATAACTTTTATGGACTTGGAGATAATTATATAAGAATTGCAATTAAAACCCATAAAGAAAATCTATTGCTTCTTGAGATATTAAAGAGGGTGATAAAAAAAATGTAACTATTCAGCTAATACAGGGTGAGGGGTGGAAAAGAGTTTATAGCGTTACATTAGTGTTTAACTCTCAC
>JBHHUU010000268.1:0-1785 GCA_046753905.1 Nitrospirota bacterium | reverse complement strand
AACCCAGTGGAACAGGTATTGGCCTGGCAGTATGCTATGGAATTATTCAAAAACATAATGGGGTTATCGATGTGGAAAGTCAGGAAGGTATCGGAACAAAAATGTTGATCAAATTACCATTAGAGGATAAAGATGCAAGAACAGCTTAACATATTAGTCGTTGATGATAAATGTTCTATTCATGTGAGCCACAAGGAATACTGGAAGTCAGGGAATACAATGTTTCTGTTGCAGAATTGGTTGTACTGCAATTAACAATTAATGCCATAGAAAAAAATAGAAGATAGTTTAAACGAATATAACAATAAATAATAATATGAATGCCATCTCATACGAACAGGAAAAAGCAGAAGTAATGGTTATAGATGATGACGATTCCATCCTCAAAACAACATACTTATATTAGAGGAAGAAGGTTATAAGATTGAAGCATTTTCATCAGGTAAGGAAGCAATGGTAGTGTAAAATATATTGTGTAAACCTCTGAAGAGAGATATTATTAATGAGATAAACGTAGTGAAGCGTAGCGTAACGGAGTTTATCTCATTTCGAAAATCTTTTTTGGAGGTTATAAAGCAATGTCAGTATTAACAAAAGAACAGGTAAAAGATGTTATTGAGTTGTATAATATAAAAACGGCACAAGATGCTCATGATGCTGTTAAAGACTTAATGAAGGATATCCTGCAAAAAACTCTGGATGCGGAACTCAGTAATACGTTAGGATACGAAAAACATGACTACCAGAGTAAGAAGACTGCTAACACCAGGAACGGGTCTTATAAAAAAGGCGTGCGATCATCACTAGGCAGTATGTCCTTAGACATCCCCAGGGATCGCAATGGAGAGCACGAACCCCTGATAGTAAAGAAAGGGCAGGCAGATGTTTCCTCTATTGACGAGAGAATTATTTCCATGTATGGACGTGGGATGTCCACACGGGATATTAACCAGCATATGCAGGAGATTTATGGCATAGATGTTTCAGCAGAATTTGTAAGTAAAGTAACAGATAAAATCTTACCTCGTATCAGGGAATGGCAAGACCGGATACTACAACCAATATACCCCATCGTCTATATGGATGCGATATTCCTTAGCGTAAGAGAGGATGGTCATGTGGTTAAGAAGGCCGTTTACCTTGCCATAGGTATTGATTCTGAGGGCATAAAAGACGTTTTAGGTGTCTGGATAGGCGGAAATGAATCTGCAAAATATTGGCTTGGAGTACTGACAGAGTTAAAGAACAGAGGAGTACAAGATATTCTTATTTGCTGTATTGACGGATTGAAAGGTTTTGAACAGGCAATAGGCACAATATTTCCGCAAACAGAGATTCAGCGATGCATTGTGCACCAGATTCGTTATAGCTGTAAATTTGTTAACTATAAGGACCGCAAGCCATTTTGCAGCGATATGAAAGAGATATATACAGCAGCGACAGAAGAGGGTGGGTTGGAGCAGTTAAAGAGATTTGAAGAAACATGGGGAAAGAAGTATAGCTATGCTGTTAAGAGTTGGGAGAGTAACTGGGCGTCACTCTCAACGTTTTTCAAGTATCCAGAAGAAATCAGGAAATTGATTTACACCACCAACCCGATTGAAAGTGTTAATAGCAGTATCAGAAAAGTTGCCAGGCCGAAACGTATCTTCCCCACGAATGATTCTGCCTTAAAAATGGTATTTCTTGCATTGCAGGGTAGAATAAAGAAATGGACAATGAGAGTACGTGGCTGGAATATGATTATTGGACAACTATCAATCCATTTTGGTGAAAGATTAGAGG
>JBHHUU010000267.1:0-1817 GCA_046753905.1 Nitrospirota bacterium | reverse complement strand
AGTTTGTGACAGGCTTGAGGATCTGTTTGGAAGTAACGAGTAAATAGTGACGAGTCTTATTATCTTCAAAAACTCGTAACTTGTCACTCGTCACTCCTAATTTCGTATTTCGCCTGCCTGTGCGTTGCCTGTCTGCGTGCGGACACGCACAGGCAGGCACGCAGACAGGATATTCGGATTTCGGATTTTAAATCTTGTGGAGAGATTTAAAAGTGGGTTCTGGACTTATGGGGTTAGAAGGCTGTTGCGGGGTACGGGTTGAAAATAGTTATCCTAAAATTAAAAGGATTGGTAAGATTTGGATATTAATGATATCATTAAAGCGATAATAGAAAAGCGATAATAGAGAATCGGGTCAGGATAACTGATCATGCAGATGAGGAAGCAAAAGCAGATGAGCTTACATTTACTGAAATCTATTTCTCAGTTATTCATGGAGAGATTATAGAGACTTATCCAGATGATAGACCATATCCGAGTTGTCTTGTATTCGGTTATAGCTTTATAGGTGAACCGATTCATAGTGTCTGGGCATATAATGTAGAAAATGAATGGACAGTTCTTATAACAGTCTATCGTCCTGATCCAGATATGTGGATCGAGTGGAAGAAAAGGAGGTATTAACTTATGATGATTCTTTTTAAGAAATGCCCTATTTGTGGTGGAGATATGTTGAAAAAAGATGTTGAGAAATTGCTTCACGGAGGTGGGAATACTGCTATTATGAGGGTTGAAGCAGAGGTATGTCTTCACTGTGGAGAACGGCTTTATCCTCAGGAAATTGTCAGACAGTTTGAGCAGATTAGAAAGAAACTGATGCATAAAGATGTTTCTGGGCTTCAGGCAGTTGGTCAATCCTTTCAGGTTGCTAAATCTTAATACAGGTAGCTAAAAGAGTTTTGCGGGTTAAAGACAAGGCACAGAGGTATCACAACGCAGTATAACAGAAGGATATTTATTGACAAAGGAAGATATTGTAATTACAATATAATTACATAGGAGGTAAGGAATTATGATTATAGATATTATTAAAATAGGGAATTCCAGAGGTATTAGAATCCCTGCGGCAATGCTAAGGGAGTGTAAAATAGAAAAGCAGGCGGAAATTGAGATGGAGAATGACAGTATTATTATCAGGCCGAATGTTGAATGCAAAAGCAGGCAAGGATGGGATAAGGCTATGAATATGATGCACGAAAGAGGAGATGATAGATTATTGATTGAGGAATATCTCAGTCCGGAAATGGAAGAATGGGAATGGAAATAAAACAGTATGGTATATACCTGATAGATCTTGCTCCTGCAAAAGGTCACGAAATGAAAAAGATAAGGCCATGTGTAGTTATTTCTCCTGATGAAATGAATAGAAATATACTGACCGTGATAATAGCTCCAATGACTACAAAATCACATAACTATCCCACAAGGGTAAAGATAATATTTCAAAATAAACCTGGCTGGGTTGTGTTTGATCAGATAAGAGCCGTTGACAAAAGAAGACTGACTAAAGAATTGGGGAAAGTTAAAGCTACTACAATCAAAAAGATAAAATCAGTAATCACGGAAATGCTGGTAGATTAACAGAACATGAACCTACTATACCATCATCCTACTCAGGGGAGAGGTGTTGAAGCAGTCCATATATTCTCATGAAGGACATTGCTAATTAATACAGAATAAAGACAAGGCACAGAGGCAGAAGGAAAAAATGAAGAGTTATAGGGACTTAAAGGTATGGTAAAAGTCAATCCAAGTGAACTTAAAAAATCCGAATATCTAAATCCGAAATCCGAAACAAATCCGAAAGACCAAAATTC
>JBHHUU010000266.1:0-1835 GCA_046753905.1 Nitrospirota bacterium | reverse complement strand
TTCGGATTTCGAATTTATTTTCTGCCACAAAAAACACGAAAATTATTGTTAAGGCACTGAACTCAGGATATTAAAAAACTCTTCAGCGCTCCTTTTCCATGTTATCTCTTTCATATCATCTCCTGCCCTTACTCCAATAGATCTTGCTTGTTCCCTATGATTATATGCCCATTCTATATGGCTGATAATTTCTTCTAAATCAGGGTCATCCCAGATAGCAACCATAGATTTATTTCTATAGACATTCATGGATTTCATCTGTTTTATCATAATTGAATTGTCCGCGTTTATGATATCCTTATGTCCACTGCTATAAGATGCAATTACTGGCTTGCCACATGCCATATATTCCATAAGGACAAGATTGGTGCCTCCCTCACATCGGTTAGGAAAGAGACCTATATCTGTATTCTGATAACATCTCGGCATTAATGCATTATGACGGGGTAACAGGGTAATCACTCTCTTTAAATCAATGCCATTATCATTAAGAATATTATTTATTGCCGTGACATAATCATTTGATCTGATTTTAAAACTTATATAGTGTGAGGACTCCATAGTCTTCATACTCTCAGCCCATATATTGTACCATGAGTTTACGAGCATAACATCGGGATGTCTGTCTTGGATGACCTTATATGCCTTTATGACAAGGTCTTGTCCTTTACGAAGTTCGCATTTGCCTCCTGAAAAGATGACAAAATAGTCTTTTAAAATTTCCTTCTCTGAATAAGAGGGATTGAAAACTTGAGGATCTATCCCCTGTATTATAGTGGTTACCTCTTTTAGCCCATGATTTCTAAGTACCTCTTCACACCATCTTGAACCTGTAATAATAATATCAAAGTGTTCTTTTCCTTTCTTGATATAGTCTTTCTGAATGATATTCTCTTCAAAGAATGTATATCCTGCCTTGAAAGTACCATGTAAGTCTACTCCTAATGGCTGCAAGGTCTGATTAACTATCGCTTGAAGAATGGGATAATCTACATAGTCAATAATACCGTTTGTAATCTTATTAATCTCTGGCTCTCCGATTAATTTACTTTTGAGAAAATAGAAGTCAAACTCATCACCTATATCTCTCAGGGTAAAATCTTCTGTTATATATCCTATATCTGTAATCTTAGACAATTCCTTAACAAGATACTTGCCGCATACACCCCAGCCGAAATTATTCCCTCTTGGCAGAATAAGATAAATCATATATGCCTCCTTTTTAGAGTTGAGGAGTTGAGGAGTAAATGAGTTGATAAGTTGATGGATGAATGGGTTTTTACTCCTCAACTCCTCAACTTTTCAACTAATCCACTTATCAAGCCAGACGATTGAATCCTCTATGTGCCACAGGACCCTTTAGTAACTCCGCTGCTTTTTCCGTTTCAAGTGCTTTTGATATTGTATCAAAGACATCTCTAACAGCTTCAAGGTATGCATTTATATGTCTCTCTTCGTGTGCGTATGCTGCATAAAATGCCCTTGATGCAAGGAATCCCTTATTCAGCATCTCCTGAGTAAATAAGGTATGAAGTATTGGGGCAGCCTCTCCATATTCAAAGGAAAAGATGCTTAAAGGAGGCACCCCTTCTATCTTTATTTTCAGACCATGCCTTTCTGCTTCTTCCCTCAAGATACTTCTTATACTATTGCCAACATGCAATAGGTGCTCAGGTACGTTCTGAGAGGTCATCTTTCTAATTGTTGCTAATGCCGCTGTTGGACCAATCCTTTCTGTCCAGTAGGTACTGCTTATAAAAGAATCCTGGGCTGATTCCATAACATCACGGATTCCTATTATAGCTGCCATTGGATAACCATTGCTTATTCCCTTG
>JBHHUU010000265.1:0-1851 GCA_046753905.1 Nitrospirota bacterium | reverse complement strand
TATGAAAACAAAGATTAACATCATTGTTTTATCTATTTTATTGTTCATGGGAGTAAACAGTTCTGTTTTTGCAGTTTCATTGACAAGTATAACACTTGACCCTGAAGACTCCACTGGTACTACAACAAACGCTCCAGGAGCATGGTCAACAAATACTGGAGATCCCTTATCTCAGGTAGGCGTTTTTTCTGATGGAGTTTTTTTGAATCAAGAGGCTGATTTGGGCAATCTGGGTGAAATATCTATCCCCCTGAAACCTGGTATTAACACATTTACCTTATTTGGTAATGGAATCTTTCCAGGAAATGCCTTTTATGGTGCAGTATTGTTTTTTGATGGAGTTCCAACTCCCCCGCAGGCGGCTGTTTATAATGAAAATGGCACTCTTGGGAGTTTTTCAATACAGCCTGCTGATACAACTATAATTGGCAGTGCCAACGGGGGAATATTTCTTGATAAGGCACCAGGCACATCTGTTTACATTGCTCCTGATGGAACTAAAGTAGAAGTGCTTGGTTATGTTATTAATTCCATGAGTTCAAATACAGACGAGATATCGTTCGGACAGATCGGACCTGATGGAACTATGGATACAACAGCACAGCTAATTCTTAGAGTAACACCCCCGCAAAATATCTCCGGGTGCATTGAACTGAAAGGAACACCAATAATTGGAAGCAAGGTTTTCCTCAGGCAGAAGGATGAACCTACTCAAAAAGTATTTACAGACCCAGATGGATGTTATAGATTTGAAAATGCCGTTTCTGGCAAAAAGTTTGGGGTGATTATTAAAGGTCCGATAGTACCATAAAGAGAGGTTTTACCTCTTATCTGTAATTTTGGTTCTCACTTAACTTTTTTAATAGTTGGGGTATACCCATTTTAGAAGACTCAGGTTTAAGGCTGATACAGGGACCTGCAACAACATCCTATAGTGATAAAGGGCTTACATCCGGCACTGAATACTGCTATCAGGTCTCTGGTCTCTGCCTATGATGGGGAGGAGTCAGGGCAGAGTGAGGAGGTGTGTGTGAGGATTGAGGGTCTTGTCGCCTACTATCCATTCAACGGCAATGCAAATAATGAAAGCGGGAATTGGAATAAGGGAAGGTGTTTGGGGCTACTCTGACAGAGGACAGATTTGGGAAGGCAAATAGCGCGTATAGTTTTGATGGGATGAATGATTATATAAGAGTACAATTGAAGGGCTCAATTCAAACATACGACATTATTTGGCTATATTTAGGAGAAAGACCAAGTGCTATTCGAAATCTAAAGAGATGGTTTTGTTGTCGTTATATATGTTGTTTTACAAAAACATATTGCTATCTATGCTAAATTAGCAATGCCCTCTGTTTTACCCCTCACCCTGTAATTAGCTGAATAGTTACAATTACAATATCTTGAACAGGATTAAGTAATCTGTTCAAGAGGGGAAAAAATAACCACATCTATAATTCACATCTGCAAGGTCTCTCTCATCAATCGGAAATGCACTGCACGGTTTTGGCCTCTTTTTATGATAGATATGGCAGATAGGATAACCATCAGAATCTTTTAAAAATGGACACCGAAAGACTAATTGACAACATTTTCCACATAATAGGCAATCACCCATACGTAACTTCTTTTGTTCTTTTATATACTCCTTATCTATCTCACATATAAAAAATCTCCTCATTTTGTTGTTTAATTTTGATAGATAGGATGGATTACTCTTAGATAATCTCCTGATTTTTCTCTTTCTCTGTCTCATGTTAATCCGTTTGCTCCCTGCCGTTAATCGATTTTATTTTTGTAACTATTCAGCTAATACAGGGTGAGAGGTTCCAAAGACTTTATAATGCGTAT
>JBHHUU010000264.1:0-1883 GCA_046753905.1 Nitrospirota bacterium | reverse complement strand
TTCCCGGGCTTATCCCGGCTTCTTCTGCTATATGGTTTGTAGAAGCAATTGTACCTTTTTCATTAAAGAGCTTAACGGCTGATTTGATAATTTTATCTCTTGTTTTCATGGTAAATGATATGTGTTTTATAAGGGATATGTTTTCTGCATAAAATAGAGTAAGAGCCCTAAATAATACGATAGAGTATTTGCTCTAATCTGTCAAGAGTAATAATGATTGCATCGGTAACCCTTCAGTTATGGGTGATAGAAAACTCTTTGGATTGTCATTCCCGGTAAAATAAGAAAGAAGGTCTCCTTTAATGCAAAGCATTATTTGTGTTAGCTTATTATTTAATTAGCAGTTAAAAAAAAAAGCAACACAAAAGAAAGGAGACCTTAATGAAAGATAGCATCTATGATCACTACATAGCAATAGACTGGTCAATAAAAAATATGGCGATAGCACGAATGACAAAGAAATCCAATAAAATCACAGTCATTGATGTTCCCTCGGATATTGTTGAATTTCAGACGTATTTAAAAAATTTACGGGGTACAAAGATTTTGGCAATAGAAGAAACGACCACATCACAGTGGTTATACACCGAACTGGAAGATTATGTGGACAGGATTTTTATCTGTGATCCCTATCGAAACAAGCTGCTGGGAGAAGGAGCCAAGACGGATAAGATAGATGCATCAAAACTGGTACAGCTTCTGAAGGCTGGACTAATGAAAGAAGTCTATCATACTGCTGATAGGTTTATATATATTCGGAGGGTTGTCAGTGGTTATGAAGATATGGTTAAGGCCGGAGTTCGATTAAAGAACCAACGATATGCATTGCTAAGGGCCTGTGGAAAGAGTGGCAAGGAGAATACGGATATTGATTTAGGCGCTCAGGGGGAGCAATTTGTACTGGACTGTCTGGATCGGCAGATCAAAGCCTATGAGGAAGAAAAAAGTGGGTATGAAAAGGAGTTTGTGAGACTATCCCGGAAGTATCCTGAAATAAGTCATCAAAAAAAAATACCTGGAATTGGAGCTATCAATGCGGTAAAGATAGTCTCTCGTGTGGTGAGTCCTTACAGATTTGCAGATAAGGGCCATTACCTGAGTTATGCGGGTTTGATAAAGCTTGAAAAGATAAGTGGAGGGAGAAGTTATGGAAGAAAGAATCCCCGTTACTGCAGGCAATTAAAAAGTGTTTACAAATCAGGAGTCCTGGCAGCTATAGGCGGAAACAATCCAATTAATGATTACTACGAGCATTTAGTCCGGGAAAAGAACTATCCGGAGCACAATGCGAGGAATAAAGCCTGCCGGAGATTAGCAATATTAAGTTTAGGAGTTTTCAGAAGTGGAAAGAAATATCAACCTTACAGGAGGGATCATGTAACAGGCAATAAAGAAATTCCATCAGACCTGTAATCACCGTATTGTAAAAACAAACCTTGTTGAAGGTAGACAACGGTCTTATAGGTGAGGGGAGAGAGCTCAAGGACTTCGGTAACAAATAGTATAGTTCACATTTCCCGGTTAGCCACCCCTCTATTCCTGGAATTTATCGTAGCCCGTTCTTTGGCCAGGATAATCAGGCCAGAGATGGAGAGCTCAGATAGGCGCGTGAGGAATATTGATGAAACCTTTTATAGCCATTAGATAAAGCAAGATCCGTTAAGGTTGAGAAAATGAGGTTTGGAAGAACGTGGTTTACAGGTATACAACATTTGGAGACCGTAAGTAAGAAAAAAATGAAATTTCTTGCTGTAGGAGAGTATTTTCTCTTGACATACTTTCTTATAGGCGAGGTCAGTTGATCGGGAATCCATGATATGGCCGACTTGGATTCCGGCTCAAAAGAATACCGGAATGACAAAAAACGTTTTTTTCAGATGAGG
>JBHHUU010000263.1:0-1895 GCA_046753905.1 Nitrospirota bacterium | reverse complement strand
CATAGTTGGAACCCTGATCACTAACCTATAATAGGTGTGGGCTGGTTTTTCCTGATCTATTATCTCAACTATGGCGCGTCTCTTTTTTTCAAGCATGACTGGATCTGGTGCAGGCAGAACCATATGAATCTCAAAGTAATATGGTCTCCCCTCTCCAACAACACTATTCTCCCCTACAGTTGAAGTAACCCCTACCTGAAAGGGATCTATCAATTCATTGATGGATATATCTATATCTTTCCCTACATATATCTTGAGATACTCTGCCAGTCCATCCCGTGTACCGCGCTTCTGGTATAGCTTAACTATCGAGGCAATCAGGTCCCGTTTCTTTATGGCATTGTCCTGATTCCAGTCATCTCCTTCTTTCAGGGTAAGAGCTACCCATCCTGCCAGCCACTTGAGAAAATCAAGAGGTGTCTTATGAGGATCAATGTAGTCATGGATAGTATCAAGTATTTCTTCGATCCCTTTTTCAGGATATTCTGCGTTATCATCTATCCCTGAAATGACCTTTTCAAATCCCTTGAGAAACCTCCCCAGTAGATCACCCTCTTTATGATATATGGCAGGGAGATATTTGAGATATCTGCTGATGTCCTCTGGACTACTCATCTGACACCTCCTTTAAAGAGCAAAGGGCAAGGAGCATAGAGCATGGACTCCTTTTCAGTGTTACTCATTAAAAGCCTCCTCTATAGTTGGCTCGGGGTCTAATGTTATTAAGTGATCCTCTTCTATCTCTATAGAGGTTATAATAGGATCATCGTTTATCGATAGCCTTACTACATGGTCAATACTTGTTGTGCCTTCCAGAAGATGATAGAGTTCAGAGCGGTAGATGTCCCTTCCCAGAGGCCATCCAGATCTATCCGTTCCTCCTGTGATGGGATGAAAATATTCCTCTATCCTCTTTTTTGCCTCTGCCAGTACTTTCTTTTTATCTCTATTTTCTTTTATGGCTGCCCATACCTTTATCTTTACCTTATGGTAATTCGGGGCTACTACATGAACTCTTGTTGTGATTAATCTCCTTATATCCAGGAACTCTTTAACCTCTTTTAGCAGATTAGCAGTCGGCATCCCGTCTGCTGTACAATATTCAGAGTCTCCTTCACACTCTGGTATTATTATCACAGAGACATGGCCTGGTTTATCTGACATGCTATATTCCAGATCCTTATTGTTCACACAAATAGCCCTCCCTCCAAGTCCATCCTTTAGTATGTTCATAGATTCCATGGCAAGAGACTGATAGTCATATGATGTTATTGCCCTGTATCGCTGTGAGAGAAATGCCAGCCCCCTCCTGATGCCTGAGTCGATACTCTCGCCCTCTCCTAATTCAATGCCGATCATCTTAAGAAATCTCTTATAGTTTTCTTCGGGTATCTGATTGGCACGGTAGATAACCATCTCTGTAAGCCATGCAAAAAGCTCTAACAGGGTTATCCCTGGATCAGATGGATTATGGTTTGTCCATTCCTTATTATATATAGGGATAAGTGATATCGCCTCTTTTATCAGGTCGTCAAAACTTCTGTCATCTAAATCTGGTATTGGTAAAGACATTGTATATCCTTTCTAAATAGAAATATCTAAATGAAAAATTAAAAATAAAAAAGCAGACCCTTCGCTCCACTCAGGGTGACAAACTTAAAGATTTATGAAATTATGCTGAATAGTTACGTTTTTAATTTTCTATTTATTAATTTTCTCACCGCTTTGACAGCTCAGCGCCAAAACACCACCTGCAATAATCATATCCTCGGGTCTCAATTAAGGTCTCATCAAGTTCTCTGATAAACCTCTCATTCCTTGTGAGGATGTCAGTTAGGCGGCAGTTTGGCTGTTCATTCTTCAGGTTATGTATCTCCCTTGTATTTGTATTGATT
>JBHHUU010000262.1:0-1926 GCA_046753905.1 Nitrospirota bacterium | reverse complement strand
ATAGTAAAAATTCTCTAAAAAGATAAAAACATAACGATTTGTCATTCTGAGTGCAACGAAAAATCTGCTTTTTTATTTTAATCCTCACCTATATCAAAAGCAGACCCTTCGCTCCACTCAGGGTGACAAACTAAACATTAAAATAGCTCAACATTATCCTGGAAGTGATCACTTCCAGATCTGCCTGGTACGGCGGAGGCTACATAGCTGTCCTCCAATTCTGTAAGTTTGCCAGTACTGCCTGATTCGCCTGAGGCAGAAAATAGATCATGATATTTTGACATCATTTCATTCAGTTCTGTAACAACATCGTCAATTACACTTGCAACCTTTTTATGGACAGTTGTGCCAGAAATAGTCTTGTCTATTCCCTCTGCAAGTGCCTGAGATATCTCATCCATTCGCATCAATATAGGAATAATATTCTCATTCATCTCATGAATAGAATTAATCAGGGCGCTAAGGTCTTTTTCAATACTTCCAATCTCATCGTCTATTCCTTCAAACTCAGAATCAATGCTCACACATAATTTTTCTGCTGTAGATGTTATCTTTTTGAGCACATCTGAAACAGAATTTGTCTGAGATCTGGCATCTACTGAGAGTCTCTGTATGGCTTCAGCAAGGACTCCCAATGGTGCCCCCTCGTCTCCTGTATGAGCAGCCTTAACAAGAGAATTTAAAGCAATAAGCTCTATCTCTGATGCAATATTTTCTATATCACTGACAAATATTGACATCTTTCCTACCATATCAGCCACTGAACTCATCTCTCCTGCCAGTTCCCGACTTACCTCAGCATTTTCAGACAGGAATAATGTAATAGCTGACATACCTTTTTCAATATCATATAAAGATGAGGAGTCTGTCTTACCTGTATACCCTACTATTTCACCTGCCTCTTCGGATAGTTCATTTACACTGCATGATACACCGCTAAGGTGTTCTATAATATTATTCATAGCATTCAGCATCTCATCTCTGGCACTGCACAACTGTTTCTTCTGGAGTTCAAAGAAACCGAATGATCCTTTCTCTTTTGATATATTTTCAAGTGCTCTTTTTACACCCTCTATCTGCTGACGTGTAATATCATGAAATTGAATAGATACAACAATTTCATTTATTTCCTGAAAAATTTGTTCCGAGTGATTAGCAACATTTTTAGATATAGATGAAGATTTCTCTTTCATCTCAATAAGAGATGTAAGTCTTTTCCTGATATTTTCAAAGACTATCAATGATTTGCCCTCTTGTTTTTCTTTAAGACTGGTTCTCTTTAGAAGGGTCTTTCGGATCATGGCATTTAATGAATCTGATTGACTCATGATATTTTTTGATTTTGAATTAATCAATACAGACAATTTTTCCACATCATCTGCTAAAACATTGAAACCTGCCTCAGCCTTGCCAAGACGCGCACTCTCTATCTTTGTAGAGATACCAAGCATGCCAAGTTTTTTGACAATCTTTTTAAAACCATTAAGAATCTCACGGATATCCCCGACTATCTTCTGCATATGCAGCAGTGTCTTTGAACTTTGCTCAGATTTATCTTCAGAGCGATACAGAAAATCACTCATCCTGCCCAATAATCCTTTAAGATGGTCAATTGACTTGCCAATCTCATCTCCTGACATGAGATTAGCAGCAGATTCTGATAGTTTTGATATTTCACCAGCTTTAATAGAGAAATCGTTCAGTCGTTTCCCTATAGTCAAAAAATCATCTTCTGTAAATTTTATGAGCTTCTCAAGGGTTTTTCCGATATTCTGTAAGTAACCAACATACTCATCATTTCGTCTTTGAATATCGTTTGTTTTCAGAGAAGAATCATCGGTCATTAACATAAATTATATCCTCATCTTTTCCTTTACTATGAAAATCCCCCCTTACCTAAACCACCCCTCACCCTAACCCTCTCCC
>JBHHUU010000261.1:0-1961 GCA_046753905.1 Nitrospirota bacterium | reverse complement strand
GCTTGCATCTATGAAAAGTATGTCTCTGGTTTTCTTTCCTTTGTTAAACATAATAATTACTGTTGGGATAGATGTGCCGTGAAACAGGTTTGCAGGAAGACCGATCACAGCCTCAAGCAGGTTTTCCTCAACAAGTTTTTGCCGTATTTTGCCTTCAGAGCCACCACGGAAAAGAACACCGTGCGAAGCTATAAGACCTACTCTACCTTCTTTTTCAATCGCAGTATGAACCATGTGACTGATAAAACCGTAATCACCTTTGCTCTTTGGGGGGATACCTCGCCAGAATCGCTGATAGGGGTCTTTTTCAGCAATATCAGCTCCCCATTTATCAAGAGAAAAGGGAGGATTGGAAACAACAATATTGAATTTCATAAGAGTACCGCCTTCAATAAGTCTGGGATTGCTTATCGTGCTGCACCACTCTATACGGGCATTATCCATTTCATGGAAAAACATATTCATCCTACATAAAGACCATCTGCTTCCATCGATTTCCTGTCCGGCAAGGAAGAAGTTGCTGTTAGATACCTCTTTTGCCATCCTAATCAACAATGACCCTGAACCGCAGGCAGGATCACAAATACGGTCGCCCGGTTTTGGACTCAGCAATTTAGCAAGCAATATGGAGACTTCAGAGGGAGTATAAAATTCAGCCTGTTTCCCTCCCCCTGCTGCAAATTTTGAGATGAGATATTCATAGAGATCGCCGACAATATTATTGTGTCCTATCCTTGAAGAACGCAGATCAAGACAGGGATCATTAAAATCTTCAAGTAAATGTTTAAGGCGACGATTGCGATCTTTTGTCTCTCCAAGATTTTCCTCACTGTTAAAGTCAATGTTTTGAAAGACATTCTCAAGTTTTGCCTTGTTTTCATCTTCAATCTTCTCAAGGGCAGTATTTATAAGCTCGCCTATATCGGCAGCATCTCTTCTATAATAGAGATAATCAAAATCGCATTTGTCAGGAATAATAAAACGCTCACGGCCCATTGCCCGCTGAACACGCTCTTTATTTCCTTTATACCGTCTCTCATACACCTTACGTTTGTCTTTCCAGATATCACTTATATATTTGATAAATAGTATGGTAAGGATATAATCTTTATATTCAGAAGGGTCAACTGCTCCGCTGAAGGTGTTACACGCACTCCATACAATATTATTAATCTCTTCCTGTGAAACTTTAGCATTCATTCTTTTTCTTCTTCTTTAAATCCCTTCTTGCTGCTTTCAAACTTACAGAGCTAATTAGCAGCGAATACTTCTCCATCAAATTCTTTAAAAGATAACTTTTTTTTTCAAACAACCTGTTTAACTCAACAATCTTCTCCTGAGTATCCAATTCAGGAATATCAACTTTCAGATTCTTAAAAACTGATTTAGGCACTATCGGTATATGTGAGCCTCGACGGGCAAGACGCTGTAAATATTCCTGTGCCGGAGACTGATTGATGAACCATGCAAGATAGGCAGGCAGGATATCTTTTGTCTTAAGCCTTAGGATTAAGAAATAACTTGCTGCAATTGTATTTACCAGATAATCCTCTATAAGGACAGCAAAGTTTCTATGACCTCTTGCTAAAAATAGTATATCTCCTTTAGTTACCAGATATCGTTTAACCGAATGATCAGGAGTTACCTTACATAAGTCTTTGACACAGATATTATGGTTTTCCCTGATATCTCTAATCTGTATAACCTGATAAGTCCCATCTCGTGTAGATTCCAGCCTTTTACGAAATTGACAGCCAATCTGAACCTCAGCAATATTTTTTAATGTTTTGCTATAAAGACACATATATATTTAACTCTTTATCGCACAAACCATATCAACAGTATTCAATATACTTCATAAGATTTATCTTAATAAAATCCATTTGTCAAGTTTTTTTATCCGAAATGTTAGTAACAAGTAAACTGTCCTGTATTGTAGCACATGAATTGTCCGATTAAAA
>JBHHUU010000260.1:0-1964 GCA_046753905.1 Nitrospirota bacterium | reverse complement strand
AACTTAATAGCCATGAAAGAGAAATAAACAAGGCAATATGGAGGTTGTAACTATTTAGCTAATTTCAGGGCAAGGGGTTCCAAAGACTTTATAATGCGTATGATTATAGTAGGTTTATTTAAATAGAACCCCATCATTTTAGATGAGGTCTCTATGAGTAGTCAGAGCTAAACGCTAAGGTAACGCTATAAACTCTTTTCCACCCCTCGCCCTGAAATTAGCTAAATAGTTACAAATAATCAAACTTGAACAGAATAACATCAATCCGCAACTGGAGATTATCAATTTTTTCAAACTCTCCGTAGCCAAAACCAACTCCTGCACCACGACCAGTCGAGAGAATATTCGTATGCATGAGACCTTCACTTCGCCCTATAAAAACCTCCATAGAGGAATCTCCTTCCTTTGCAGAGACACTATGTGTAGCAACCCATAAGGAAAAAGACTAATACACTAACTGATACCCACTTCCACTTTCTAACCTCTATCCTCACCATTTAAAGCCCAAAGATATAGTGAGCTTGGAATATTCGACATCCATTCCCACAGTGTCATCGATAACTATACCACCTGTATCTATTCCCAATGTTTCTACTAAGTCAATCTCTACCATCCCCTTATTAACAGAATAGAGCACCTCCACATATGATTCTACTTGATCCTCTTTCTGAACGGTTATGCCTCCCCCTATTCCGTAATGCATGCCTCCTTTAAAGAGGCACCTGCCTTATAGTCATTATCTCCCATAAAGAAATTATAGCCCATTCTGCCTGTAAGATATGGAGATATATCATTTAAGGCAGGCTGTATTCTTATCACGCCATATAAAGGAACAAAGAAAAAGGATCCATCAAAATCTTTTAGGGAGCGCGGAAGCTGAAGCTCTATTCCAACACCCATATCAGTATTATCATTTATAGGAGAGAGAAACTCTGTAGTTATTGAAAGGCCTATATCAACATCATCTAAAATATTTATGCCGGCCATTGATGTCTTATGGACGCCTGCCATATCCACGCCGACCTTTAGATTTCCTTCTCCAGAGGCAGAGTTGACTGCAAAAAGGAGTATGATGGATGATAAAAATAAGATAAAAGATTGCCTTTTCATAATTACTGTTTCCTCAGCGGCACACAGATCTGTATCTTCTATTCGGTTCTACCTCGATTATTACAGCCTTCTTGACCATTTCATGGAAGTTCTTCAATAATGCTTTCAGCCATGGTTCGAGCCGCATCTTAACACAGCATGTGGATTTTCCGCACTACATTAAAAGTACCAGCCAGCCAGAACTCCAAATTGGAAATAGTCGCCATTCATCTCAAAATCGCCAAAATCAGATCCTACAACTGTACGAATTTCAGCTCCGATACCAAAGTCGCCAAAAAGATATGAAGCCCCTCCGCTTAAGAAAACTCCTGTTGTTGTGTCGTCGATGATTACAGATATGGGAAAATCTTCTGCTGTCGTTTCTATCTCAGCATCTAAAAAAGCAAGCCCGATCGAAAGGAAAGGGCGGACAGAGCCTCTATTCCATATTGCCTTTGCACCTATATCAAACTCACTAATTGTTGCTTCCTCTTTTACGCTTATCGTTTCAGATAATCCTGTATCAAATATAATATCTGGATCGACTGATATTGTTTCATCAGCCTTAGAGGAAGAAAACCCAATGTACATATTGACAGGCCAAGCTTTCTTTCCAAAATCCGCATCAATGCCGAAAACAGTATGATCAGTTAAATCTATTGTAATATCCGGGTCATCTTCTTTCCAATCATCGTTCATTGTTCGTATACCATACATAAGGTTTACACTTCCATGCCATTCATCTTGCGCTATTGCCTGTGATATATTAACAGTTAACAAACAAACCAAAACTATTAGCAAAATTTTTTCATTTTTTCTCCTTTTTTTTACTATGAAAATTAACACCGTAAGAGCCGAAAAAAAGACAAAACTAT
>JBHHUU010000259.1:0-1970 GCA_046753905.1 Nitrospirota bacterium | reverse complement strand
CTTTTTTTATATATATCAAGATAATATGTAGGTCCTTCTCGTGTCATAATATTTACTACACTATATAGTTCATCATCGAGATCATCCATTACTATCTTAAGAATGTAATCAATCTTATACTTATATTCATCCCAACTAAGAGGCATATTTTCCTCTATCTGTTCTCTATAAGGAATCCTAAATTCAATTGTAATTGAGTGATCTTTAGGGTTTATATCAATGCCATTCACAAGTCTGCTCTTTATCCAATGCAATTTTGATTCTGATGGAATGTCATATGCCAAGCATATAACATAGGCATCTGTAGGAGTTCTAGATGTGCCAACATGAAGTGCATCTGCTAATCTTAGATATGCTGATAGTAACTTTAATCTATATTTTTCATTTCCCACCATGAATTTTTCATCACACTCGTTTAAGTCTTCTTGTCTGCGATGATATCTACAGAGTTTGCTAAGGAATTCTTTGTCTTCCTCTTCAAGTCCACAACGAGTATACTGCTCTACGATAAATCTCTCTGTAGTAATATGATGCTTCTTACGGATCTCTGAGGATGAAGGATCTTGCCCGTAGACTTCTTGTGCAATCATGCGTAACATACCAAGATCATGTAGCCAAGCTGAAGCTAAGAGATAAAATCGTTCTTTTTCTAAAAGTTTTTCAAATTGCTCTCTCTCAGGTATTAGCCTATGCAAAAGATCTTCTACAGCCTCGCAGTGTTTAATTCCATGGGGAGTATAAAATGGTAAATCATGAGTTGTATGAGTATGCTCTTCATAAATTTTTTTCACAGATTCGCGTATCTTCTCTAAGTAACTACCATACTTATCGCTAAGCCAGTCTTCCCCACATTTATTTTCTTCTGATTCAGTTTTATTATTATTTAAAGACATAATATTATCATCCTTTCATTTTCTTAATTTAAGTGTGGTTCAGTTTTCCAAATGAGCCTTACTCACATCTTTATCTGGTTTGATAATTGTAGCACAATATCCCTTCTCTTTCTCCACATCCACCTGATAACAAATGGTAATGTTAATATGGTCAGTGAAGACACTGGTCCACTATGATTGGATGAGTCACCATTGTGAGACCTTATTCCGCCACAACCAAATGCCATGGTATTGTCTCTTTTAATATCTACGGATGGTATGATATTATCCTCTCCTTGAGGACTAATCATTGGCTTCAGGGTTGTGCCTATTTCCCCTATTACCACATCATCAATATACCAGCCATCGGCATTATCACCCCTATCAGTTGTCAATCTAAACCTTATTTTGACAGAGGTATTGCCTATGTAAGGGCTGAGGTCAATGGATGTCTCTACCCAATGGGTCTGTGTCTGGTCAGGGCCATAACTGGCAACATCTGTCCAGTTAGCACCATTATCTGTTGAGACCTCTACCTTGGCGTAATCTGTAGCACCTATCCAATATTTGTGCCAGAAGGAGAGTCTGAGTGAGCTTAGTCCTACAGTATCAAAGGTAAGGGTCTCTAAACTTGCATTGGTATTTCCTGTATAATCCCCATCAGGAGAGTCTGTCCAGCAGGTCCCACTATAACAACCTGTAGTTATCTGTGTCCAGTGAGAGCTTACAAACCACTTTCCAGCCCCACTCTCCATGTCATCACTGAATGGCAGGGTAGTAGTTATAGATGCCTCCTCTATCACCACATCATCAATATACCAGCCATCGGCATTATTACCCCTATCAGTTGTCAATCTAAACCTTACTTTGACAGAGGTATTGCCTATATAAGGGCTGAGGTCAATAGAAGTTTCTGCCCAATGGGTCTGTGTCTGGTTAAAGCCATAACTGGCAACCTCTGTCCATGTAGCACCATTATCTGTTGAGACCTCTACCTTAGCATAATCTCCTGGATCATTTGAAAAATATTGATCACCTATCTCATATTTGTGCCAGAAGGAGAGTCTGAGTGAGCTTAGTCCTACAGTATCAAAGGTA
>JBHHUU010000258.1:0-1975 GCA_046753905.1 Nitrospirota bacterium | reverse complement strand
CAGCGATTGACCCTCTATAATAAAACTGAAATCCCTCAAGTTATTGGGTAATTACTCTTATACCTTGTAAGCAATTGATATTAAAGACTTTTTTGTTTCGCCGTGAATTGCTGACAAAACCCCTCACTCTGGACCTTTTCCACAAGGAGAGAGGGAACTTTCCCTTCCCTTTATGGGAGGTGATAAAGGGAAGGGTGATAAATTTTCATACCCCGTTGTGCCGACATATCGGCATGATTGTTTGCCCGGAATTGCTGATAAAGTAAAAAAGAGTTGTAGAAATACTGGCTATATGGGATAATATAAGAAATCGTCGAGACTTAAAAAAATAACATAGGAATCTTTAAAACATGATCAGAAATATAAAGATATTTGATACAACACTCAGAGATGGTGAGCAGTCTCCTGGTGCATCCATGAATATTGATGAAAAATTAGCGATGGCAAGGCAGTTAGCAAGGCTTGGTGTGGATGTAATAGAGGCGGGTTTTGCCATAAGCTCTCCTGGTGACTTTGATGCGATCAGAAGGATAGCAAACGAGGTAGAGGGTCCTGTTATATGCAGTCTTTCAAGGGCAAGGGCAGAGGATATAAAGAGGTCATGGGAGTCTCTGAAAGATGCCACAAAGGCCAGGATACATACATTTATCTCAACATCAGATATCCACCTCAAGTATCAATTCCGTATGACAAGGGAAGAGGCATTGAAGAGGGCATGCGAGATGGTTGAGATGGCAAGAGGATATATAGAAGATGTAGAGTTTTCTCCTATGGACGCCAGCAGGTCTGATCCTTCCTATCTATATGAGGTTATTGAGGCAGTTATTGATGCAGGAGCAACTACTGTAAATATCCCTGATACTGTAGGATATGCATTGACTGAGGAGTTTGGCGCATTGATTAAAGGGATAAAAGAAAATGTGCCAAATATAAATAAGGCAATAATCTCTGTTCACTGCCATAATGATTTAGGGCTTGCATCGGCAAACTCCCTGTCTGCTGTCCTGAATGGGGCAGGTCAGATTGAGTGCACAATAAATGGTATTGGAGAGAGAGCAGGGAACGCCTCATTAGAAGAGGCAGTAATGTCTCTCAGGCTGAGAAAGGAATATTTTAAAGCTGATACGAATATTGTCTCTGAAGAGATATATAAGACCAGCCGCCTGTTAACAAGGATTACAGGGTTGGCTGTGCAGAGTAATAAGGCTATTGTGGGCGCTAATGCGTTTGCTCATGAATCAGGGATACATCAGGATGGTCTTCTCAAGGAAAAGAGCACTTATGAGATTATGACGCCTCAATCAATAGGTCTTGTCCAGAGCAGACTTGTGCTTGGAAAACATTCAGGCAGACATGCCTTTAAAACAAGGCTTAAGGAGCTGGGCTATGAATTTTCAGAAGAAGAGATTAATAAGATATTTCAGCGATTTAAAAAGGTAGCTGACCAGAAAAAGGAGATATTTGATGAAGACATAGAGGCTATCATAACAGATGAGATTTACAGGATACCAGAAAGATATACCCTGAAATATCTCCATGTAGAGAGCGGGACTAAAATAACCCCTACTGCTACTGTAGATATTGAGATAGATGGAGAGATAACAAGGCTTGTGGGAAAGGGAGACGGTCCTGTAGATTGCATTTACAGGACAATTGCCTCTATAACACGGACAAAGAGTATTCTTATTACATATACAGTTGCTGCCATCACAGGGGGAACAGATGCATTGGGTGAGGTAACAGTTATTCTGGAGGAAGATGGAAAGAGGGCCACAGGTTATGGAGCTGATACCGATATCATTATGGCAAGCGCCAAGGCATATCTGAATGGACTTAACAAGTTAAACTATTTAAAAGAGAGAAAGAATGCAAAAGAGAAGGGTCTTCCTAAATTATAGATAAAGGGGTGAGAGTTAAACTTTTTGTAACTATTCAGCTAATACAGAGTGAGGGGTGGAAAAGAGTTTATAGCGTC
>JBHHUU010000257.1:0-1979 GCA_046753905.1 Nitrospirota bacterium | reverse complement strand
TAAGGTGACGCTATAAACTCTTTTCCACCCCTCACTCTGTATTAGTTGAATAGTTACTATTTATATACTATTTTAATAAACTCCCAAGAGTAGGGAGATATTTGGAAGGTATTTATTTGATGAGAGCAGATGGCAGGGAAAAAAATGAATTCAGGGCAGTAAATGTTATAAGAAATTTTTTAAAGAATGTAGAGGGTTCAGTTCTTATAGAGAATGGGGAAACAAAGGTTATATGCACTGCTACTATTGAAGAAAAAGTCCCGCCATTTCTGAGGAATAAGAATAAAGGATGGATTACAGCCGAGTATGGAATGCTGCCCCGCTCTTCCCAATTCCGTATTAAAAGAGAATCAACCAGAGGAAAAATTGGAGGAAGGACACATGAGATTCAACGGTTGATAGGGAGATCATTGAGGGCAGTTGTTGACCTTGCTGCACTGGGAGAGAGGACAGTATGGATAGATTGTGATGTCATACAAGCAGATGGAGGTACAAGGACAACATCCATTACTGGTGCATTTATTGCCCTGTACGATGCCTTATCTTCAGCAAAAAAAGAGGGCATTATTAAAAATATACCATTAATAGACTATCTGGCTGCTGTAAGTGTTGGCAAGGTTGATGGAGAGATATTAGTTGATCTTACCTATGAAGAAGATTCAAAGGCAGAAGTTGATATGAACTTTATAATCACAGGAAAGGGGAAGTTTGTTGAGATTCAAGGCACTGCTGAATCTGAGCCTTTTACAAAAAAAGATATGGATAGATTTATCACTCTTGCAAGAATAGGTTCCAGAAGATTGATAGCTATACAACAAAAAATGATAGGGAGATTAAAATAGAAAAAGATGAGATGAAGATTGTTCTTGCAACTGGTAACTCAAATAAGATAAATGAGATAAAAGAGATTTTAAGTGGATTAGATATTACATTCTTGACATTAAAGGATTATCCTGATGTTCCATCAATAATAGAAGATGGAAAAAGTTATATAGAAAATGCTGCAAAGAAGGCTAAACATGTTGCAAGATATACAGGTGAGATAGCATTGGCTGATGATTCAGGATTAGAGGTGGATTTCCTTGGCAATGGTAGACCAGGCATCTATTCTGCCCGTTTTGCAGGTGATAATGCTGCTGATTCTGACAATATAAAAAAGATGTTATCTCTGATGAGTGGTCTGACAGAGGATAAAAGAAAGGCAAGGTTTGTCTGTGTCATTGTCTTATCCCTCCCTTCCGGAGAGATAATAAAAACAGCAGAAGGGAGATGTGAAGGTATAATAGCAGAGAGTGAACAGGGAACTCATGGTTTTGGATATGACCCTATCTTTTGTCCACAACTCGAAAAGTATAGGCAGAAACCTGATAAGACCTTTGCTGAACTTTCATCCTCAATAAAAAATAAGATAAGCCATCGAGCCAGAGCATTAGACAATATTAAGCATTATTTATCTCAGTGTATTAACCTGAAAAAGGTGAGAGAATTGTAGAATGTTTTATGACAATACCTGCCTGATCTTTTCTGATACTTTATTAGGAGTTGTTACTGCCTTTATGAGATAGTCTGTTGCTCCAAGGGAGAGAGCCTTTTCTATTTCATCATGTGCACCCTTTGAGGAAAATACAACTATTGGAATTTCCTTTGAGTCCGGGTCTTCTCTGATAGTTTTAAGGAACTTAAAGCCATCCATTATAGGCATAATCAAATCAAGGAGGATAATATCGGGTCTGTTTTCTGAAACAGCCTTTAGTCCTTCTATCCCATTTTTTGCAACAGAGACATCATAACCATCTGAAAGAAGCTTAATCTTATATGTCTTCTGGACAAATTCTGTATCATCTATTATCAGAACCCTTTTTTTCATTATATTTCCCCTTTCAAATACTCTTGAGACAATTAATGTTCGTAACTATTCAGCTAATACAGGGTGAGGGGTGGAAAAGAGTTTATAGCGTCACCTTAGTGTTTAGCTCTCA
>JBHHUU010000256.1:0-2008 GCA_046753905.1 Nitrospirota bacterium | reverse complement strand
TTTATCACTATCATATTTTATCACTATCATATATAGTATAGTCAATATCAGGAAAAATATTGTCCCTCTCTTCAATCTCTTTTAACAACCTTTCATTAATTTTACCAGATTTTATAGAATCGTAAAGAGATAAAAATCTCAGAAGGTGATTTTTAGTTCTTTTTATTGCGTACTGGGTCATGGTTCCGCTTTTCATAATAAATGCCCAATCACTGCTCTGGGCTAATAATAGTTCTCTTGCCGCCTGATTTAATGCCTTTCTTTTAATACCCTTTGCCCCTTTATAGGTTGATGACAATTCTGACATCTTGTCGGCTGATGAGTGAAGGTGCCTGTATATCCAGTCATTGGAATTATTTATCCAAACCTCATTATATCCCCTGCACCCCCAGCTTGACATTGAAGGGGAACATACCTGATGGGCTGGATATAATGATAGATATTCTGAGGGTGTTATCAGCTTAATTATATCCTGTCCTGATGCAATCTTTCTGAATAAAAAGTTCAGCCAATCAGGACCTTCAAACCACCAGTGCCCAAAGAGTTCGGCATCATAAGGGGCTATAACAATAGGTTTCATCTTCATCACTGAATTTAAGCGCTCTATCTGTCTCTCTCTATTATATATAAAGTTTTCTGCATGTATAAAAGCCTTTTTCTCTGCCGATTCAGGGACATAAGGCTGTTTATCATGATTATTCCCAGTGATTCTATAATATTTGATTCCTGTGTCACTCCTTATGCCATCATGCAGATATGGTCTGATGTAATCATATTCTAAATAATGGGCTATATCTCTGTAAAACTCTCTATAATCATAGTCTCCCGGATATCCCTCTTCTGCGCTCCATACCTGCTTGGAAGATTCAGAATCCCTCCCAAATGCCGCTATGCCGGTATTACAGTAAACTGGTCTGTATACACCATATTTAGGTGCTGGAATGGCATTTAATATACCGTGAGTCTCCAGAAAAAAATATCTTATATCACACTCTTTTAATATCTCATCCAGTCCAGGATAAAATCCGCACTCCGGAAGCCATATACCCGCTGGCTTTATTACAAATATGTCTTCATAGTATCTTATTCCTGTTTCAATCTGGGCTCTGACAGCAGAGGGATTGTTTTTTAGCAGAGGTAGAAACGGATGTGTGGCAGGGCAGGTAATAATCTCAAGTTTTTTAATATCCTGAAATTTTTTAAAGGCATTGACAAGGTTTTTATTATACATATTAAGAAATGTATCTCTCGCCTTTAAAAATCTTGCCTTGTACATAAAGGCAAGATCAGAAAACTCAGTCTGATATATTGTCCTTTCTGTCTCTTTTATTGCCAGGTCTATAAGTTTATCCAATCTCTTAAGGTAACGGGACTGTAGTAAAGGGTCAAGAAGCATAGAAAGCAGAGTAGGAGACAGACTCATTGTTAATCTAAAGTCTACTCCATCATCTACGAGACCATCCATCATATTAATTAAAGGTATATAGCTCTCAGTTATTGCCTCATAAAACCAGTCTTCTTCTAAAAAATCACTATACTCAGGGTGTCTCACAAAAGGAAGGTGAGCATGCAGGATAATAGAAAGATACCCTTTTTCTTTATTGTTATTAAACATAAATTATATATCTCCGATGATTATCATTAAAAAATGTAACTATTCAGCTAATACAGAGTGAGGGGTGGAAAAGAGTTTATAGCGTCACCTTAGTATTTAGCTCTCACTAACTTATTATAATCATACGCATTATAAAGTCTTTGGAACACCCTTGCTCTGTATTAGCTGAATAGTTACTAAAAATCAATTATTGCATAAACAAAACTCAAAATCTAACCCTAATTTAATCATTAGATATTCCTTGTTCGTAACTATTCAATATTCATTTTGATTATAGCTTGTCTGTTTTTGGGATTATAGGCAAATTTGACAAATTATTTTATTTTCTCCATAATCTTATAACTATTCAGCTAATACAGAGTGAGGGGTGGAAAAGAGTTTATAGCGTCACCT
>JBHHUU010000255.1:0-2012 GCA_046753905.1 Nitrospirota bacterium | reverse complement strand
GTTTAACACATCAAGTGTAACTTAATGAGTGGTCCAGTTTTTCCAGCCCATTATAGATATTATATGCGTATTTTTTTTGACACTATGCTTCACCGAGAATTGCTGATCGCTGCACTGATAGCTTGACTATTTACCATATTTCATTGTATAAAGAGAGAGGCAGTGGTATATTATTATTTTTAAGAAATTTAACCACATTTTCAATATGGAATAAAAAGATGGAAGAGACTGCAAGGAAACAGGGAGAGTGGTACAGTAAAAAAACATTGAGATTTGCACGATCTCATGGTGCTGCAGCAGTATATAATGGAAGGATATATCTCTTCGGAGGAGGAGGGAACAATTTTCAGAGTCTGAATTCTGTAGAGATTTATGACCCGAGAGATGATAGATGGTCATTAGGGAAAGAGATGCCTTCTATCCGTTCAGGGGCAATGGCTGTTACCCTGAATAATAAGATATATGTAATAGGTGGCGGGTTTAAAAAGCCTGATGGGAAGTTTGTATTTTTAAAGAAAGTGGAGATATATGATCCTTATACAAATGAATGGGAAAATGGACCAGACCTTATAATCCCCCATGATTATCCAGCCATAGCAGTTTTAAATGATAACATATATATTATTGGGGGGCATCATCCTAATGCAACTGAGGGCGGACCAAAAACTGACCCGGGATCAAACTTTTGTGAAATGTTAGATATAGGAATGGGTAAATGGAGTGAAATAGCACCTCTGCCTACACCACGGTTTGGGCATTCTGCTATCGTCCTTAATGGAGAGATTGTTACTACTGGGGGAGTTGCCTTTACCAGCAATGGATTCAATAATTTTGATATAGCAGAGGTCTATAATATAGGAGCTAAGGCATGGAGAAGAGAACTATCTCTCTCTCTACCGTGGACTGCTGCAGCTCATGCCTCATCTGTATTGAATGGAAAGATATATATATTTGGAGGTTATAGTGGAGCTGAGATACATGATAGGGTCGCATGTTATGACCCCTCGCTAAAAAGATGGAAAGAACTTCAGCCTATGGATAAACCAAGGGCAGCTATGCCTGCTGTAGTAATAGATGATACCATCTATTTAATAGGTGGCTGGGAAAAAGATGGAAGGAGTGTTATGAATAATGTCATCGCCTATCTCCCCCCTAAATGACTCCCTTACCCTCAATAATTCAAACTCAGACTGGATTCAAAAGTCCCCAATGAGAGATGCCCGTTCCCATTTTGCGTACGCAGCCTGTCAGGAAAAGATTTATATATTCGGGGGAGGAGGAAGAGATTTTAAAAGTCTTAACTCTGTAGAGATCTATGACCCAAGAGAAGATAAGTGGTCAACAGGGAATGATATGCCAACAATCAGGTCTGGAAATGTGGCAGTAACCCTTAATAATAAGATATACGTGTTAGGTGGAGGGGTTAAAGGATCTGATGGAAAATTCAGATATTTAAAAACAGTAGAGATATACTCTCCTTCTTCTGATACCTGGGAGAAAGGACCTGATCTCCTGATGCCGCATGATTATCCGGCAGTTGCTGTCTATAATAACCGTATCTATTTATTTGGCGGGCATCATCCAGAGATAAAAAGCGGATATGCTACTGATCCGGGATTTTCGTTCTGTGAGGTGCTGGATGAAAGCAAGGAGAGATGGATAGAGTGTAACCCTTTGCCAACTTCACGATTTGCCCTGTCAGCAGTAATATTAAACGGAAAGATTATGGCTATTGGAGGGGCAGGCTTTAATGGTGAAACATTTACTAATTATAGAGCGGCAGAGTCTTATGACCCCATTTCAGGTAGATGGAGAGATGAAAAAGATATGATTCTGCCATGGAGAGCTGCAGGATTAGGGGCATGTAACTTTAATGGAAAACTATATATATTCGGAGGTAACAGCGGTGATAAGATAGAAAGTCGGGCTGCATGTTATGATGTACACCTGAAAAGATGGAAAGAGCTTACACCTATGAATGAACCGCGTATAGTCATGGGAGTAGTGGCATT
>JBHHUU010000254.1:0-2061 GCA_046753905.1 Nitrospirota bacterium | reverse complement strand
ACAGAGGAGTATGGTGGCATGTAAGAAGGGATGAGGGGGGATTTTCATAGTAAACATTAAATTTCATCCTCATATTTCTAAGCAAGAAGGGGTATGTGGAGGGAGAAGTTTAATAGAAGGAACGAGAGAGAACACTTGGCAACAGGCTTGACGGAAGATAAAGAAAAGAGTATACTCTATCACATTTAATGGTATACTGATAAGAAAGGCAATAAAAGATGTCTAAGGTTACTGCAAAGTATCAGATTACAATACCTGTACAAGTTCGTAAAGAGCTTGGTATAGTTCCGGGAAGCGAAGTAGATATAACAAGAGAGGGAGATAAATATATTCTTATGGTGAATCCAATAGATGAAATTAAAAATAGATGGCGTGGAAGATTTAAAGATGGAGAGACAACCAATCGTTATATGGATAAGATCAGGGGAAAGGTAATGTGAAGATTTGTATAGATACTACAATATTAATTGATATACTAAAAGACGAATTTAAAATCTATCAGGAAAAATTATATGATGCATTGGCAATGAGAGAAGACCTTGTTGCTCTATCTGTTGTGTTTGCAGAGCTTATTCCTCAATTTAAAGGAGATACAAAGCTTTTAAAATTATTTTTAAAGGAACATAAAATTAGAATTGAGGCATTGGATGTTGATTCTGCAGCCACTGCAGGAATTCGTTGGATGAAATATTTAAAAAGAAAATCAAAGATTAAATGTCCTGAGTGTGAGCATCTCTTAAATATTAAAGAACATTTTCTATCAGATTTTTATATCGGAGGGTTTGCTTCAAGAAAGTGTGATGCAATTCTCACAAGGGACAGAGGAATATACAAAAAATATTTTCCAGAACTGCATGGTTATAAAGATTGCTTGTAATTACCCAATATTCCCCCTCAATCATTATGAACAATAACAATACCATTATATACACACCAAAAGGACCAAATATTGAAAGTGAAAGTGGTATCTTTCTTACAACACGCCTGATGTGGCGTGAACTTGTATCTGCCAGAGGGCTTATCTGGAGACTCTTCCTTCGCGATTTCAGCGCGAAATATCGCCAGACCGTACTGGGAGTAGCATGGGCTATGCTAATGCCTCTTGTTACAATAGGGATGTTCATCGGTATGAACCGTTCAGGCATATTGACCATCCAGGATATTGACATCCCTTATCCGCTTTACGCTATTATAGGCATTTCCATCTGGAATCTCTTTACAGTTGGACTTACTGCCTCCACCAATGCCCTGGTAAGCGGCGGCAGTATGGTTGTAAAGATAAACTTTCCCAAGGTTGCATTAGTCCTGTCTGCAACTGGACAGGGTGTGGTAGAGTTTCTGATTCGTCTGATTCTAATATCATTGGCATTTCTTTACTTTGGTGTTATGCCAGACTGGAGTGGGGTTTTTATTGGACTTATGTGCCTAATACCTATATACTTAATAATGACAGGGATAGGATTTATTCTCTCCCTTGCTGCAGGGGTATTGCGTGATATAGTTAATGTATTGAATATATTACTTATGGGAATTATGCTACTGACGCCAATCCTCTATCCAATAAAAGGTGATAGTATACTTGGCCGTATTAATACCTATAATCCCTTTAACTACCTTGTTAATGTGCCGAGAGATTTTATAGTCAGGGGTCATACTGAATTTCCTGTTGAATTTGTCTGGACTACGATCTTATCAGTTATAGTGTTTTACATTGGCTGGAGGCTCTTTTATCTTGCCCAGACCAAGATTGCTGAGAGAATATGATATAATTAGATGGTTTGAAGAGAGAGTATTGTGGTTATGAAGAAGGGAGGATATTTATGCCTACGATAGAAACACGCGTAGATACATTAGAGAACATACTTAGACAGTTTATTGTCCATACAGATATTGCATGGCGGAGATCAGAAAATGAAATGCGGGCATTTAAGGATGATACGCAGGTCTTCAAGGATGAGATGCGAGCATTTAAGGATGATACGCAGGTCTTCAAGGATGAGATGCGGGCATTTAAGGATGATACGCAGGTCTTCAAGGATGAGATGCGAGCATTTAAGGATG
>JBHHUU010000253.1:0-2094 GCA_046753905.1 Nitrospirota bacterium | reverse complement strand
ATACATGTACTTCTTTTTGATTCATCTCCCCTAAGGGATCAAATCCATTATAATAATGCGCCAGCCTGACTTTTATCGCATTCAAAGCGCCATTTGTACTCCACTTGCCCATCTTTATTCTCATGTTTACTGTCCTCATTACTCTTTCAACCTTACTCGTCGTTGTGCCCTCAAGCCTGTTCCTGAATGCAGTAAACATATCGCATTGTGCATTTTCCAAATAGCTTCGGCAGCTTGTATAACCTTTCTGAAAACAGTATGATATTAGCAATTCAAGGCGTTTACTTTTCGCATCGATTATCGCATCTATTTCCTGCTCATCATCCACCCCATATCTTATTGCCGTTATATCAAATATCTCCCCAAGCAAATAATACCACTCCTCTGTTTTTCTTCTTACTCCGTCTTTCCATAGATAGTACTTCATCTGATACGGCAAGTGCCATAAACATCTCTGAAAACGTATTCTTACACCTTTTATACTTTTCAATATTGCGCTATCTCCATCAGTTACAAGCAAGAAATTCTTGAACGCCTTCAGGTTACTCTTCAATGGCTCAAATAACTTATCCCACTCGCCCTCGTATTTACCTATACTTAATCCCGCTATACGCACACCACCGGTAATCTTCTCTTGTACAAACACTTTAAGCTCTTTGCCGCGCTTCTTGATGCCATTAATAGCAACCCCTGTCCCATCCGCTTCACCCCTGGCCTTCTCATTTATATCCAGATCAAATTCCAGCTCCTCGCCTACCTCTTGCGTGCATCTCCATACGGCCATCTTGTTCATCTTTACCCCCACCATCTTTAGTATCTTCTCCGATACCCGGAAACTCGTTAAACCACCCAACAGAGCAAATATCTTTTTTGTGCTGCCTGACATTAGTTTCCTTGGAAGAATTCCAAGAAGCCTCCTTGTAATGTACATTCTTTTGCCACAACTCTTACACTTCACCTGCATTTGGCCAAGAACTATTGTTCCAAATATCGTTGCCACCTTCGTGTCTTTGGCATGTTTTGTCTTCCAGGAAAATCCACTCTTACTGCCACACTTTGTACATGCAAATGGTTGTGTTTCCTGATTCATGTAGTGTATCGCAAATTCATTTACTATTCTGATTACAAATTCTCTTAAAAATAATAGTAATACTTTCTTAAAACATGCTGTTATTGTTTCTATATTGCTATCTGGTATCTCTACGGTATAATCAGCTTTTATGGTTACTTGCATAAGAGTTCCTTTTTTTAAGTTTATGATTACTCTTATTTTAAAGTGAACTCTTATGTCTTGTAACCTTTTTTTTCTTTGGGTCTCCTAATTGTTACGCTACTAATATTTTTGCCATTCAAACTCCGTGTACAAGAATAACACGCTTATAATATTACTTTTCAAAAAGTTTTTTATATTCACCATATCCCTCTTTTTCCAGATCATCTTTTGAAATGAAGCGGAGAGATGCTGAATTTATGCAATAGCGGAGTCCTGTAGGAGCGGGACCATCTTCAAACACATGCCCGAGGTGAGAATCCGCATGCTTGCTTCTTACTTCTATTCTCTTCATCATGAACTTCCGATCTTCAACTTCTACAAAATTATCAGGTTCAAGCGGTTTGGTGAAACTTGGCCATCCGGTTCCGGAAGCAAATTTGTCGTGTGAGCTGAAAAGTGGCTCACCGGAGACAATGTCAATGTAAATTCCCTCTTTTTTATTGTCCCAATATTCATTTTCAAATGGCCTTTCCGTACCGCTTTCCTGAGTTACATGATATTGTAATGGAGTCAGTTTTTTCAACAGTTCATTATTGGTCGGTTTGTTATATTTTTTACTATTGCTGCTATGTTCTGCTTCCATCTTTTTACCCCAAATCCTTTCCAGGAATTTATCACGACCAGATCCTCGTCTATACGTCTTATACTGTAGAGGGCTCTTTCTGTAAAAATCCTGATGATATTCTTCTGCTTTATAAAATGCAGTTGCCTCAGTAATCTCTGTAACGATTTCTTCTTCGTATCTTCCTGATTTATCCAATTGTTCTTTTGATTCTTCTGCCAGACGTTTCTGTTCTTCATCGTGATAAAAAACAGCCGTC
>JBHHUU010000252.1:0-2111 GCA_046753905.1 Nitrospirota bacterium | reverse complement strand
CCTTTGTATCTTTCTCGGGATAACCTTTTATGCAATAATAAAGAAAAGAGGGGAAGGATGTAATTGCAATTGAGTGTGAGTTAAAGTTAAGATCTTTTAATTTTCGACATGTTAAAATGGGAGGATGTCATGAAGATAAGAAATATTCTAACAATCTTTTTATTAGCTCTATTAATAATCTCAATACCTTTAATCTCATATGCAGCAGGAGAAAAGAGTATCCTTTTTCACCTAAAGACAGGTCTAAAGCAGGATGATGCTCAAATTTGTGTGGCTTATAATGAGATATGGGCGGCACTAGAAGAGGGATTTGATGTAGATGTACTTATTGATGCCAGTGCTGTATATACCTATAAAAGGGGATTCTTTGGTAAAGATTCATTAGAGGACTACAAACTCCCAGAGAATATGAGAAATCTTCTTGCTAATCAATTTAAGATTTCAATAGAAGATGTCCCCAAAGTCTATGGGGAATACTTGAAGATGCTCAATGATAAAGGGGTTATTTTCTATATCAACAGTGAGATGCTTGTAACCGCAGGTATTGCAGAGGATGAAAATGACTTGGAGAAGATATCGGCAAAATTCTTTAAGCCTATTGCTATGAAAGAGATAATCAACCTAAGAACAAAGGCAGATTTTTATATGGCATACTGATCTTTGGTTAGAGGAGAATATTATGTTTATCCTGAAACATAATAGAATATGAAATTAAAAACCTTGTTCAATTGGAAGATCTATTGGCACATCTGAAGAAAACCACATCACAAGTTGAAGGATTGATATACAAAGACATCTATTTCGTGAAAGGTAAAAAAGAGTTTGTGCTCTTTTTGGAATGTGAAAGCGAGGGGAAATATCTTGAATGGAGAAAAGTACGTCTTCCTCCATCAGGGGCAAAAGATTGGTATGAGATTTTATTGTCAAAGGAGGAACATTTTTCAGGTTAAGGTAATACAATGAAATCAGAGACAAGAATGCTTCAAGACAAATATAACCTGATCTCTTAGGTCTATGATATTTTTGATTTACCATTTGAATATTTAAGGTATCGAGAATTAAGGAGGATAGTTTGGAGGTTTGCAAAAAGAATGAGGAGATAATTCTTCTGATTGAAAATGCATAGTGGGCGTATTCCTCTTTTCACAGGTCATCTAAAAATACGGCGTAAAGTTATGAATGAATTTGTTATGAATAATGAGATCTCAATTCGATTATCAATTTTTTTCATCATATTTTTTCTTATTGCAGCATGGGAACTCATAACGCCACGTCGGCGACTCATTGTTTCAAAGATGGTGCGTTGGTACAGCAACTTAGGAATTACCTTTATTAATAGCCTGTTGCTACGTTTGTTATTTCCTATACTGGGGATAGGCATGGCAATATTAGCTCAGGAGCGAAATTGGGGATTGTTTAACAATTTCGAGTTATCCCGCAGAGTAGTAGTAGTTATATCTGTAATTGTACTGGACTTTGCTATTTATCTACAACATATTATGTTTCATGCTGTACCAGCCTTATGGCGTCTGCACCGCATGCACCATACCGACATGGATTTTGATGTGACTACTGGCTCACGGTTTCACCCTGTAGAAATTATCCTTTCTATGATAATCAAATTAGCAGCAGTGGTAGTCCTTGGCCCTCCTTCGTTAGCTGTATTGACTTTCGAGGTAATATTGAATACTACTTCGATGTTCAATCATGGCAATATATATATTCCAGCAAAGATTGACCATGTGTTACGCTGGTTAATTGTAACCCCGGATATGCATCGGGTACATCACTCCATAATACATCAGGAAACGAATAGCAACTTTGGTTTTAATCTTCCCTGGTGGGATCGGCTCTTGGGTACATACCGTGACCAACCCAAAAGTGGACATGAAAGTATGAAAATTGGCATTGAAGCCTTCCGTGAGCCCAAGTATCTGAACTTGCATTGGTTACTAATTCAGCCATTTCTCAATAATAAGAATAAAGACAACGATTCCATTAATTAATGAAGAAAGAAGATATAAAAAACTATTGTCGTAAGATAGACAAGATCTGTGAGGCAGCAGAGATACTCAATGTAAGCAGATATACTATCTACCGATTGCTAAATA
>JBHHUU010000251.1:0-2112 GCA_046753905.1 Nitrospirota bacterium | reverse complement strand
CCTTATCTGGAAAGATGGAATGACTCTATGGTCTGATAACCTGAAAAAATCGCCTGATTCAAGCATTATCCATAATGAATTAGGGATTGTATATACCAATAAAGGTAATTTTAAGAAGGCTATCTCAGCATATAAACAAGCAATAGAGTTAAACCCAGAATATAGTAATGCATATAATAATTTAGGGAACAGATATGATGGTATGGGAGAGACAGACAAAGCTATCTCAGCATATAAACAAGCAATAGAATTAAATCCAAAATATAGTACTGCATATTACAATTTAGGTGTTTTATATGCTAGAATGGAAAATTTTCACGAGGCTATATCGGCATATAAAAAGGCAGTAGAGATTGATCCAGAATACAGTGAGGCTTATAATCATTTAGGTATTGTATATAGTACAACTGGATATACAGATAAGGCAATTGAGTTCTATGAAAAGGTTCTAACAATAGATCCCGAGTATAGTGAGGTCTATAATAATCTTGCATTCGTGTATTCAACACAAAATAGGTTTGATATTGTCAAGAGATATTTTAATATCTTTCAGAATATCAATAATGATAAAATATCTACCCGCATTGCCCTTGGAAATTTGTATAATGATATTGGAAAAAAGGATAAGGCAATATTATTTTTTGAAAAAGCCCTTAAATTAAATCCAAAAAACACAGAAGTAAAGAATAAGATTAACATGATATATAAAAAACAGGCTCTAAGCAACTATTGATAGAGTTGTGGAGATATTAGAATAAAACAATAGCTTAGACATGATTCCGATTATTTGTATTACAGGAGAGACCAATTCAGGGAAGACCCTTTTTATTGAAAGAATTATCCCTGAGTTAAAGAGAAGGGGGTTCAGAGTTGGTACTATCAAGCATGCCAGTTGTCATCAAATTGAAATAGAGAGAAAAGGAAAAGATAGTTGGCGACATGCTCGTGCTGGATCAGATATAACAGTTATCTCTTCTTTAGATAAGCTGGTAATGATAAGAAATGTAGAAAATGAATTTACCCTAAAGAAGATAGCGGAATATCTCTTTGATTCCTCTGGACGCCATTGTTCAGAAATTGATATAATATTGGCTGAAGGATACAAGGATGATGACTACCCTAAGATAGAGATAAACATGAAAGGAATAAAGTTTTCTTCAATTTCACATGATTATATAAGAAAAGATGATATAACAAAGATTGTTGACCTAATAGAAAAGGAGTTTCTTGCCTTTTAATTACTTTTCCTCCTCTTCACTTGTAACCCCCTCTCCACTTCTTGACAGAATTGACAAATTTTACAAGATTCTTTTTCTCTCTATCTGATATATTTGTAAACTGAATTCCCATTCCAGGAAAATTAATAATTCTTTCAAAGTTGGGTCTGTTCCATACAACTCTGCCTTCTGCCTTTATATCTCCGCCCTCTTTATCAGGAAGGACAAACTCCAGTTGTACATTACTGCCTGGGTGTAAAGGGGCAGGACTTTCTATAAATAGCCCCCCACCTCCTAAGGTAGAGGTAATACCTTCATGTCCTTTTCCATCTTCATCTATATATTTAATCTTAATAGCAAGAGGCACTCTTGGTTCTTTCCTCTTGTTTATATAATAGTCAAAAGAGTCAACAATATTTACTATAATCTCATCCAATGATACTTTACATATAACATTTTTCTTTCTGTCTACGATTGAAATAGATTCATTAATATGGTCAATATCTAAAGAATAACCTTTATATTTCTCACTCTTTTTTAATAAAAGATTCATTTCATCCTCCTGATAGCTATATATTAAGGACAATATTTGTAATGGTCTTTATAACACCATCAATTGATCTGATATTATCAAGAATTATATTACTTAATGTCTCTATATTATCAGTCTCTACATGAACAATAATATCATGCGCTCCAGTAACAGGATAAATTGCTTTTACTCCACTTATTCTTGCAATAGTCTTATAAGCACTTTTCGTATGATCACCTGCAACATCAATTAAGATAAAAGCTGAAATCGCCATAAACAGTATCTCCTCTCATTATAATATATTCTAAGAGAAATCAATTGAAGAATCAGAATATTGGAAAAGATATCATGTCATGATTCTTC
>JBHHUU010000250.1:0-2117 GCA_046753905.1 Nitrospirota bacterium | reverse complement strand
ATTGCCTCCAAGATGGTCATGGATGTGCCTTCACTTAATGAAGGCAATACAAAGATGTTGAAGATCTTTAATATCTTTTCCATATCATTTCGCCAGCCTGTGAAGACTGTTAGTTTATCTATTTCAAGGTCATGAGATATCCTTTTAAGGTTATCCATCTCTTCTCCATCACCTGCCAATACGAGTTTTATGTTTGATACCTTTTTTTTAATATCTGATACTGCCTGCATGAGAAGAGGGAGATTCTTGCCTGTTGTAAACCTGCAGACAGTTCCTATAACCTTATCTCTCTCTGCAACCCCTAATTCCTTCTTTATCAATGATATATCCTCTGATAAATCAGGAGAAAAGGTTGTCGTATCAACGCCATTGATTATTGTGGTCAGTTTTTGTGGATTTATTCCTACCCGTTTTCTTAAATACTCAGTAAGATCCTTTGAGACCCCGACAACATTACTCAAGAAGATGGATGATATCCTTTCTTCCAGCACTACTTTCCACTGCTCTGGATAGTGTCTGCCATGGTCAGTATGGATAATCCCCTTAACCTTCCCTAACCTTCCGGCAATGGCAGAATATATCATTGTGCCGCTGTGGGAATGAATGATGTCTATCTTATTCTCTCTGATAAAGCTTGTTATCTTTTTAATAAGTTTGATATCGATTGCTGCAGGCTCTTTTCCAAAGACAATGGACTCAACCCCATATCGGTCCAGCCCATCTAAAAATGACCCTCCTTCCACCATACAACCTATGTATACTTTAAATAATGCCTTGTCTGTCCTTTGAACCAGTTGATTTATGACCCGCTCCAGACCACCTGCCTTCATGGAAAGTGTGAGGTGAAGTATAGATATCATCTGTTGTGGAGAAGAATGTGTCATAGGCATAATCTGCGGATTATATCTCTCTAATATTCTTGGCGGGATTGCCTGCCGCTATGGTCTTAGGATGTACATCTCTTGTTACCACTGAACCAGCACCGATTACAGCTCCTTTTCCTATCTTTACTCCCGGGAGTATTATTGATCTACAGCCTATCCAGACGTTGTCTTCTATGATAACGGGACTAACCTTCTCCTCTTGATCTTCAATCCCATGATAATTTCGATCCATGATAACACAATCCCATCCAATAAGTACCTCTCTTCCTATACTAACTTTTTCTGCCACATGGATCTCTGTTCTATCACCTATTGTTGAGAGGTTTCCTATCTCTAAAATTGCTGGCTGATCTTTGTTTCTCCCTTCCATATCAAACTTAACATGTTTCCATATCAGGCATTTACCAATATTAATCCGCGCATTTTTTTTTATAACAAATATCCTCCCTGTCACCTGGATAAGACCGCATCTGTCAAACAGCCATCTGTAAAACAATCCCCGTCCATAGTTAAGTGCCTTATTCCACCATTCCATCATCTATTCCATCCCTCTCCTCCAGTCTCTGCTCTTGATAATCGGTAGTTTCGTAAGACCTATATGGTATGTCCAGTAGCCTTTAAGATAACACGGATAAAAAAGCCCATCATCAGTGAATAGGAGAAATTGACAAGCGTTCCACCAAGGTAATAAAAAGGGTCTTTCCTCATATTCTCGCTCCTGACGATCGACTTTGCAGTAAATATGAGTGCCAGTCCTGTATATGCATCAGCAAGGATCAGTGTAATCGTTAAAAGGTTTTCACATTTTCCAATTATCCCACCCAGGTCATAACTGGAATTTGAGACCTTTTCAACCTCACCAGAATGTTCGACTGAGCTGTCTATTTTCGGTACACTGATAAAGTATCTGACAATCATACCACTTGTAGCAATAGTTATTATATAACCGCTTAGGGCTTATTAAAAAATAACTTCGCATTTTCAGGTGTAAGATTTGCGTTAGATTTGACAGATCTTTTTAACCAAAAGGTGAGATAATAGTGAGCTATATCGAGGTTTTTGGGTAAAAAAATCTTTCAAAGATAATGTGAAGATTACGCATCAAAATACGAAGTTATTTTTTAATAAGCCCTTAATACAATCACATATTGTATGATATCTATATCAAGCCTATCCATTGTAATAAGCAGGCATATTCAATGCCTCATCAATCTTATTATTAACACGCTTCCA
>JBHHUU010000249.1:0-2161 GCA_046753905.1 Nitrospirota bacterium | reverse complement strand
GAGTTTAATTCTTTGTATATTTCAAGCCGCAACACTCTTTCAACTCCTCAACTCCATAACTCTCCAACTTTAACGAATCTTGATTATTTTAATTAATGGCCCCGGCAGACTCAAATCTGCGGGGTTAAATTCTTTTATCACTTTTCCCTTAGAAAAGAGATTCTTATAAAACATCGTATAAGATGGAAAATTTTTTGCTCTGTTGCTGTTCTGTCTCAAATATGAATTATATGCCTGATTACTTGTTATAACATATTTATAACCCTTCTCTTTATAAAAGTCATAGCTATTTATTCCGACCTCCTTTACAGGGTTTGCCATATCCCTGTCAAATTCTGTATTAGCCTCTGTCTCTCCCTCTGCAATTTCTCTATTCCTCCACCATATATGTCTTATCTGTTTGATATAATAGGTGATTCCTGATGATGCTAATATCTGATAGCGATAATATCTCTCTATATGGGTGGTAAACTGTCCTGGTCCGATATGCTTTGATCTTTCATGGTAGTATTTAAGTCTTTTTTTGTTCATCTTTAGAACCGGAGAGTATGAATCAAGGATGAGTTTTGTGCCTGAAGGTATATTGGACTCTATCCACTCTTTTGCAACTGTTCGGGTATCAGGTCGGGATATATAGATACTGTTTTTAATAACAGATGTAAGTGGAATAATAAGCAAGACAGGTAAGATAATATTTATTGTAATGTTATATCGTTTAAATAGCTCATACATCATGATTCCAGATGCAATTGAGAGAAATGGATATATGATCAATTGGTGACGTGATTCTGAGTATGAAGGGTCTACGATTATTGAAATGATGGCAAAGAGAATTGGAAATGATAATAGGATGATATTTGATAATTTAGGTCTATAGAGGATATAGCATATTGACAGGATAAAGATTATACCTATTATCATCCCTGCCCCTTCTGTTGAAAGAAGTACATTAAGATAATCAATAAATGAGTTGAATATGTAATGTCCTTTGTATTCTGTAATTCCACTCCCCTTGAGTGGTTCAAACAGATTCAATTTAAATGGAGATATCCTGTTATACAGGTCTAATATCCCCCCAAAGGTAGCCCTTCTGCCAAGTGGATCGAGGAAGTTGTAAGGAGAGGCAATAAAATAGCTGCCCCAGAAGGCTATAAGTGAGTAGATATATTTTTTTAATAGTAGGATATTCTTTTTATTAATAACTTCATAGATTGATACCATGAAGATACAGGGTAAAAGGACGATAGAATAGTATTTTGTTGCTGTTCCCAGACCAGCTAACAGACCTGTAAGTATGTAGTCTTTTGTATTAAAGCTCCCCTCACTCTGATCCTCTCCCCCCATAGGAGAGAGGATAGTTGGGGTTACAAGTTTTATAAGATAATAGGCAGACAGAATGGTAAAAAAGGTTGCAGGGACATCTGCCTTTACATCCTGTCCTCTGAAGATATGTGCATAACTCAATGTAAGAAGTATTGAGCCATACAATCCGACCTTTTTAGACCAGAATCTCTCTCCTATCTTATAGACAAGATATATGGTTGCAATACCAAATAGTGTTACCGTAATCCTGCCAATCAATATAAATGGCCATGTATCCTGAAAATAATAGATGGCAAAGGCATCTGTGTTTGGAAATACACCTGTAATCCTACCTATTACAAAAAATATCCCGTATTCAAAAAATAGGAGATACATGAGGAATGCTGGCTTATGAAACCAATGGGGATTCAGGTCTCCGCTACCAAATGATACTGCCCTGTTTACAAAGTGCTGCTCATCAGGATAATAGGAAAATGGATACCCATGCCATATTCCCCAGAATCTCAGTATTGAGGCAAATGTGAGGATGATGATTATGGGGTACTCCTGCGCTTTTTTGAATATGATTGTGAATGATTTCATAAGTTCTGGAGTTTAGGAGTTATTGGGTATTGCTAATTAGCTAACGTTTAGTAATCTTCCGATGGAACGAAAGCCTAATAATTGAAGAGCAAGTAGTTTTAAATACAATGGTTTTTCAGTAGACTTTTTAGTAACAGTGTATCCAACCACAATAATAATATAACTATATTTAATTAGCAATGCCAACTCTCCAACTCCCTTCTGATTCTCTCTATACTCTCTGACTTTACCGCTGACTCTAAAAAGCGATCTAATA
>JBHHUU010000248.1:0-2172 GCA_046753905.1 Nitrospirota bacterium | reverse complement strand
AATATTTGATATTTTTTAGACGAAGAACAGATTTGAGTACTGTATAAAAAAACTTTCAGTAAACTGTCGCTAAGTGTTAGAAACTTATGCATTCATTTTAATATCAAAGGACAAGGCGCGGTAAATAAATCTGTCCCCTTTCCCTTGAATGACACGGAAAAATACTGAAAAGATAATTAATATTTGGTAATTTTAGTCAAAAGACATTAAGAGAGTATAAACAATGGGTTTCACACTTCAGCCGGCAACTAAAGACGATTTTGTTGATCGGAAGGACATCCTTAAAGAAATGATTAATACCCTTACAGATAGAAACATCAAGATGGGTTTTGCCCTTGTAGGACCTAGAAGAATCGGCAAGACATCTATCCTCAAAGAGGTTGCCAGAAAGCTGAAAAAAAGGAATAATATTATTGCGGTATATTTTTCAGTTTGGGATCTTATAGAAAATACCGCTACAGAATTCAGCAATAGACTTACCTTGACCATTATTGAATCTTTCAAAAAGAGGCTTTCAGTAAAGTATAAGATTCAACATCTTTTAAAGGTTCCTGCCTCAAAACTCATCGATTTTTTAAAGACTATTGACCTTAAGATAAGAGTTTTAGAGGATGTTGAATTCACATTGACTCAATCAAGGCGTGGCGATCAAGAGATTAATGTTATTGTAGAGAAGGTATTTGGTTTTGCTGAAAGATTGGCTGAGGATATGGATGTTAGACTGGTACTTATGTTAGATGAGTTCCCTTCCATAATGGATCTGAAGAATGGGGCGAAGTTGGGAGAAGGAATCTTAAAAAAGATAAGGACAATTCATGAGGGTTTAGAACACACAATACTGTGCGTGTCTGGGTCAGTAAGAAAGACAATGGATATGACAGTATTGTCTCAATCCTCTGCCTTCTATAGACAGTTCATTATAAAGAATATTACGCCTTTTGATGCTCCTGAGGTCAAGAATCTTATGGTCAGCAACCTTAAACCGAAGATAACAGAAGATGCTGTTGACAAGATATATCATCTTACAAGAGGCATACCTTTCTATGTCCAATTTATCGGAAGAGAATTAAGAGGATTAGAAGGTAAAACAATTGATTCTAAATCTGTGCAAGATGTCTTTAATGAGTTTCTTGACGAAGAGGGAGACATTATTTTTTTTGAGGAATTGAAAGCCTTCAGTGATAAGGAAAAGGGTATACTTACTGCAATGGCAATCAATGATATAAAGACACCTAAAGAAATCTGCAAAATTACAAAAGAGAAATCAAACATAATAAGCAGATATATGGAATATTTTCTTGACAAAGGCTGCCTTGAAAAGGAAGAAAAAGGTACTTACGAATTTACCGATCCCGTGTTTAAAGAGTGGTTAAAAGCGAGATATAATACACCTACATATTTGTAGGCTACAAATTTGTAGGTGGCTTCCTGTGCAAAGCCTTTAGCAAGATAATGAAAAAACTTGACGTCCTTAGTGGCTATCAGCCACAGAAAAATACCTTTTGGAGAAATGGCTGAACTAAAAGAGGATACTTCCCAATCATAAAATACTAAAAAAAGGGTTTTTATGTGCAATGAATCAAAAGATTCATTTATTATTAGAATAAGAGATGTTCTAAAGAGAAAAATCCTATATACGCTACACGCCCTTGATGAGATGAATGCTGAAGATGAACTTATCTCTAAAGATGAGGTAAGAGAGGTTGTGTTGAATGGAGAAATAATAGAAGATTACCCCGAAGACAAAAGAGGTCATAGCTGTTTGATGTTGGGTTTTTCACAAAACGGAAGGCCGCTTCATCTAGTCTGCGCTCCAAAAGAAGAATACCTTGCAATAATAACGGTATATGTCCCTTCGCTTAAAAATTGGGAAGACAATTTCAGATTAAGGAGGAAAAGGTCATGAAATGTATGTTATGTAGCGGGGAAATGGAAAAGAAGGATGTCCCATATACAATAGATAGAAGAGGGTATCATCTCTATATTCGTGAAATCCCTGCGTATGTTTGCACTCAATGTAATGAGAAATATTTTGATGAAAATGAGGTTGAAGGAATTCAAGTGATGATCAAGACACTTGAACAATATATTGAAAAACTTAAAGCGGCATAAATAAGATACCCAAATTCCAGCCCAATTTTACCCACTACAACAAGATATAAGTTTTTTGTC
>JBHHUU010000247.1:0-2262 GCA_046753905.1 Nitrospirota bacterium | reverse complement strand
AAGAAGGGTAAGATAGGTTAATCTTTTCATGAGAAAAATTGAGCAGAACCATGATAGGGAAGGTGAAGGTAAGGGGGTTGGATTATGGGAGATAGATGGGAGATAGGAGGGAAAGTAGCTATTGTGGTAACTATTATGGTGTTTATATGGGGTATTTTTAGATTTGCTGTAATATCTATCATTAATAGAGATATATTGCCTAACCTTCAGCAAATTGAAAAAAGAATTAATAACATTGAGGGTGAGATGAAAGGTGAGATAAAGGGTATAAAAGGTGAGATAAAAGGTCTGAGGGAGATCATTCTGTTTCTATTGATATCAAAAAAAGATGATATAGAAGGGTTGAAAAGCTCATTCCCTAAGTTAAAGAGAAAACATTTTGAGAGACTTAAAGGATACAAAACCCTTTTATAGCAGCTCAAAGAGTAGAGGGCTTACATTTTATGGAGGCAATAATGAATAATTGGAAACAGATATTAAACAAGGTAAGAAATAAGGCGTCTATACTTCTGTATCCGCCTGTCCATCATCTCCACTTTACAGACCACTCTGTCTCTCATTCTGACAGGATTATAGAGATAACAAAAGGGATTCTTGAAGCCCAGCCGTATTCGGGATTAAATGAAGAAGAGCGTTATATATTATATGCTGCTGCCTATCTACATGATATAGGGATGCAGATACCAAAGAGCAAGTTATTGAGATATCCAGATTTAGATGAACTCTTATCCAAATTCGAGCTCTCCAGAGAGGATATTAAAAGAGATGAGAGATGTCTAATAGATTTCATCCGTAAATGGCACCATCTCTTCTCAGAATATATGATTATAGACTGCGACCTTGATTTAGGACTAAATGACTTACACGAGGGGATTATACTACAGATTGCTAAGATAGCCAAAGGACATAGAAAGGTAGATCTTTATGATAATGAATTTTCTGAAAGTGGAGATGTGCGCATCCGATTGCTTGCTGCATTACTCAGGCTATCGGATGCCATTGACTGTGACCATAGAAGGATAGATCTGGCAAGACTTAATATCTTTGATAACTTATCCATAGAATCCAAGTCACACTGGTTTCTTCATTATTGTATCCAAAAGGTGGTGATAAAAGACCTCTTTTTAGAGATTAATGCCCTTATACCTCCTGGATTTAGTGACATATTTAGAACCACCTTTATTCTTCCTCTCTGGCAGGAATACCGGAATGTTCTGGATATCCTGAAAGAGAATAGGATTATCCTTGTTTGGGGACGTTCTAATGTAGAGGAGAATGAGATTATGGATCGTATTTTTAGACGGTTTGATTCTCCAAAAGAAGAATTGAAAGAATATATGACTAACAAAACCACAGAGATATGGAACGATATAAGAAATATATTAGGAGATGAAGAGGAGATTGGAGATAAAAGGTCAGAATTAGAAGTGAGTCCTTATTATTTTACGGGTGTGGAAAAATTCAAGGGGATTCAACTCAATCCCTATCCTGAAGGTGTTTATGCTGCTTCCTACAGCATCTTCAGTAGTATAGAGACCTCAGGAGAGCCTATCTGGACAAGTCCTGTTATTAAAAAAGATACTCAGGAAAGGGTAAGTCTTCCACCTCCAGATCTTGAATTAGAGAAGGGGAAGAAATATAGCTTTAGAATAGATTTTTATTGGAAAGAAGATATGATTTTCCTCTCTCAAAGGGGAATATTCTGGATCATTGAGAAAGAATTGACTAAGAAGAAAGAGAAAGGGCTTGAGAAGCTCTCTATAGAAGAGAGAGACTTATATATTGCCTTTATGGCTGAAGGTATTGGAGCTTATGAAGAGGCTATAAGGGCCTATTTAAGATTAGTAGATACCATTTCAGAAGAAAAAAAGATAGAGATAATTCAACGGCTTGTTATGATACTTGAAAGAATATCTAAGGAGTTAAAAAATCTTGGATGGATAAATGAAAGAGATCAGGTGCTAAAAAGGATGGCTTATTGGGCTCGATAGCTCTGTTACAGAACTAAAAAAATAAAAGAGTTTTAGCAAATAAGATAGTCTGGGATGAGATGAAACCATATATTTAAATGGGCATGAGAAGGCTTCTATCTTACAAAGAGGGACTAAAGATACCCCAAAATGGTTAGAGGGAGCATTTAAGTGGTCAGAATCAAGGATAAGAGAGTGGCTAACATATTGAAATAATTGGATTAATTCATCTTATAAATTTGCATTTATACTAAAAAGACAGTAAAATACCTCCATATATTAGACCAATAAA
>JBHHUU010000246.1:0-2296 GCA_046753905.1 Nitrospirota bacterium | reverse complement strand
CTTATTATCACTTCTCTGACTCATAACACCGTATGTATGTCTCCAAGGTGGCTAATGCAGTATCTTCCCATCTAAACTCCTCTGCCCTGTTTAATGAACTCTGTATTAGCTCATCTTCCAATCTTTCTGATGACAATATCTTCATAATTTCGTTTGAGAAACTCTTATAATCCATAGGGTCATCCACAAACAAGGCACACTCCTTACCCACATCCCAGAGTCCGCCACGTCTTGATGCAACAACAGGCAGCCCACACTTTAACGCCTCAAGCATAGTCACAGGACAGCCTTCTGTAAGAGAAGGGAATATCAGTATCCTTGCCCCATTCATTATAGCAACAAGGTCATCTCCGCCTATAAAACCAGGAGTTATGATCCTATCTGATAGCTTATATTTTTCTACTCCTTGACACAACTCCTTATAATATGGCTTATCTTTTCCTCCTACAAGCACTAAATTTATTGATATCTTATCTGATATCTCTGCAAAAGCCCTGACAGCAGTTATATGATTTTTAACAGGGGTTATGTTCCCAACACATAAGAGATAATCATCAGGGAGACCATATCTTTTAAGTACGGTATCTATAGCGTCTTTATTTAACTGCCTAAAAGAGTCATTGATTCCGTGATATATAAGGTCTATTTTCTTAGTATCAATGCCAAGATATTCCGAAGTATATTCTTTGATAAAGTTTGATACAGCAATGAGTCTCGATGTATGCTTAACCGTAGGGATAGAATAAAAAACACCATATATGTATGCCTTGAGGCTTACAGGAAAGTAATTATCTCTGTAGCTATCAGTAATAGAGTGCATTGTAAAGACAGTCTTAGCAGGATTCCAGTAGGGACCCGGATTTTTCAGTCCATGATATATATCTATTCTATTCATCTTTAGTTTGATTGGAAGAATAAACGTTGTCCACAACATCTGGAGGATATCTCCACCTCTGGGAGAGACAATGATGCTTTCCGCCATATCCTCAAAATCAAAGGACTGGTAAGGATATTTTACAATTGTATATGTATTATCTTTATCCTGTCTTAAGAGTTCAGGCACTATATTCTTGATATATGAACTTGCCCCGCTCTCCATTTTATAACGAACATCCAGACAGATTTTCATAATCAAAGATCAGGTTGCATCCTCTTTCTGCAAGATTGTTAGGATGCCTCCCATAAACTGCTTTTGTATCTTGTAAAGCAGGCTCTCTCTCTTAATAAGCTCAAAGAGCATAACAATAAGGCTCAGACTGAAAAAGTTGAGGGATAATTTCGCAATGAATTTCAAGATAGGTGAAAACCATGATTTTTTGATTGACAAGGCACTGCTCCTATTGACAATTATCTTAAGCCCGCTGTCTTTTGACAGACGTTCCATCCTGAGGGTTGTAAAGATATATTCATGTGTTGGGTCGCAGTTAAAAAAGTGTCTTCCGCAAAACATATAATCAGGCACTATAAAACATGCAATCCCGCCAGGTCTTAAAACTCTCTTTACCTCCATTAAAAATTTTAATACATGTGCATAGTCAGGCATGTGTTCTAATATCTGATTGGCAAAAAGCATGTCAAGGCTATTATCTTTTATTGGGATAGGCGGCGTCCATGAATTAATCAGCCTATAGCCAAAATTAGATTTAAGATAACATCTTAAAGAATTGCTTGGCTCTATGGCAAAGTAGTCGTGACCATTTTCTATGCAAATCCTTGCAAAGTAGCCAAATCCAGGTCCAATGTCTAATATACTTGATTTTGGAGGCAATCCTTTGAATTCATTATCAAAGAGATATCTGCATTGTTTTAAATTCCTTCTAATACCATATTGGCTGGGTTATTCTAATTGGTAATTTTTATAGGTATCATTGCTGTCCATGCTAAGTATGTCCTTATAATATCTCTGAATTGCCGCAAGCCAATATCTTTTTTTTACTTATGGTAACCATACATCCTGTTAATAAGACTGCCTCGGCAGTTACAGTAGCTATTGCTGCCCCTTTTCCGCCATAATACTGGATTAAAAAGAAATTTAAAAACATATTGACTGATAATAAAATAGCCTCTAAATATATTCTTAAGCTCTGGTTATTACTTGTTGTAAGTATCTCGCATAGTCCAAAATTCAACAATCTAAACAAGACCGCTATACTCAGTATCTTTGCAATAATAATACCACTTACATACGCCTTTCCAACAATACCAGTTACCAAGATATCAGAATAATAATAGAGCAAAAGACTTAGAAAAACGCTTATTATTAATAGTGTCTTAATAAGTTGCTTAGATACCTTCC
>JBHHUU010000245.1:0-2311 GCA_046753905.1 Nitrospirota bacterium | reverse complement strand
CAGGCTGGGTCAAATGAGCTTGCAGATTTTAGTGCAGCGAACCACACATTGAGGCAAGAATCCGTTATGGCAAAAGATCTCATAAGCATATACACAGTAACAAATTACATCAAAAAAAGCTTGAATTGCCGCCGTGTTTCTGTTATCATAACTTCGCACGTTGTAATGAGTTATGCAAATTCTCAGGCTTGCGTAACTCATTGAAGTCCAGAATGAACGACACACAGGAGTTTACCAGTTAACAGATAGAGACAAAGGGGGCAGAATATATATGGCTTATATTATAGAGGGCAGAAATCAATTAACATTCTTTCCACCTACGATAGAAGAGTATGTAGGAGAAAACGATCCTGTTCGAGTATACGATGCGTTTGTAAATGCATTAAATTTTTCTCAATTAGGAATCGTAATAAACGCGATAAAGGCGGGGGCAAAAGAATACCATCCGAAAGTATTATTAAAGATCATTGTATACGGTTACTCATACGGGATAAGAAGTTCCCGCAAACTGGAAAGAGCCTGCCATCATAATCTATCATTTATGTGGTTAACAGGAGGTTTAAAACCTGATTACAGAACAATAGGGAGATTTCGCAAAGCAAATAAGTCGGCAATAAAACAGATACTGAAACAAAATGCGAAGCTTTGCATAGAGCTGGGTCTGATAGAAGGCAACAGTTTATTTGTAGATGGCAGTAAATTTCGAGCCAATGCGGGAATAAACAACAGTTGGGATAAAAAGAGATGTGTAAAATATCTAAAAAAAGCAGAAGAGAATATTGAGCGAATAATGGAAGAGGCGGAACAGCTCGATAGATTAGAGGAAGAAAGCGGTTCATTAGTGAGATTGGCAGAAGATCTATTAAAGCAAAAAGAGGTACAAGAGAAGATCAAAAAGATAGCGTCCACAATAGAACATACGGGCCAGACGTCAGTAAACACAACAGATACAGGAAGTGTCAAAGCGAAAGGCCGTCAAGGAACCCATGCGAGTTATAATGCGCAAATAGTGGTAGATGAGAAACACGGATTCATTGTAAATACGGAAGTAGTAAGTCAGAACAATGACAAAAATCAACTCTCAGATCAGATAGATAAAACGATAGAAGTGTTAGAGAAGAAGCCCGAGTCGGTAACATGCGATTCAGGATATCATAGTCTGGTGGATATAGATAAGGTGCCGGAGGAAATAAAAGTAATAATGCCTGGCCAACAACAAGTGCAGAAAGAGAGACAACATGGTGAGTTAAAGCCCTTTAGTAAAGAGGAGTTTACCTACGATGCAATTAACGACGAATATATATGTCCTGAAGGAGCAAAGCTTAAGAACAGAGGTAATTCAGTTGGCAAGCCCCGGGAGACGACATATAGAGCGCCTGGTAAGGAATGTAGTAATTGTGTCAACTTTGGGGTGTGTACCAAATCCAAAGGGGGAAGGACAGTAGTACGGATGAAGGAAGAGGAACTCATGCAGGAGTTAGAAGAGATATACGAGAGTACGGAAGGTCAAGAGACATACAAGTTGCGAAAGGAAAAGGTGGAGTTGCCGTTTGGTCATATAAAAAGTAATTTGGGAGCAGGTCAATTTATGTTAAGGGGTAGGGAAGAGGTGAATGCGGAGTTTTCGATACTGTCAACCTGCTTTAACATATCCAGAATGATAACACTAATTGGAATACCGGAGCTAACTTCAAGGTTAAAAAGGATGTCGAAACTACGCAATTAACTAAGGGAGCGCTTGGTTTCATAGTATTATGACGTGTGTTTACCCAACATCTTAGTAAATAACGGTAATAATGTCAAAAACAGTTAGAGTTAACAACAGATTGTATAGCTAAACAAAGTTTTTGATGGATCAAAAAATAAAATAGCAGGAGGGAAATCATTTGACCCAGCCTGACATGTCCGCCCTACATCTTGATAGGTTTTTCGTAAACTCATATCCCTATAATTTTTTGCATCGCTTACGCTATCCGGCAATTCAAATAGTTGCCATCTCAAGACGATGTTATTGCCTGAGCCTTTGGTATAGTGAAGCAGAGCCGTGTTCCCTTTCCTCTGGCTATAGGGCTCTCGATCCATATCTTTCCTTTGTGGTATTCTATGATTTTCTTGACGATTATCAATCCAACACCAGAGCCTTCTGCCTCTATTTCTTTAAGCCTTCTGAATATTCTGAAAACATTCTCATGGTATTCCTTCCTGATTCCAATACCTGTGTCTTCAACAAAAAATTTATTATAATCTCCAATTATATCGCATCCAATTGTAATTTCTCTTTGTTTGTCGTCACCCATAAATTTAATAGCGT
>JBHHUU010000244.1:0-2320 GCA_046753905.1 Nitrospirota bacterium | reverse complement strand
TGTTCTATCCAAAAACAAATTCTATATGTTTGCTTGTTATAATTAGAATTGCTGGGATAGGGTTGACAAACTTTAAATAGTTAGGGTATATTTAAAGTTTAAGAGATAGCTATTTTTAGGAGAAGGGAGGGTACTATGTCAAAAATTATTGCCACTGCTGCAATAAGGGCATCCCATAAGATAGTAGAACAGGCAGAGTTTCTTGTAGATAAAGCGATTTTAGAAAAGGGAGGAGATCAGACATTTGAATTTCCGGATACAGGGTATTACCTGCCTATGATGTATGCAAATAAAGGTTTTGCTGTAAAGACAATCAAGGAGATGAAGATTGCTGTTGAGATGACAAAGGGTCTTCTTGCTCCTGAACCTGATGAAAATGTTTACAGACCATATTTAGGAGAGGCATTAGATGCTGGTATGGCTACCATGTTTGCTCAGGAGATTATTATGGCTGTAAGGTATATATATGGGATAGAGCCATACAGGGACGAGGAGTTTAATATCACATATAACGGGTTTATTAGTGACAGCATCTTAAGGGACCTCGGGATTCAGTTAGTGGATGGCACAATGCCTGGATATGTATGTATTGTTGGCGCTGCAAGAGATGATGATACTGCTGTAAAGATTGTAAAGGAACTACAGGAAAAGAATATTCTCATATTCCTGTGCGGGCATGTAAATGGTGAATCAGTAACAAAGCAGTTGATACGAAAAGATATAGAACTGGGCTGGGCAACAAGGGTTGTCCCTTTAGGACCTGATACAAGCCATGCTATCTATGCCTTGAACTGGGCAGCAAGGGCATCCATGACATTTGGAGGAGTCAAGCCAGGTGATTACAAAAAGATACTGAAGTATTCTAAAGACAGGGTATTTGCATTTGCCCTTGTATGCGGTGTGTTGGATGACCTGAAGTGGGCAACAGGGGCAGGGGCAATAAATATGGGTTTTCCTGCAATATGCGATACAGATGTACCGGTTATCCATCCAACAGGTGTTACTATATATGAAGAGGTGGAGAAACAATTAGACCCTGAAAAATTAGTCCAGACAGCTATTGAGGTAAGAGGACTCAAGATTATTGTAGATAAACCTCCCATTCCAGTTGCCTTTGGTCCTGCCTTTGAGGGAGAGAGGATAAGAAAGGATGATGTGTTTATTGAGTGGGGTGGAAATAAGACCCCTGCATTTCAGGTATTGTATATGAGAGAGTTGGATGAGGTTGAAGATGGAAAGACAGAGATAATAGGCACAAAGAATACTGATGTCTATACAAAGGGCGGTACCCTGCCATTAGGTTTTGTTGTGGAAGTTGCAGGGAGGAAGATGGAAAAAGATTTTGAACCGGTAATAGAGAGAAAGCTGCATGATTTTATTAATGAGGCACAAGGTGTCTGGGAGATGGGACAGAGAGATATTATATGGGGCAGGATCAGTAAGACGGCTTTTAATGATGGTTTCAGGTTAGAACACCTTGCACAGATATACGCTGTAATGGTTAAGTCTTCTTTTCCAGCTATCATTGATAAGGTACAGGTAACCCTGTATACAGATGAAGAGGATGTGGTTCAACTTCAGGAAGAGGCAAGAAAGGTATATAAAGAGAGAACTGATAAGATAGCGAATATGACTGATGAATCAATTGATACATTCTACTCATGTATCCTATGCCAGTCCTTTGCACCAACCCATGTCTGTGTCATCTCGCCTGAAAGGATAGGGCTATGCGGGGCATATACATGGCTTGACTGCAAGGCATCTTATGAGATAAACCCTACAGGTCCTAACCAGCCTATAAAGAAGGGGGAAACCAGTGATCCTGTTAAGGGTAAGTGGGAAAATGTAGATGAATATGTGTCAAATGCATCAGGTGGTAATCTCCCTGGTTTTTCAGCGTATTCTATAATGGATAATCCAATGACATCCTGTGGATGTTTTGAGTGTATAATTGCAGTTGTCCCTGAGGCAAATGGTGTAATGATTGTAGACAGGGGATATACAGGAATAACTCCGATAGGGATGAAGTTTTCTACTATTGCAGGGACAGTAGGCGGAGGTGTCCAGACCCCTGGATTTATGGGGGTGGGCAAATACTTTCTCACCAGCAAGAAATTTCTCTATGCAGATGGTGGGCTCAGAAGGATAGTATGGATGACAAAAGGGCTTAAGGATGCCTATGGTGAGGAGATGAAAAAGAGGACAGAGGAAGAAGGGTGTCCTGAGCTTCTTGATAAGATAGCTGACGAGACAGTAACAACAGATATAGAGGAATTGTTAAACTTTCTATCTGAAAAGGGGCATCCTGCACCAGAAATGC
>JBHHUU010000243.1:0-2345 GCA_046753905.1 Nitrospirota bacterium | reverse complement strand
TAACAAATCACTGCACTGGATTTTTACTCCGCTGCGCTCCGTAAAAACCAGTGAGTTCAATCGTTATTGGCGACACGAGGTCGCATTAATTATTGTTGGACTTCATATGAGAATGATCCAACCCAGTGTTTCACCACTGGTATCCTAAGAAGACATGCGTGTATGGTGCATTCATATGGGTATGTAAGCTCTTCTGACAAAGTACCGAAGGCGCAAGCTGGGGGTAGAAGCGTGAGTGGATATCCCTCCGGGTAGTCTCAAAACCGGGTGAGGGCAAGGACTGGATAATATGGCTAAATAATATGAACATCGTTAAGCTCCGTAATGGACTAACAAGCCAAAGAGACTGACAGGCTTGAACCAAAAGGTATGTGGACAGGATACAGTTTTCTAACGTGGCTGTACGTGAATGTTGAGCCACCGGAGTACAAGATTGAGCCTAAGTTATCTTTAAAGTAATTGATGCGGAACGTGGTAAACCTGTATACCCGCTTATTTTATAAGCTATGTGAAACCGCAAGGCACACGGACGGGATGCAGGCAGAAGAATCCGGAAAAAGCGAATGCTATTTTGTAATGGAATAGATAAGGAATGAAACATCATCCTGCCTGAAAAGGAGCAGACTTCCGGGCGGTGCTTGATTGCGAGATAATTTGAGGAACCTTATTATGGAGAAAGCAAATGACGGTAGGCGTTAAACTTACTGGTGCTACTTCAAATTTTGGCAGCCACTGGAAATCCATTAACTGGAACAAAGTAAAAGCTGATGTTAAAAGGCTTCAAATGCGTATTGCAAAGGCAGTGCGAGAAGGCAAACAGAACAGAGTCAAGTCACTACAATGGCTACTCGCTCATTCCTTCTCTGCCAAATTGTTAGCTGTAAAAAGGGTAACCTCCAGCAAAGGAGCGAAAACCCCAGGAGTTGACGGAGCAATCTGGAACACTCCTGCAAGAAAGATTAAAGGTGTATTATCCCTTCAAAGAAGAGGATATAAAGCCTTAACATTAAGAAGAATCCTAATCTCTAAAAAAGGTAAAAAAGGAAAATTTCGTCCTCTTGGAATTCCAACTATTCGTGACAGAGCAATGCAGGCATTATACCTCATCACTCTGGAACCGATAGCAGAAACAAAAGCCGATCCAAATTCATACGGGTTCAGATATTATCGAGCCTGTAGAGATGCCATAGCTCAATGTTTTTGTGTTCTTGGTAAAAAGCATTATGCAGAATGGATTTTGGATGCTGACATCAAGGCATGTTTCGATTATATAGACCACAATTGGTTATTGTCAAATATCCCTATGGATAAAGTGATGTTAAAGCAATGGCTTAAATGTGGTTATTTTCAAGATAAGAAATTATATCCTACAAAATTTGGTACTCCTCAAGGTGGAATATTATCACCCACCCTCGCTAATATGACCCTTGATGGATTAGAAGAGGTCATAAGAAAATCATGCCCAACCAGATTAAAAGAGAACAAAAAGATAAGAAGTAAAGTTCACTATATCAGGTATGCAGACGATCTTGTCACCACAGCATCCTCTAAAGAGCTGCTTGAAAACAATATCATCCCTGCAATAAATGATTTTCTAAAACCGAGAGGGTTAATGCTATCACCGGAGAAAACCAGAATACTCAAATTAGAAGAAGGATTTGATTTTTTAGGACAAAATATCAGACGACATAAAAACCGGTTACTCATTACACCGAGTAAAGAGAATGTAAAAAATTTTCTATCCAAAGTCAGAAGCACCATTAAAAGTTGTCACGGATGGAAAACTGAAGATATGATAAAGAAACTCAACCCGATAATAAGGGGATGGGCCTATTATCATAGATTCATACATTCTTACCGAGCTTTTTGGATCGCTGGTAAAACAATCTTTCAAGCATTACAGAGATGGATGAGACGGAGACACCCCGAAAAAGGTTATGGATGGCTTATCAAGAATTATTTTAATAATCCTAACCGTAAATGGGGATTCACATGTTATATTAAAGATAGAAGTGGAAAAAGAAAGCTTCTTGAATTAATAAAACCTTCTTACATAAAGATAGTACAATATATAAAGATTAAAGGAGAATCAACTCCTTTTGATCCCATATATGAGGACTATTTCAAAATGAGAAGGGAATTCAGAAACTATAGGTCTCATCAAACTAACAATTTAGCTGCTGGGCTTCAATAAAATGAAGCTTTACAAGGGCTTGAGCGGTGTGCTGGGAAACTAGCCTGCACCGTTCTTAGGAGGCGACGGAGGGGTAACCCTCCCGATCTATCCGGTTAGTCAACAGCAAAGGCCTCCCTTTCTACTGGGAAGTGCTTCCAGGTGGAACTGC
>JBHHUU010000242.1:0-2365 GCA_046753905.1 Nitrospirota bacterium | reverse complement strand
CGCATTATAAAGTCTTTGGAACCCCCTTGCTCTGTATTAGCTGAATAGTTACAAGAAAGTAAAAATATCTGCTGAGAGGCTTTTCTTGACTTTGTTTCCATCAGGTTACATAATTAATAATTATGAAACCAATAATAGGTATTACTCCTGACTCTAAATTAGAAGAGAATAATAGCCCCATATATTTTCTAAAAAAAAAGTATGTCTCTGTGATTGAAGATATGGGGGGGATACCTGTTATTATCCCCTTTATAGAAAGTAAAAGTGTTATCCTTGCAGTATTGGATAAGATAGACGGACTCCTGATTACAGGAAGCGGTCCTGATATAAACCCTGAGTATTATAATGAAAAACAGATTGCTGACTTTGAGATTATGAGTAAAGACAGGATAGCCTTTGAAATATCTGTTATAAAGATGACAGGAGAGAGAGGGCTTCCAATATTAGGTATATGTGGTGGCATGCAGATAATAAATGTATTCTATGGGGGGACATTATATCAGGATATCAATTTACAGATAGAGGGAGTCAGACTGCACAAAGGGGATATTCCCAATAAAATCCCTTCACACCCTGTAGAGATAGTAGAAGGGACTCTCCTTCATAATATCTGCAAAGAGAGAAGAATAGAGGTAAATAGCTCGCATCACCAATCAGTAAAGGGGTCTGGTCATGGTCTGAAGGTCAGCGCATACTCAGATGACGGAATAGCAGAGGGGATTGAGTCTATAGGAAGCAACTTTATAATTGGTGTACAGTGGCATCCAGAGTTGTTATATGAAACAGATATATATAGCCGCAGGATATTTGAAGCATTTCTTCATTCTGCATCATCATACTCTTCCAATTCCAATATAGGAAAATCCTAACTCCTTCATCTTTTTCGGGTCATATATATTCCTGAGATCGATTATTACTGGCTTTTTTAATCCCTCCTTTATCTTATTCAGATCGAGGTTTCTGAATTGATTCCATTCAGTAAGCATGACCAGTGCATCGGCATCATCTGCTGCCTCATAAGGGTCATTGCAATATGTAATTTCTGTCAGGATAGCTTTTGCAATATCCATGGCTGCGGGATCAAAGGTCTTGATAATAGCACCCTCTTTCTTTAATCCATTAATTACAGTAATAGCAGGAGACTCTCTCATATCATCTGTATTAGGCTTAAATGAAAGTCCAAGAATGCCTATCACCTTTCCATTTATATCTCCCCCCATCATCTTTTTTATCTTATCAATCATAAGTATCTTCTGTCTGTTATTTATCTTTATTACAGAGTTTAATACCTCCATATCATATCCATTCTTTTTTGCAATCTGTGATAACGAGAGTATATCCTTTGGGAAGCATGATCCGCCAAAACCAGGTCCTGGATGGAGGAACTTTGAACCTATACGCTTGTCTAAACCCATGCCCCGTGCTACTACATGGACATCAGCCCTTACCCTCTCACATAGATTTGCTACCTCATTAATAAAAGATATCTTGGTTGCCAAAAATGCGTTGGATGCATATTTTATCATCTCAGCAGATGGGATATCAGTTATTACAAAGGGTGTCTCAATAAGATAGAGTGGGCTGTAAAGGTCTTTCATTATGGCTATTGCCTGTTGACTTGATGCACCTATAATAACCCTATTGGGATGCATAAAGTCTTCTATAGCAGAACCTTCCCGTAAAAACTCAGGATTGGATACGATATCAAAACCATTCCTCTCCTTCTGACTCCTTCCAATTATTTCCCTTATCTTGTCACCCGTACCAACAGGCACTGTACTCTTGGTCACTATCACTTTATATCCGTTTATGTGCCGGGCAATATTCTCAGCTACTGTCTCTATATAGGACAGGTCTGTTGAGCCGTCTTCATTTGGTGGAGTACCAACAGCAATAAAGATACAAAGCGAATCCTCCACAGATTTGCCCAGGTCTGTTGTAAAGGATAACCTCTTTTCTCTTACATTTTTCTTTACAAGTTCTTCTAAACCTGGTTCATAAATAGGCAGAATAAACTTCTTTAACCCCTCAATCTTACTTTCATCATTATCTACACATACAACCCTCACACCAAATTCTGCAAAACATGCACCTGTAACCAGTCCAACATAGCCCGTTCCAATCACACATATATTCATATTGTACCTCCTCTTTTATTCAAAATACAGGAGTAGAATAATATAAAGAATTTCTTGTAATCACGCAACGTTTTGTCAACTCCTTGTATTCTATATCTTTTGTAATTACCCAATAAGTTAAGGTAAAAATATTAACCCAAAGAATAAATCCCCCTAAATCCCCCCTTTGCTAAACTAATCATTACCCACATCTTTTACTGGACAAATCAGGGGGATAATGAATGGGG
>JBHHUU010000241.1:0-2390 GCA_046753905.1 Nitrospirota bacterium | reverse complement strand
CCCATCTGCATCAACTACAATCGGAATCTCGCTCTCTGAGACAACATCCCTCACAAACTCAGATGTCTCTCTGTTCATAGAGATACCAGGTCCAATTGCAATGACCTCCTTATCAGCAGCAAAGGCAAGGATATCTTTAACAGCATCTCTCCTGATAGTCTTATCACCTGTCTCAGACAGAGGCAATGTCATCAATTCCATATTTTTCATGGAGATCATATCACTTATACTCTCAGGCAACGCTACTGTAACAAGACCAGACCCTGCCCTGAGTGCAGAGATACCACTCATTAATGCTGCACCGCTCTTTCCTCCTGATCCAGCTATAATCATAGCATGACCATAAGAACCCTTATGGGTATTTCTCTTTCTCTTCATTGAGACCCCTTGTATATCTTCCTCAGTAATAAGGTTGGTTTTTATCCCTTCATTATCTACTGCCTTCTCAGGAATACTGATATCTGCAATCCTGATATCTCCGCAATAATTACTCCCCGGATAAAGAAAATGACCCTGCTTTGGCAGGGCAAATGTTACAGTCATATCAGCCTCTACTGCAATACCCAATACCTTACCAGTATCAGAACTTATTCCAGATGGTATATCAATAGATATAACAGGTCTTTCTACACGGTTTATGATGGATATGATCTCACTAATAAACCCGGTTATTGATGAGGATAGGCCTGTGCCGAATATAGCATCGATAAGAAGGTGGCTATGTGTCATTGCAGACCTGATCTGTCCCTTATCAAATGAAGACCTGTCAAAAAGCTCTCCTCCTATCTTTATATAAGCATCTAAGTTTATCCTTGCATCTCCCTTGACAGAATCTATCTCAGAAAGCAGAAATATCCTTACACCTGCACCTGCATTAAACAGGTGCCTCCCAACAACAAATCCATCCCCGCCATTATTTCCTTTTCCTGATATTATGGTTATGCGCATCCCCTTAATATTACCATACCTATTTTTTACCTCTTCTACTACCCTTATGCCTGCATTTTCCATGAGTATAAGACCGGAAATACCATATTCATTAATGCTCCTTTTATCTATAGACTGCATCTCTTTTGCTGAAGCTATCTTCATATCTCTATGCCTCCCCTGTCAATATGGCATTGGCAATGGAATAGTTGTAATCATGAGCTATCCCTATATGTACCATAGTTACACCCATCTCTTCCATTATCTCCTTTGTCCTTCCTGCAATAAGAGCAACAGGCTTTCCGCTTTTCTCTTTTATAATCTCCACATCAAGCCATTTTATACCATTGCTCAGACCAGTCCCAAGAGCCTTAAATATAGCCTCCTTTACTGCAAAGCGTCCAGCAAGATGTGGATAGGGATCTTTTTTGGTAAATGAGTATTCCTGTTCCTTTTGTGTAAAGACTCTTTTCAAAAACCTCTCTTTCCTCCTCTCTACCACCTTCTTAAATCTCTCTATATTAACTATATCAATACCTGTGCCAATGATCATAAAATCAGCCCTTTATCAGTGATGTCATTTCCCTTACAGCCTTGTCCAGCCCAACTAAGACAGCCCTTGCCATAATGCTATGTCCTATATTATACTCTTCTATCTCTTTTATCTGAATAATCCCCTTGATATTCTGATAATTAAGTCCATGACCAGCATTTACACCCAGCCCCAGTTTGGACGCAAACCGGGCTGCCTGCCTGATGTTCTCTAACTCCTGTTCTTTATCCTTCAGGGATCGCGCCTCAGCATATCTCCCTGTATGAATCTCAATATAATCAGCATCTATCTTATGGGATATCTTTATCTGATCTCTATCAGGATCTATAAACAGACTGACGATAATACCTCCATCACGCAGTCTCTCTATAACATCCTTAAGATTTTCTTTATGCAAAACTACATCCAACCCGCCTTCAGTCGTCAATTCCTGTCTCTTTTCAGGGACTAATGTAACCATCTCAGGCTTTATATCAAGGGCAATCTTTACCATCTCATCTGTTGCTGCCATCTCCATATCCAGTCGGGTCTTAATTACTTTGCGCAACAATGAGATGTCCCTGTCCTGAATATGCCTCCTGTCCTCTCTGAGATGCACAACAATCCCATCTGCTCCAGCCAGTTCTACAAATGTTACTGCATCTATGGGATCAGGTTCTGCACCTCCCCTTGCCTGCCTCAATGTGGCAACATGATCTATATTTACACCCAATCGTGCCAATTTAAACACCTCCTCCCTTAACTAAACATTCATGAACGAGTTGTTCACCCCAGAGCATGAAAATTAACCTCCCTTTAACAAAGAGGGAAACTTATACTCCCCCTTTAGCAAAGGGGGGCAGGGGGGATTTTCATTTTTCATAGTAAACGCTCATGAGCAGACTTGCTCACCCCCAAGTATGAAAATGTA
>JBHHUU010000240.1:0-2407 GCA_046753905.1 Nitrospirota bacterium | reverse complement strand
TCTCTTCTTTATCTTTAAAACTATTATCCTTATCATATACCCTCTCAATCAGATCAATCATCTTCTTATCATGAATCTTCTTTATTTCATCATCAATTCTATTAGATGGGTATGTAGCTACATTGTAGAAAAACCCATTCAATAATAGATTTTTAATAAATGGAGGGTCAAATCTATATGAAGGTTCCCAATAAATTCCATGGTCTTCAGAGTTTAATAATATTAATTCTCTTGTAATATATTGAGGGACTTTACCCTCAACAGGAGGCAGCTCTATTAAAGGATATCTGTCCTTGGTAATAGGCATAAAGAGTTTTGGATTATAGATATTGCTATGACCTATTAATGTCAGATCAGGTCTGTAACCCTCGCACTGCTGGAGATATGAGAGACCAAACCATGTAATACTTGAAAAGAGGAGGCTATTATACTCTGTATCATCAATAAGATAGGCAAAAAAGTCCCGAGTTGACCAATAACTCCCTTTGTCTGTTGTATCATAGTTAAAATAAAAGAGTAATAAGACCTGGAATGAGATAGAAAGGATCACGGTGCCGATTAATATCCTTGTATACTGAATATTTTTAACAGGTGATTCAATGAGGGTTTTTAGGGTAGATACTATCATATATATGCCTATCCCAACAAAAACCGAGAACATAATAAAACTTGGTATATAAGGTGTTGCCTCATCCCAGTATCTTATGAAAAAGAACCACTGGGCAAAGAAAATTCCAGTAAAGAAGAGAAGAAGGGGTCTGTTCTTTTTAAAAAGATATACTATACCTGAAAATCCCAGAAAGATCCCGATGAGAGAAAAGTTATCAGGATAATATCTCAAATAGTTCTTTGCAATTTTCAGTGTATCCGATACTGGAAATTTTAAATGAACTGCACTATCCTTTCTGTCTGAGACATGTCTTATGAAATTCTCCAATGTCTCTGGATTCCCCCAGTCATAGTAAGGGTCTGTCATAGATCTGAGGGGTAGATAGAGATATATGGATATCCCGATCAAAAAGAATAGGGTTAATATAGAGACCTTTTTTAGACTTACAATATTCTCCCTATGGGTAAAGAATACAAAGAGGAAAAATACCGGCAGATAGAATAGCATGATTATATGAGCACCTGTACTGAGACCAAAGAGAAATGATGCCCCATAAATATATTGATCGGCATTTCCATCACCCTTTTTCCATGATAGGAGTAAGAGGTAGACTATTAATAATATAAAGAAATTTTGCAAAGAATATACCTCAGTTTCTATAGATATCTTTCCCATAGGTCGGGAGAACGCGATGATTAGTGCAGATGAGATTGAGGCAAATATGATAAGCCCCCTCACCCTAACCCTCTCCCACAAGGGGATAGGGGATAAGCCCCCCCTTAGTAAACGGGGTGAAGGGGGGATTAATTCATTAATAACAAGATAGACTATTAAAGCAATTAGTGAAATTGTAAGAGAGCCAAAGAATAGAGAAAGGAGGTTTATTTTGAATGCAATGCTGCCGATGGGTAAGAATGTAAATAACTTTGCTATCTCGGAGTACAATGGAGACCCTGCAGGATGGGCAATGCCCAGTGTATACCCAACAGTTGTAAACTCAGAGCTGTCCCGCCAGTATATATTGGGGGTTATCCTGGATATATAAGAGATGAATGTTATAGCAAAGGGAATAAGGATTAATAATAGGTTGTCTATTTTTATGTTATCCTGTTTATCCATAATTATTAAATTTAAAGAGGCAGATCTGTAAGACCCGCCTCTTTAAATTTACTTATGTCATCTTATATACGCACCCTTTTATCTATCACCTTATTGCGTTACATCATTAGTTTGATTAACAAGATCTTTGGTCTGATCTATTGTCCAGTTATCAAATGTGCCATCATTATCGATATTCCCTCTCGCTTGTGCAGTAAATAAAGTTGCAGTCCCACTTGTTATACTATAACTATACTTAGGATTAGCTCCACTTATTGCCCAATCAAGACTACCAATATTACCTGCATACACATCATTCTCAACCTTATATGTCACCTCTGAGGTATATATTGACCCCAGATTTGCCTTTGCCTCTGACTGCTTTGCCTTTGCCTGATACCTCATGAAGTTTGGTATTGCAATGGCAGCCAGTATGCCGATAATAGCTACCACGATCATCAGCTCAATCAGTGTAAATCCTTTTTTATTTTTTAGAAATCTTCTCATAATATTTCCTCCTTTTAACCTTATATATCCCTCAGATATCCTCAAATATAATAGATATCCGGGCAATCTGTCTCAACAGTCTGTGTAATCAATTCTCTTTTTTTCCTCACCCCCCTTTATAATCTTTATTAATAGGGTGCAGTTGTCAGGGTGCAGGGTGCAGAAAAAATCTTTAAATCTGCACCCTGCACC
>JBHHUU010000239.1:0-2460 GCA_046753905.1 Nitrospirota bacterium | reverse complement strand
ACCACCGGCGTGCCGCCCCGGGGCAAGGTTTGCAGATATGGTAAATATATCTGAGAGGTACATCTGGAGGGGATTATCTGTCTTTTCCCCAATATTAAAGGCTGGTGTTGGAGAAGTTGGAGTTATAATTATGTCTACCTCCTTAAAGGCATCATCAAAGTCACCTTTAATCAATCTCCTGACCTGCTGTGCCTTTTTATAGTAGGCATCATAATATCCTGAACTCAATACATATGTCCCAAGCATTATCCTCCTCTTTACCTCATCACCAAAACCTTCCTCTCTTGTTCTGAGATACATATCCATCAAATCCCTGACATCTACAGCACGATGGCCATATTTTACCCCGTCATATCTTGCCAGATTAGAGCTTGCCTCTGCAGTGGCAAGGATATAATAGACGGCTGTGGCATAATCAGTATGAGGCAGAGAGATATCTATAATCTTTCCGCCTGCTGCCCTTAATATATCTATCCCATCTCTTACAGCCCTCTCTACCTCAGGGTCTATCCTCTCTCTAAAATATTCCTCTGGTATCCCAAATTTAAGATCAGAGACATCTCTTTTCAATGATTGTGTGAAATCAGGGACATCATACTCAGCAGAAGTAGAGTCATAGTGGTCATGGCCGCTTATACAGTTTAACAATATCGCACAGTCAGTAACATCTTTTGTAATTGGCCCTATCTGGTCCAAAGAAGATGCAAATGCCACGAGACCGAAACGGGATACCCTGCCATAAGTAGGCTTAAGACCTACCACTCCGCAACATGCTGCTGGCTGCCTGATAGAACCGCCTGTATCAGACCCTAACGCAGCGATGCATTCTCCTGCTGATGCCGCCGCAGCCGACCCACCACTCGAACCACCTGGAATTTTATTAAAATTCCATGGGTTTTTTGTAGTAAAAAAAGCAGAATTTTCTGTTGAAGAACCCATTGCAAACTCATCCAGATTAGTCTTACCGATAAATACTGCATCTTCCTTATTTAGTCTTGAGACCACTGTAGCATTATAAGGTGGAATGAAATTCTCCAACATCTTAGAAGAACAGGTAGTCCTTATCCCCTCGATTACAATATTATCCTTAATCCCCAGAGGAATCCCCATGAGAAGTCCTGTATCTTTCCTATCAGAAAGCCTTTTATCCACATCATCTGCCTTTTTAAAAGCCATCTCTTCTGTAAGAGTAACATAGGCATTTATATCTTTATCTACTTTTCTTATCCTTTCATAGACAGACTCCACGATCTCTCTGCTTTTTATCTCGCCCTTCTTTAACAACTCCTGAAGTTCATGTATAGTTAATCTAAAAAGTTCCATTTTTTATCCCTGTACAAATTGTAGATAATTAAAAAAACAATTGATTTATGAAAAACTTTAGTTTATATTATTTAAATCTCACTTCTGACACTACTTATATAGCTTTTTCAGCAGATTTCAACAAAGAATTATTATATGAATTATTTATTCTATATAATAGGAAGAAATATTTCAAGCTATTTTAGACATTCCAGAGTAAATATGTTCTATACCCTAATTATCAGGTGTAAAGGACAATTTAATTATTGCAACAACACTAAAATTATTATATGATAACAATTATAAACAAACCAGATGTTTGAGGGCAAAACTTTCATACATATTAGAACAAAAGGAGGTTGATTATGGGAAAAAAGGTATTGGCAGGTTTTATGGCAGTATTTGCTTTAATCTCTTTTGTCTCTCCCAGCATAGCGAGTGAGACTGGAATAAGGAGACAATTAAACTATGGCTCACCCAGTTCATTTGCAGAGTTTCATGGTTTTATGGACCTATTATATTTTGATTTTGAAGGGAATAATGATGACAATGGACAGAGGACAATTGACATGCATAACTTCTATCTATCAGCAAAGAGCAGTATAAGGGAGAATATATTTATATATGGAGAGATAGAATATGAGCATGGCGGAGATGAGATTAAGTTTGAACAGGGGTATATAGACTGGGAAGTCAATCCTGAAGTAAATCTGAAGATAGGACAATTTTTCACACCATTTGGTATAGATAAAACCAATTCTGTGCTGCCTCCATTAAATAAGTTGGCAAGCAAACCGCAGGTCATTGATCAACTTGTCTATGGGGATTGGCCGGATGCAGGAGTTGCAATATACGGATATGAGGATATTCAATCCCTATACCTCTCTTATGACCTTGCCATAATAAAAGGACCCGCAGGTCTATTAAAGTCTGGTCTTCAGAATAGAGAAAATAATCAGAATAATATGTTTGTGGGTAGACTCATATTCAACCCTCTATACAATAATGATTACATTATGGATATAGGCCTCTCGTATGCAGACGGCAAGTATGATAATGCGAGTACAAATGATCTGACTCTATATGGTCTCTATGCAAGATTTATCACAGATGATCTTGATCTGAGGGGTGAGTATATGAAGAGAAGAGGGGATGATG
>JBHHUU010000238.1:0-2498 GCA_046753905.1 Nitrospirota bacterium | reverse complement strand
ATGTATTTCTCAGATCATCCCTGTATAGGGTAATATCAATAATACCTGTAGGGATTTCATCACCTTCTATATCTTTAATCTTTTTTGCTATCCTGCCGGCTAAATAGACGCCTCTGGTTCTGATACCCACGATTACCAGGTCCTTACATCCCTTATTAGCTTCCAGTATTTCATGAGATATGCGTGTGAGCGCCCTTTCCATATCATCCTTGTTCATTACATCTCTTTTTCGCATAAAGTTTATCCTTCAAAAAATTGACTGATACAACTGCATATTACACACTCTTTTTTATAAGGTCAATGGAAAAACTTTTGCCTTAAAATTCTGGCATATAAGGAGTACCTGATGACAAGAGATTTTAAATTTTTCAGTATTATAGCGTAAAGGTGAGACGATTATAGGATTATATAACAGGATTATTATAAAATTACAATGTTGGCAGAGAAAATTGGCATTATTGCCCTGAGATATCTACACATACCAACCCATATGAGCCGTGAATTATTTAAATCAAAGACACAGGTAAATGCTGACATAGCCATGCAGCTGCTTCTTCAAAACGTCTGCTTGCCCTTGCATAGGGACGAACAAAAGGAATATCCTCAACACGAACACCACATTGCTCACACTTAACCTCATAATACTCATCTGACTACGTTCTATCTTTCAAAGAACCTAAAACAACATCTTCAACACACTTTAACACATCTATTAATGTTACAGGTTGAGAAGAAATAATCCTGTCGCTTGTATGGAGATGATATGGGAATGTGGGCAGTTCTTTATGATGCGGAGATGAGTCCCATCTCATGATGAGATCATTGTTATGATTCATATAATGAAAACGGTATCTTTTAACCTTATCTGAGATGATCTCATTCAGGTAAAGAATAGAATCATCCAGAAATATTATCCTGCCCTTCAATATTCCCTGCCTGATAGCAATAGGGGTATCCAAATCTATCTGGATCTGTTTTATTATACTGCTTTTGTTCTCTAATTCTTTTCTAACCTTGCTGATGTATTCATCTATCACAGACATACGCTCTCTGCCGTCTCTTTTTTATCTAAAAGCTCTGCTAATATATCAAGATAGTTAGCCCAATCAAAACACCATTCCTCATCACCAAGTTGACCTGCCTCGAATCTTTGTTTAAAAATCTTGCTGTCCATGCCGTGTGATTTTTCCAATTGAGAAATCATCTCCCTGAACCGTTTAATATCTGATTCCAATATCTTCATTTCCAGGTTCCACCCTGATTTAAGAAGATGGATTGCCTTTTCCGGTACCTCTATTGTTTTTACCTGTCCCATAAAAATTCCCTCTTATTTGTAATTCATCTTGTTTGCTTTAATTATCATTTATACAACCATTATATCCTATAATAGATTGAATATCAAAGAGGTTATTTGGTGATATACTATTTTTAGTTGAAAATTGAAAAGTGGCTCCCTCTGCGGGATAATCCACAGAATCAAATAAAACTATAATTAAAAGAAAGGAGCCGCAGATGAAATATAACACAAAGAAGAGAAAAAAAGCAATCAGGGGTATGCAGGAGGCATATGGAAGAGAGGAGATCAATAATCGGCTATATCAGATATTAAGCCAAGGCAAGGCAGGATTTGATTCCTTAATGAAAGACCTGGGCAGGCTGATGGCAGAAACAATAATGTACATAGAGAGAGAAGAGATTACAGGGCCGGATTATCATCCATATTCGTCAGAGGCACAAAAGCGGGCAAGCCAGAGAGGGTCAATTTACGCATGGGATCAAAAGATACGCGTAGAACATCCCAGACTGCGTGGTGTAGACGGAGAGATAGAATTAAAGAGTTATCAAAAACTGAAATCAGCAGAGGGTTTTTCAGAAGAGCTGTTGGGTAAAATTATGCGCGGTATATCGTGTCAGAAGTATGCTGAGACGGTAACAGAAGCATCAGAGGCGTTTGGTGGTAACACCCAGTTCGGTATCCCGGCATATTATAGCTGTTACGAGCAGGCAGCTTAGGGAATTCAAGGAGAGGGATTTATCTGATTTTAATGCCTTTGCAATATTTATAGATACAGTGCATCGGGGAGGGGAAGCCTTCATGGTTTGCCTGGGGATAGATTGCGAGGGACAAAAGAAAACACTTGGATTTTGGCAAGAGGCTGCGGAGAATGCTGAGGTATGCGGGGAGTTACTGGCAGATATGGAGCGTCGAGGCTTAAAGCTCTCCCGGAAAATTATCTGGGTGACAGATGGCGGAAAAGGGATAATCAAGGAAATAAAGGGACGGTTTGGTAAAAAGCTGATTCATCAACGCTGCACAATACATAAAGATCGGAACATACAGAGGCATTTGCCGAAGAGATACCGGAAAGAAGCGCACCGGCGGTTTAGGAGTGCGCTTGAACAAAACAGTTATGCTGATGCCAAACAGATGCTTAAGGATTTTGAGAAATGGCTGCGAAAGATTAATGAGTCGGCAGCAGACTCGTTATTAGAAGCAA
>JBHHUU010000237.1:0-2499 GCA_046753905.1 Nitrospirota bacterium | reverse complement strand
ACTCAGGCAGGCTCACAGGTATACGCTATAATGATAAGCCATTAACAACAAAGCCCCTTCTCCCCTCCATCACCTACCACTATAGTGGCAAAGACCTTACAGGACTACTGATAGAGTATAGGGGAAGGGAGATAGAATATCAGATTGATAGGCAGGGTAGGATCAGGTCAATCACCATAGACAGGGACAAGGGGATAGGGTACTCCTATGACGATAAGGGGAGGCTATCCGCCATACACCTTGCTGATGGTAGGTGGATTGAATACCGATACACAGCCCCTGACAGTGGCACAAAGGCCATAACACAGCTATTCCGCCCTTCCTATTGAAATGGAGAGGAAAAAGGGGGTATAATAGGCAAATCAAGAGCAAGGGTCAAAGATCAAAAATAAGTCAAAATCCAGAATGAGGGGATTGAGTATATGGATATAAAAGATCAGCCTAACCATGCCATCTATATACGAACACTAAGGCAGATGTCGCCAGAGGCAAGACTGCTTAAGGCATTTGAGCTGTCAGAATTCAGTAAAAGGCTCTTTCTGCATGGGCTACACAAAAGGTTTCCTGAACTATCTCAGGAAGATATAAGAAGGATATATCTGGAGCGTCTGAAAAAATGTCACAAGCAGGAACTATTAAAAAGGGTAATCCAGACACTTGAAGATACAGGGATTCAGTATATGATTACAGGATCAATAGCCTCCAGTCTGCAGGGAGAGCCCCGTTCCACCCATGATATTGATCTGGTCATTGCCATTGAAAAAAGAGCAGCAGATAAATTGGCAGACGCCTTTTCTGAACCAGATTTTTACTTAGCATTATTAATGCTATTGATCGCAAAGGAAGGAACGGGGTATGGAGAGGGCAGAGGGCTTGAGGAGAGCCCAGCTATGGTTATTAAAGAATAAGGAGGAGATCAAAGAGGCAGTAGAGAGATTAATAATATCCTCTTCTCTTAGACTTAAGGGGTCGTTCAAAAATAACTTCGATTTTTTAGTTGACATTCTAACATTTTAATTTTTTCAATATATAGATCTCAGGATAGTAAAAAATAAATCAAGTATAGCAAAATTAAGGCATAAACAACTATCAAATGGATTGACTTTTTGAATTTCTAAATGTTATAGTATCAACAATCATTAACTTTGGGGTTGATACTATAACATTATGAATAGACCAAAATATAATAAAAAAGATGTTGAGCTGTTTTTTTTATCTAATAAAATCAGTACATTACAAGACCTAAAGGAGGTTCTTGGAACAAATATAGATATAACTGTTTTTAGAATTCTTAAAAGCTTATCATATCGATCGAGTTACTCTCATAACGGACGTTTCTATACACTGGATTCAATAATACAATTTGATAAGAATGGTCTTTGGTGTCATCGTTCAATCTATTTTTCTCAACACGGCAATTTGCTATCGACCTTGGAATATTTAATTTCAGAATCGGAATCAGGATATTATGCACAGGATTTAGAAAAATTGCTTAATGTGGGAGTAAAGGAATCTCTTCTACGATTGACTCAAAAAGGAAAAATTGCACGAGAGAAAATTTCAGGGGTGTATTTATACTGTTCTTCAGATTCCTCAATTCGCAAAAAGCAACTTTTGAGTCGTCAGGTTCATGGAGTAACCCGGGAAGATTATACTGATGAAGTTAAGGCGGCTATCGTTATCTTTTTTAGTATGCTTGATGAACAACAAAGACGACTTTTCGCAGGGCTTGAGGCACTTAAACTTGGACATGGAGGTGATCTTCGAATAGCTGATTTATTAGGCTTGCACCCTCAAACAGTAGCCAAAGGACGTCGGAAACTTCTTGATCACGATGTGCTGCTTGACCGGACGCGTAAGGGGGGAGCGGGTAGAAAACAGGTGGAAAAAAAACACCGGAGATAATCGAAGAAATCAGAGATATTCTGGAATTCGATACAGCAGGAGATCCTATGGCAGAAAGGAAATGGACTCGGCATACTCTCAAGAAGATATCAACCTGTCTTTATTATCGGCTTGATATCAAAGTATCAGCAGCAACCGTACATCGTCTCCTTTCGCAACTTGACTACTCACTGAAGGGAAACAAAAAGACATTGTCTGCGGGGACTCATCCAGACAGAGATAAGCAATTCGGCATAATTAAACATTTTCGGCAACAATTCAGTGCTGCCGGAGATCCCATTATCAGTGTAGATACGAAAAAAAAGGAGTTAATTGGACTATTTAAAAATCCAGGCCGAATATGGTGCCGTAAGGCCAAAAAGGTCAAGGATCACGATTTTCGTTCCGAAGCTTTGGGAATAGCTTCACCGTATGGAATTTACGATGTGGGTCTAAATTCTGGTATTGTCGTGGTGGGACAATCGGCTGACACTCCAGAATTTGCCGTCAACTCCATCGCCACTTGGTGGTTGTATCATGGTAGTCATCAGTACATAAACTCGAAAAGACTGCTCATTTTGGCTGACTCCGGTGGAAGTAACGGAGCAAGATCAC
>JBHHUU010000236.1:0-2509 GCA_046753905.1 Nitrospirota bacterium | reverse complement strand
CCTGAGTTACGATCCAAGGCCTTAATGAGCCACTTTTTGTTTTTTTTGACTTTATGCTGATAAATTCATGAGCTTATCAGCTAATAGAGGAGGTAATTAAGATGCGTGTTATATCACCAAAGTTGAGTGAGATGCTTGTTAAAACAACACATTCAAGAGACATAGATGAAGCTTTCAATAAGATATTCTCAGAGTATTTAGAACTAAAATTACACGTATTACAGAAAGCGATAGAGAGATTTCATGGAAAATGGGGAATGAGTTTTGAGGAATTCAAAAGACATCTTAATATGTAACTCATTGAAATTCAATCTGTTATGTAATTAATCATTATTTAACCAGGAAACTCGGGATAGGATAGTATATGAAAGAGATAACAAATCCACATGACAAATTTTTCAAAGAAAACTTCACCAGGAAAGAAATAGCAAAAAACTTTCTAACAGAATACCTGCCATATAAAATCCTGAAAGAGATAGACATAGATACCCTCTCCATAGAGAAAGCCGGCTTCATAGAAAAAGAACTGACAGAATACTTTTCAGATATAATATACAAAGTCAGACAGAAAAACGAAATAGCCTACATCTACCTGTTATTTGAACATAAAAGCTATATAGAACCAAAAACAGCCTTTTATCTTCTGAGAAATATGGTAAAATTATGGGAATTAAAGATAAAGCAGAGAGAAATAAAGAAAGAACTTCCAGTAATAGTACCCTTACTGATATATCATGGGAGAGAAAAGTGGGAAATAAGCAGAGGATTTATAGATTTGTTTGGAGAGACAGGAGAGAGATTAAAAGAATACATACCCGATTTTCGATATGAACTATACGACATATCCCACATGAAAAATGAAGAGATAAAGGGAGAAATAAAACTAAGAGTAGGACTGCTGATACTGAAATACATCTTTAGAGAAGAACTAAAAGAGAAATTTCATGATATATTCAGATTACTGAAAGATTTAGAAAACAAGAAAAGCGGCATAGAATACATAGAAGTATTATTAAGGTATATAGTAAATACAGCAGATAAGATAGAGAAAGAAGACATAGACATGGCATTAAAAGAGACACTAAAAGGAGGTGAGAAACTAATGCCGACAATAGCAGAGAGATGGATAGAAGAGGGAAGAGAAGAGGGTGAGATAAAGGGTGAGATAAAAGGTGAGATAAAAGGTGAGATAAAAGGAAAGAGGGAGGATATATTATCCATATTAAGCATCAAATTTGGAAATATTCCAGAGGATATAAGGGAGAGGATAAAGGGTGTAAAAGAGATAGAGGTGTTAGATCGCCTTTTAGAGGCAGCGGTGAAGTCAGAGGATATGGAGAGATTTAGGGAAGAGCTGTGGAGTGACGAATGACAAGTCTATACAAAGTCAAAGCGTGAGATCAGTAAAATTTTGCTCAGGATCGGAAACATTGTGGAGTTGTTAAGTCACGGGATTAAACCCTAAAGCTAATACTATCTTAATTACTTAAACGGTAAAACCTTTTATGATACCACTACCATTAGGTAGTGGTTTATGCCCATTAATTAATCATTATGTTACAAGAGATAGCCTGTCTTCATAGAATATCTTTAATCATTCTATTTGGGTCTAAGGCGTTAGGAAAAGACTCTAAAAATAGTGATATTGATTTAGGGATATTATTTGATGAACTACCCAGTGATGTGGAAGAAGAGAAAGTATTGGATGCTTTTATCCATCTATTTAGGACAGATAGACTAGATATAGTTGTTTTGAGCTACGCCTCTCCCCTTCTGCTTTTTCAGGTTGCCACTAAGGGCAAGCCTATCTATGAAAATGTCTTTGGCAGTTTTTTTAAGTTTTCCATTATGGCACATAAAAAATATTGGGAGAGTGAGAAGTTTCGAAAATTAAAGAAGAGCTTTATAGATAGAGAGATAAGGAAATTAAAACTTGCCAAGTGAAATAGAGATTATTAGAGAGAAATTGTTGTTTCTCACACAGTATCTTGGAGAGTTATCTGAGTTGAAGGAGATAACCTATAAAGAGTATATAGCTAAGAATATAACGAAAAGGGGTACTGAGAGATTACTACAGTTATTGGTAGAGGTAGCCAGTGATGTGAATGGAGCCATTTTAACAATAGAGGGAAAAAGGGTGCCAGAGAGTTATTACGACTCCTTTATCAAGGTAGGCAAATCGGGTATTATTCCCATAGGTTTGGCAAAGCAGCTTGCCTCAACAGCAGGTTTAAGAAACAGGATTGTGTATGAGTATGGAGAATATAAAGACAGTATTGTCTTTCAAAATATAAAGAAGATGTCTAAATTATATACACAATATCTGGTGAAATTTAATGAGTACTTGAAAATACGAGGTTGAATTATAAGATAAGTTTTACTCTCCAGCCAGTTACAGGGGACAACCCCCATATTATTATTGACAACTTACAAATAGAGATGTAAAGTTGTCTTATGCCAAGTATTGCCAGAGTTGTAATTCCAGATTATCCTCACCATATAACCCAGA
>JBHHUU010000235.1:0-2538 GCA_046753905.1 Nitrospirota bacterium | reverse complement strand
AATTTTTCTTCAAGCCGGCTGACCCCTCTAATTTGAAATGAAAAATTCTCAAATAAAAAAATATTGTAAATAGTGTAGTAACACTATGAAGAAAATATCATTATTATTAAAAGTGTATGTTATTCTATGTCTCTTTTTATTCAATTCACAGGCTAAAGGGACTATGGAGGTTGACGAATTTCTTGAGGGGAAAAATTATACACGAGGAGATTATACAGGAAGATTTCTGTATGTGAGTTTTTTAAAAGAGGGTTTTATACTAGAAAAGCGTAATGAACGAGATCCTGATCTTCTCGGTGGAGCACCTCCCTATGAAATGGATGTAAAATGTTATCTTATGAGGGATCAAAATATTATAAAAAAGATAGATTCTCTGAATGATTTTCAAGGGTTTGTTTATATTGATAGAGCAGAAAGGGCTATAGAATTTGTTAGGTTACGTTCGAGTGAGAATACATATTTTTTATTTAGACCTGAAATAATGGTTGAAGTATTTAAACGTGACAGTAAAAATTTAGGTGAAGATTGGATTGTGGGAGGGGCTTCTCCTGATTTTTTTGAAAAACATAAGTTGAAAGAATTGGAGATTAAAAAAGAGGAGGGATATTTTGAAATAAGCCGTTATTTAGTATCATTTCTATGGCCAGGAGCAGAAGAGTATCCACGTCCTCCCAGACTCTTCAGGGTAGTTGAAAAGGTCTATATGGATGGTCAATATCATATAGAAAAAGAAATGGTCTTAAGTAAGATAGACTTTTTTGATATACCCTATCCATTAGAACCAAAGTAAAGGATGAAGGGGGGTCACCCATTAAAAGGCCTTTGTCAATAGAAAAACGTCTCCTATATAGAAATATTATATCTCGTTCCCAAGCTCCTGCTTGGGAACGCTGTTGTTGTGGAAGCTCTCGCTTCCAGTAATGTTAAATGTAATCTCTCATTATAGAATTAGCAAGTTTAATAAGTGCTATGTTCTATATGAGAAAAAACAAGAAACAAGAGCTTCTCTGACAATTACATTCCCAAGCAGGGGCTTGGGAATGAGATAAATAAAGGATATAAAGAAGATTGAAGGATTGAAGAAACAAATAAGACAACATGAAGATAAAATAAGAAGAGAAAGAATGAAAAATTTTCATGATGAAGGTATGATAAGACATTGGGAAGTGGAGATTATTTCTTTCGAGAAAGGTATAGAAAAAATAATGAGAAGGTTAAACAAATAAATGAAAGCGTTAGCATCAACAAAGGAAATAGATATAGATAAAACATTAAAATCTCTTATCGATGAGTTAGAAGAAGAATGCTTACATGTTGTCAGCCTTGTTGAGGCACTAAAGATTAAAGACCTAACAGAAGTTCAAAGAGAAGACATCATGGGTGAGCTATCAGCATCACTTAGTCATTTAAAGATACATTCAAATGAAGTAGAACAGAGAATAGATAGAGGATAGGAGAAAAAAGGGGACAGTTCTATGGCAGTATTTGGTAATCAAGGAGGGATTGATTATGCCAGTTGCAGAAAGAAAGACGAATCATCCATATGTTTCAATTGATCCGAAAATTTCAGGAGGAGAGCCTATTATATGTGATACCCGCATAAAGGTAGTCGATATTGCCATCCGATATGAGCTCATGGGTATGAGCGCTGACAGGATTATTGATGAATACCCACATCTTAGGCTTGAGCAAGTTCATGATGCCCTTTCTTATTATTATGAGAATAAAGATATGCTGGATAAAAGATATAAAGAAGACCAATCTTTTCTGGCTCAACTAAAACAGCATTATCCGTCTAAGCTTCAGAAAAAACTCGATGGAGTAATACAAGTTAGCCCCTCACCCTTCCCTCTCCCCTCGGGGGAGAGGGTTAGGGTGAGGGGGACTTTCAAATTCCTAAGCATCCAGTTAAATATGGGAATGACGCTACTCATATAGCTGTAGCTTAGGTGAATGATCTATATGTAATAGTTAGGTTAGGCCAGGTAACATAGGAGGAGGATATTATGAAAGCTGAGTTTACAGCAATTATCGAAAAGGCACCGGAAGGCGGATATTGGGCAATTTGTCCAGAAGTGCCTGGTGCTAATGGTCAGGGGGAAACGGTAGATGAAGCGAAGAATAGCTTAAGTAAGGCCATTGAATTAATTTTAGAGGATCGGAGAGCCGACATCTTTCGTGGACTTCCAGAAGACGCTATCCAGGAAAAGGTGGTAGTTGGATGAAGCGACGAGATTTGGATCGCAAACTGAGAATCGCTGGTTGTTATTTGAAACGAGAAGGGAAATCACATTCACTTTGGATCAATCCGAAAAATGGAGTTGTTGAAGCCATCCCTCGTCATAATGAAATTAAAGAGCCATTAGCAAGGAAGATTTTAAAGAACCTAAACGCAGAATGAATGGCCTAACTGTGAAAAAATGGAGGAAACATTCTTCTATTGAGGAAATAGATGTATCGAATGCAGTTGCATAAAAGGAAAGAGAGTGTTGCTAAATAGATATATGCAATAATCCCTGTTATACACAAACACTAACA
>JBHHUU010000234.1:0-2579 GCA_046753905.1 Nitrospirota bacterium | reverse complement strand
GCTCGCGATGGCGGGCAGGCTAAATGTCACTACGGCCCGACGAGTTTAAATAAAGGTAATAGTTCAGCCCTTATTTTAAAAAAAGTGTAATAGTTCAGCCCTTATTTTAAAAAAAGTCAATTTTTTTTGAAATATGACTTGCATTCCAATTATTCATGTGCTATTTTTTAGCATATGGATTTGGAAATCAAATATCAAGGTAGAGTTGCAACTACTGATGACATAGAATTCATCAATAAGTTGATCGCTGAGAATCCTGATGATAGTCGGCGTGCATTATCTAAGAAAATTTGCAAGGCATGGAACTGGGTTCAACCCAATGGAGTCTTGCGGGATATGGTTTGTAGAGGGTTCTTGCTGCAGCTTCACAGAGCCGGATATATCAAACTACCGCCCAGGAAATTTAAACCTAACAACCCTCTTGTCAATCGCAGAAAGCCACCAAAAATCAATATTGATCAATCTCCTGTATGTGCTCCATTATCGAAGGTTAAGCCGCTTGAAATAAGACAAGTTCGACATACTGATTTTGAGAAACTATTTAACAGTCTTATTGCTCAATACCATTATTTGAGTTATGTTCACCCTGTCGGGGAACATCTGAAATATATTATCTTTAAGGAGGGAAGAGCTCTCGCGTGTTTTTCATGGTCTTCAGCTCCGCGTCATATCGGATGTAGGGATAAATTTATCGGCTGGTCAGCCGATATTCGAAAGAAGAATCTTCACCTTATTGCTTACAATAGCCGGTTTCTTATATTGCCCTGGGTCCGGATTCGATATTTGGCATCTCACTTATTAAGTAGGATGTCCAAAGTTCTTCCGGTTGACTGGGAGAGAGTATATAATCACCCTTTATGTTTTCTTGAGACATTTATTGATACCGAACGATTTGAGGGGACCTGTTATAAAGCTGCAAATTGGATATATCTCGGCAATACCACGGGACGAGGTAAGAATGACCAAACCAATAAGCCTAATCGATCTATTAAGGCGGTATGGGGTAATCCTTTATCGATGGATTTCCGGGAGGTATTGCAGCGTGGATAGACGAGCAGCGGAGAAGTTATATGACGCGGGCAAAGAGCCCACCGTGAATAAGCTTTTGCAATATGATGCTGAGACTAAAAATTTAAAAAGGAAGATAGCTCAATTGGAAAAGAATTCCAGAGATTCTTCCAAACCTCCTTCATCTGATAATCCCCAAGATAAGAATCCAAAAACCGACAAAAAAAAGAAGAAGGACAAACGTAACCCTGGCGGCCAACCGGGCCATAAGGGAAGTATGCGAGAACTGATACCTGTTGAAGAGGTTGATGATGTCCTCCATTACTATCCTGATAAGTGTGAGGATTGTGGCAAAACCTTACCTCAAGATGAAACAGCTAATGAAGTTGGAGAACCTTTCAGATGGCAGGTCGCCGAGATAGAACCTATCAAACCAATCATTACGGAATATCAAGCGCATACCACTTTATGTGAATGTGGTTGCCAGAGCTCAGCCTCTTTGTCTGCAGAAATACTTAAATCAAACTTCGGGCCAAGGTTAGCCTCAATAATAGCCTATCTGGCGGCAGTTCTTCATGTTTCTCGCCGTGGAACCCGTGAATTTTGTGAGACACTTTTGAATGTAAATATTGCTCTTGGATCAGTGCAAAATCTATTAGAAGACACTTCTGAGGCATTAAGGCCGATTGATGAAGAATTAAAAGATGCCCTCCCCGAGGAACCAGTTTTAAATGCCGACGAAACAGGGTGGAGGGATCGATGGTTGTGGATATTTGTTGCTTCTACGTTTATATATTTTCAAGCGGCTAAGAGTCGAAGCTCCAAGGTCTTAGAAGATGTCTTGGGCAAGGCCTACAAAGGTATCTTGTGTGTTGACCGATGGGGTGCTTACACAAAATATCATAAAGGGCTTTTTCAAATTTGTTGGGCACATCTAAAAAGAGACTTCCTCGGAATTTTAAAGATTGGTGAGGCTACACAGTCTGATGAGGCTAAATTATTCGCCCAAAGGATGGAAAAGCTTAGAAAAAGACTCATGGCTATATGGTATCAATATAAGGAGGCAGAGATATCTCGCGCTGAACTCATCAAAAAAACAAAATCCATAAGGAATGCAATTAAAAGGTGTTTTAAAGAACATATGCATTCAGAGGAGAAGTGTGTCCAAAATTTGGCCAATAAGTTGTTCAAACGGTTTGATCATCTTTTCTCCTTTGTCTTTTATGAAGGGGTCGAACCAACCAATAATATAGCTGAAAGGGGTATAAGACCGGCAGTTCAATGGCGAAAGATATGCTTTGGCAATAGAAGTGATAATGGCGCTGTTTTGACATCTCGATTGTTAACCGTAACACGAACATGTTGGTTGCAAAAACGTAACCCTCTTGAGTATCTTGTAGAAGCTATTACTGCTCACAGATCTGGTCAAGCTGTTCCCTCTCTGATTTGACTTGGTTTCAATATCAGAATATACAGAAATTAACCCCTTAATTCCAAGAATACGGCTGAACTATTACGAAATATCCAGTTATTCCTGCACTTTCGCGCCTTGCCAGGCGGGCGCCTCAACG
>JBHHUU010000233.1:0-2606 GCA_046753905.1 Nitrospirota bacterium | reverse complement strand
AGCAAGTCTGCTCATGAGCGTTTACTATGAAAATCCCCCCTGCCCCCCTTTGCTATAAGCATCATCAGTTTGACACAACCCGATATTTTGTGTTAAAAACAGTCTATGGATATGTCATAGTTAAAAAAGTGTCTAAAGTTTAGATGCTGTTTTTATAATCAAGGAGGGATTAATGTCAGGTCACTCTAAATGGGCTACAACCAAACATAAAAAGATGGCAGTAGATGCCAAAAGGGGGAATCTATTTACCAGAATCATCAAAGAGATTACTGTTGCTGCCAGAATAGGCGGTGGAGACCCTGAGGGAAATCCTCGATTAAGGAGCGCTATCTTAAGGGCAAAAGAGAATAATATGCCTGCGGATAATATAAAAAAGGCGGTTCAGAGGGGCACAGGAGAACTACCCGGTGTATCTTATGAAGAGGCAATATATGAAGGTTATGGTCCTGGAGGTGTGGCTATGCTGATAGAGGCTATGACTGACAATAAGAATAGGACAGTTTCTGATCTCAGGCATATTATGAATAAATATAATGGAAATATGGGAGAGACAGGCTGTGTCTCATGGATGTTTGAAAAAAAGGGGTATATCGTAATAGGAAAGGATAAGGCAGAAGAGGATAAACTTATGAGCCTTGTGCTGGACGCAGGTGCAGAAGATATGAGAGTTGATGGAGAGAATTATGAGGTCATAACCCTCCTTTCAGACTTCACCAATGTTAAAAATGCTATAGAGGAGGGTAATATAGAATTTAATGTAGCAGAGATAACCATGGTGCCTCAGAGCTATGTCCACATAGAAGGTAAAGAGGCGGAACAAATGTTAAGACTGATAGAGATATTAGAAGACCATGATGATGTGCAGAATGTGTATGCAAACTTTGATATTCCTGATGAAATAATAGAAAAGATGTAGCAGGCGAATAATATGAGGATTATAGGCATAGACCCGGGACTCGTTGCCACAGGTTATGGAATTATATATAAAGAGGAAGAGAGGTCTCTTTTTGTTACAGCAGGTAGTATTACTACATCTTCTAAAGATTCTATCTCTAAGAGGTTGAAGATAATATATAATGGCATAGTATCATTAATTGAGCAATATAAGCCTTCAGTACTGGTTGTGGAAGACACATTTCTTGCCAGAAATATACAAACAGCAATAAAGTTAGGACAGGCAAGGGGAGTAGCGCTCTTAGCAGGAGAGAATCATAATCTCCCTGTCTATGAATATACACCCACTGAGATAAAACTCGGAATAGTGGGATATGGGGGAGCAAAAAAGGAACAGGTGGCATATATGGTCAGGGCAATCTTAAAGAGTAATAGTGTGCCTGACTCTCATCATGCAGGGGATGCTCTGGCAGCGGCTATCTGCCATTCCCATTCAATGAAAATGGCAGAATTAACCCGATAATGCAGATAAAATTATCTATGGGTTAATTGCTAAGGATAATGATTGCCTCAATCTCAGGAATACTGACATATAAATCACCGGATTATATAATTATAGAGAACAATGGAATAGGTTTTCAGATATTCACTTCACTTACATCATTCTATAATCTTCCATCACTAAATGAGAGGATTATGCTGCACACACACCTCTATCTGCGGACGGATATCATTCAACTGTACGGGTTTCTTACTCCTATTGAAAAAGAGATATTCCTCTTGCTTATAACTATATCAGGGATAGGTCCACGACTTGCCCTGAGCATCCTCTCAGGGATGTCAATAGATGACTTTATTAATACAGTAAGAGAAGAGGATATAAAAAAGCTAAACTCTATACCGGGTGTAGGGAAAAAGACAGCAGGGAGGTTAATACTTGAGTTAAAAGAAAAGATATCAAGGCTGTCAGATGATCAGAACAGAGGTAAGGTTAATAGGAATAAGAGAGAAGTGGATATAATAGAGGATGTGCTCTCTGCATTAACAAACTTAGGATATAATAAAAACCTTGCAAAGGAGGCAGCAGAGACAGTATGTAATAATAAAGTAAAAGAGGGTAATATTGCTATTGAAGAGCTTGCCATTGAAGAGCTTATCAAGGAATCTTTGAAAGTCCTGTCAAGGTAGATTATGAGAGATAACACCTTTAATGCAAAGTTAAATGAAGAAGAGAGGTCTTATGATACCGGTCTCAGACCATCAGGATTTGATGAATATATAGGGCAGGAGAGAATAAAGGAGAATCTTAAGATATTTATAGAGGCTGCAAAGAGACGCGGGGATGTATTAGACCATGTGATATTTTATGGTCCTCCCGGACTGGGCAAGACAACTCTGTCCTATATAATTGCAAAGGAGTTGGGAGTGGGGATAAAGGCAACATCAGGACCTGCCATAGTGCATCAGGGCGATTTAGCAGCTATACTGAGTAATTTAAGAGAGGGAGATGTCTTTTTTATTGATGAGATCCATCGTCTGAACCCAGCGGTTGAAGAGGTGTTGTATCCGGCTATGGAAGACTTTCAGCTTGATATTATTATCGGTCAAGGTCCATCTGCAAAGAGCATTAAGCTAAATCTTCAGCAGTTTACACTTATAGGTGCCACAACACGGACAGGACTTATCACGTCGCCCCTGCGGGATAGATTCGG
>JBHHUU010000232.1:0-2615 GCA_046753905.1 Nitrospirota bacterium | reverse complement strand
AAGTTTATTTCGGCCAAGGTGAGAGTTTCTGCACCCAGATGTATTTTCGGGTCAAAATCATCCCAGAAATACTCATAAGCTCCATTGATTAAAATCCCATATCTTTTCTTGGCGAAGGCAAGGATATCCCTGACAAGCCTCGACCTGATAGAATCCTCCCAACCAGGAGTTGGTGAAGATTTTGAGAGGCAGCATTTCTTGTATTTCTTCCCGCTACCGCAAGGGCAAAGATTACTTTGAATAATTTTACTCTTTTCGGATTTATGTCTCGATACTGCGGTGGACTCGACTATTCTGATTTCGTTTTTATCCGTGAGTGTACTCAAGACACGATGAATACGACGGACTTTCTCATCGTCCGTTGTGAATTGGGTAAATTCTCGGTTGAAGAACTCTATCTCCACGACATCGTCAGTTAGAATTAGCTTCAGATGGTCATATTCTACAGGGTCGCCTGCGTCCATCGCCTCATAAAAGCCAGCGATGTTAAGGATATCCTCGTCTTTAATGGCCTTTTTAACCTTAAAAGGAATCTCTTCGGCTTCCCATACTTTAATGGGTAGCTCCTCGGATTTCACACCCGGTGCAAGCATACCGTGGCGGTATTCTATACGCCTTAGCTCTTGATCCATAAGCTTACGATCTCCAAGGAGGTATCTAATCTCTTCTATCCCATAATTATATCCAAGCGCACCCATAGGGGTTCGGTTTATTTTTTTATTAAGGGAGAGGATATCGCAAGAGGACAGCCCGCCTTCTCCATGGATATAAAACTTGTAATGATAGGCGTGATCGTTCATAGAACCTAGAATGCAACGGTCTCTTGTCTTTCCTAAATCAATCCTGTCATAATCACCCATGACCTTTTCAATAACATCTTCCCTGAACCCCTCGTTTTCAAGGTTAAGCCTAAGGTTGGAGGTAAATAATTCGTCAAAGCGTTTAAAATCAGCTTTTTTGACTCCTAAAACGAGAAAGGAATAGAGGGTTTTCTCACTGGTAAACAGGACGCATTTTCTGCGGTCTATCATAAGTAGGTTGGCGTACCAAGCACCGAGACCTGAAGATGACGGCGGCTTTTCTTCAAGGAGATCCGCCCCCTTCAATCCAATCTCTTTAAGTATCTTTGCAGTACAACGGATTAAGTTAATATCTCATACCTCCTGTTTAAACTATCGCACGTTATCCATACTAGCAGTCTGTCGGCTAATTCGTGGCATTAGTGCTCTGATGTAGATCGAGCTCTATGTATTACACGTTTTATAGCTGCATTAGCTTTAGTTGAGGTTAACTCAATCTCAGGATGTTTCAAAGCAAATACCCTAAAAACCTCATCTGCGAATGCTATTCCTACAGTATCAACACCTTGAAAGTCAAAGATAACAGTTCTGAATCTATCTATACGCGCTAATAGTCGTTTGGCTTGGGACCTAGATACGAGCTTGTCGTCACCATATTGTGCAAGCCTTACTGGTACAATTGTTTTTGTAAACCCAAAATCATCACCAGATGTAAATTTGTCGAATATTTTTTTTGATGTGCGGGAAGTGTGATTGTTAAGCTTCATCCACACAGCTGTCCCTGAAGAAAATTTATCTCTTTCAAGTATCCGATCTTCTTTTTCACCGAACTTGTGAGAGAAGAAGGTGCCTCCTGATAAAATCTCAAAGCCATCAAACATTCTTGAAGTAAAGAAGATGCCTTCACCTGTATGATTATCAGGATCAGTGGTGAGTTTTCCCTTTGCTAATTCTAGAATTGCATGACGCTCATCAAGTAAGCTCATTTCAGTCTGGATCTTCTTAAAGATTCCTATACCGTTATCATAAATCGCAAGTTCAGCACTGATAGCTGTTTTCTTTAACTGAAGAGTAAGCATTGTCCCACCAGAATGGTCTATAGCATTATTGAACATTTCTGTAAAACCATAAAGCCAGATGTCGAGTACGTTTTCTGGCATATGGCCAAGCTGGGTAATTACATCTTGTCTCCATACTACGTCCTCTGCCAGCGTTTCTGCTAAGATATAGCTTTTCTGCCATTCTACTAATGGATGTAACCTATATAAGCGGTTTCGAGTATTCCCATGCTGGGTAAGCGCCTGCTCATCAACTAACTTCTTGAGGTGCTTATTGACCGCTTGGCGAGTAATATCGAATTGCTTGGCTGTCACCTTAGCAATGTTCATTGGATGCTCTTCGACTTTTTGTATGATGAAGCCACGAATCTTTTCGCCTCTTGAGCGAACTCTAGTCATAAAGATACCTTTCTAAGAATGTATTTTGTCAATCTTATGCATTGTATTTATCAACTATGCGGAGTTGTTTGTCAACCCTACGTAATGCTATTGTCAATCTTACGCAGCTCTTTGTCAACCCTAAATTAAAAATGGCCTTAATCGGCACCTACAGAGCGACGTGGTATCGTTGCGTGCCTTGCCCAAGCGCAAAGAAAGTTTCTCGATGCCGCGAAGGCTGGTAAGAAGGCAGTAAAGAAGAAGGGCTACGCCTATCACATACTTACGCATATACGTAAGCTCTATGTCATAGAGAAAGAAGCTGATAAACAGAAACTCTCCTTTGAGGAACGGTATTTACTCAGACAGAAGGAGTCAA
>JBHHUU010000231.1:0-2630 GCA_046753905.1 Nitrospirota bacterium | reverse complement strand
AGAGTGAGAAGGACAGAGGTGGTGTTGGTGGAGGTGGGGTTAGTATCAATAAGAGAGATGGAAATATCATCTATATACCACCCATCACGGACACTAGACGAATCAGATGTTAGCCTAAATCGGATATTGATTGACTCCCCTACATATGGGGCAAGATCAAAAGAGACCTCTGTCCATGTAGAAAGAGTCCCACCATATTCGGCGAGTTTGGTCCATGTTGAACCATCGTCGATAGAAATCTCTACATAACCTTTATCACAGCAGCTCTCTGTATTATATTTATGCCAGAATGTAAGATCGGTGTCTGACGAAATAGTAAAAGGATTGGCCATAGTCAATGAGACATTGGTATTGCTGCTGTAATTTCCCTCTGGGCTATCAGTGAATGAACTGTTACCAGTATGAGAGGAGGTTGTTGTGATCCCCCATGGAGGATCTGCTATCCATTTCCCTATCCCACCCTCTGCATCGTCACTGAAGATACTACCGATATCAATAGAGATACTCCCAATGGGTGGATCTGTATCATTTACATTCATAGGCATGCCTGATATCTCATCAGATTCAGTGCCCTCACCATTATCATTCACTGCTGTTACCATATAGTAGTATGTTGTTCCATTGATCAGGCCAGTGTGTATATATGGGTTTGTGATATTGGATATCTTGCCTTTATAGTTATCCTTTGTTACCCCTGTCTTTGTATCCCAGTAGATGTTATAAGAGTCAGCTCCTATGACAGGATCCCAGCTTATCATTAGCTGTTTATCTCCAGGGATAGCCTTGAGATTAGTGGGTTTGGATGGTGGAGTTGTAAGGAGAAAAGGTTGAGCTGATACTTCTTCTGACGGAGAACTCTCTCCATTATTATTTACTGCTGTCACTACATAATAGTAGGTTGTCCCATTTGTCAGGTTTGTATGTGTATATGAGGTTGTAATAATATTCTCGATCTTTGTGCCATTATCTTTAGTAACACCTTGAGTAGTAGACCAGTAGATATTATAAGATGTGGCATCAGAGACAGGAACCCAGCTTATCGTTATCTGGCTATCAGAGGGAGTAGTATTCACTCCTGTTGGGGCAGGTGGGAGTAGACCGTAGAGGATACTATCACTTGCCCTTGAGGATATGTTCCCTGCCCTGTCTTTGAACCATACATAGACGGTCTTCCTCCCATCTCCATCACTCAGGGTAAAGGAGACATTGTCCGTATAGTCAGATGTGGGTGGTGATATGGATACCCAACCAGAGGCATTCCCTGATGGAGTCACAGAAGACTCAGATACATAATATCCAGCAACTGCTACATCATCTGTTGCTGAGATGGTCAGGGTTACTGATAGGGAATCAGTCTTATCTGCACCATTGTTTATGGTAATACTTGCGTTTTGTGGTGGAGTTATGTCTGTTTTTGTAGTAAATGACCAGCTATAGTCATCAGCCATCTTATTCCCCATCTTATCCCTTATCTCATCGGATAGAATAACTCTATAAAGAGTCTTTTCTTCAAGTAGGTTTAAGGGCTTAAACGTCGCCTTCCTATCAGAATATGAGACCTTTCCTTCAACATCTACTATCCCTTTCTTCACTGTAAATGTCTTAGTAGTAATAGTCTGAGGTTCAATATCCTTATCAAAGGTGGCTGAGATAGTGATGTCAACATCTACATTTGTTTCCATCCCCTGAGGAGATGTAGAGACTACAGATGGTGGTCCAGAGAGTTCATCATTTAGATCACGAGTTTCTTCCTCCTCCCCTGCACTACACCCTATGATGAAGATTAAAAACAATAAGATATAATACCTTCCCCTTTTCATTTTTATTCCCTCCTGATAAGTCTTCTTGGCACATTATATACTTACTTACAACTATGATTCTTTATATCTTCTTTTCAAAAAATTTGCCAAATCCTTTCTTTTGCAAACCTTTCTTTAATCTCTTATCACTTGTCCATAAGACTCCATCCAATTCCAGAGTTAAGGCAACAAACATTGTATCCTTCTCATCGATCTTCTTACACAGATTGTAGGCCACTATTAGATTGTCCTCAGATATTAGGTCTTCATTTATAAAGTGAATATTTTTTAAGATCTTATACAATATCTCTAAGACAACCTCTTCTCTCAGCTCACTATACTTTACTATCTTCTCTTTATGCTTGAAGAGCTCAATTATGAGGTATTTGCAGGAATAAAATTCAGCATTTTCAAAAAACAATATATCTCTGAATCTCTTACCACTTTGTAACATTGCAGAGAAGACGATATTTGTATCAAGGACTACCTTCATCACCTCATCTTTATCCTTTTTAACACCTTGTCCCTGTTCTCCTTCCACCAATCCTCTTTGAGCCTTTCTGATAGTTCCCATGCCTCTTCCTCTGACATCCGGCCTTTTTTAACTAATATCTCTAACTCTATCCTATCCATAAACCGCTCCACATAATCTCTTGCAATCAAATCCTTTGGTATCTTGAGTAATAAATTGTTTTCATCCGTTTTAATATCCATTATAACCCTCCTAATATACTGTTATTTATGTAATAGTTCACCCTGTATCATTAAAGATACTATCAGAAGAAGCCAGGAGTCAGGAGCCAGAATCCAGAATTGAAACTGTTTAGCTTT
>JBHHUU010000230.1:0-2642 GCA_046753905.1 Nitrospirota bacterium | reverse complement strand
CCCCTCTCAAGAGGGGAATTAAAAAAACAAATGAAATAGTGCTGAATAGTTGCAATTTTTCTTTATTAATAATACTCAAATTATCTGATAAAATAATAAATTTTTTATAAAGTTACATAAATATTCACCTATCTGCTTTACTCAAATCTCCTTTTTCGCCTTGTAATAAGTACCCTTACCCTTTCCTAACCTCTCAATCAATTCCATCTCCATAAGCTTTTTAAAATCCAGACTGCGGGTAGCCTTGGCTCGGTTAGTTAATCTGCTGTAATCCTTGTCAGTAATAAAGCCATTATCTTTAATATAGTCTAATATCTTTTGGTGATAAGGTTTGAGTGTGGTATCAGGGGAAATGGCTGCTGTGTTTAGTTCTTTATTGATTCTCAGAAGTTCATCAATAATACCATCAGTAAAGTATTCCAGCCATTCTGTGAAATCTATTTTATCTTTGATGTCATAATAATTACCAAGTACTCCTACTTTATTAAAATATTTGGTAATATTATTATTGTAATAGTTCTCAAAACTAAACAAATTAAAGGTGTTAAGACCCATTCTGGCAAGGAGCAGTTTGGTAGCCACTCTGACAGTACGGCCATTGCCATCAATAAAAGGGTGGATGATTACAAACTGTTTGTGAAAAATACCAGCTAAAATTAAGGGATCAACACTTTTTTGATTTTTATTTATATATTGGATTAATTGAGTTAATAGTGGTTTGACATCCTGATGGTCAGGAGGGAGAAAGATAGTTTTTCTGATGCGTGGTTCATTAACCAAAACAGGTTCTTGTCGCAGTTTTCCGCAGTTATGCTTGGCAATAAGACCCTTTATTATTGTTTTTTGAATGTCTAATATCAATTTTAAGTTGAAATCTGCTTTGTTAGAAGCAAGCAGGCTGTCTAATTCTTCTAAAGCATTATTATAGTTTATGATCTCTTTTTCGCTGTCTCTCAAATTTTCTGGTCTGGATTTTAATATTTTTTTGACTTCAGTTAATGGCAGAGGATTGCCTTCAATACTGGTAGATGAAAAAGAGGAAACAGCTCTGGCACTCTTTTCCATCTCTAATAAAACAACCTTGGGAAATCTTTGATTGTTAAGTTCATATATAAGGGTGGCTATACGCTTGATATTAGATAGCAGCTTTTGGGTAATGGTATACTTTGGATTAAACATAAGATAAGTCAATTATATTTTTATCTGAATATACTTATAGACTTATTTTAGGCGATTATTAGACAAATGTCAATCCCAAAAACATATCCAAAAGCATAGATTGGGATACGGGCTTGACTTTTTTGCCTGTTTAAATTAGATTTACTATTCATTGATATAGGAATTAAAGATATAGGAATTAAATTGCTCTATTATGAAAGCATTAGTCTTTGATAAAAAACTTCAATATATTGATAATTATCCTGAACCCGGGAGGAAAGATGAAAAAGAGGTTCTGGTAGAGGTAAAGATTGCAGGGATATGTAATACAGATATTGAGATTACAAAAGGATTTATGGGATTTAAAGGAGTATTGGGACATGAATTTGTAGGGATAATACGAGATAGTATAAATCCAAGATCATGGGGAAGGCGGGTTGCAGGAGAGATAAATTGTACCTGTGGCAGATGCCGCTATTGCTCAATGGGCAGGAAAAATCATTGTATAAACAGGAGTGTCTTGGGCATTTTAAATAGAGATGGGGCATTTGCTGAATATCTTACCCTTCCGGAAGAAAATCTATATTATCTCCCTGATTCTATAGATGACGAAGAAGGGGTGTTTATAGAGCCACTGGCTGCTGCATTCAGGATAACTGAACAGATAAAATTTAAACCAGGCGATAAAATAGTACTGCTTGGAGACGGAAAACTTGGATTATTGATAGCCAATGTCTTGTATCGTAAAGGATGCAATATTCTGGTCATAGGAAAACATCCAAAAAAGTTAGCTGTTTTGCAGAAGTTTTCAATCAGGGGAGAATTAGTTGATGATATTAAAGAAAAGGTAGGAGTTGCTGATGTTGTAATAGAAGCCACAGGTTCTCCAGAGGGGATAAAGATGGCTATGCAGTTAGTTAAGCCAGAAGGAAAGATTCTCTTAAAAAGCACTATTTCACGATATAATGATATAGATATATCTTCTCTGGTGATTAATGAGGTTACAATAATAGGGTCAAGGTGTGGTTCATTTAAGAGGGCAATTGATGCCCTGAGAAAAAAGGAGATAGATGTAAAACCCCTTATCTCTTCTGTATATCCTATAGAAGAGGGGATTGAAGCCTTCAAAGAGGCAGTTAGTAACAGAGATAGTATTAAGGTGATGATAAGGATGAAATCTTCATAACTATGATAAAATAACCGTAACTATTCAGTTAATATAGAGTGAGGGGTGGAAAAGAGTTTATAGCGTCTCCTTAGTGTTTAGCTCTCACTACTCATAGAGACCTGAACTGAAATGATGCTGTTGTATCTGAATACACTTATTATAATCATACGCATTATAAGGTCTTTGGAACTTCTCACCCTGTATTAGCTGAATAGTTACTAATAACCATTATTTTAAAATCATAAGGTCCCATCGTCTAGTGGCCTAGGACGCTGGCCTCTCACGCCAGAAACACGGGTTCGAGTCCCGTTGGGAC
>JBHHUU010000229.1:0-2665 GCA_046753905.1 Nitrospirota bacterium | reverse complement strand
GATCTTTTAAATCCATTCAGGGCAATCAATGACAACCTGTTGATAGCCTTAGATGGCACCCAATACTTTTCCTCTCAAAATATTCATTGTGAAAATTGCAGCGAAACACACCATAAAAATGGAACAATTACATACTCACATAGCGCAATAACACCGGCAATTGTGGCTCCTGGCAATAAAAATGCTATAGCCCTGATGCCCGAATTTATAATTCCTCAGGATGGACATGATAAACAGGATAGTGAGCCTAAAGCTTCCAAAAGATGGATTACTCAATATGCATCAATGTTTAAGACCCTTGGAATTACCGTATTGGGCGATGATTGGAACTCTAAAGGCCAAAGCTATGCCTAAAACTGGATAAGAATGAAAATAAAATGACATTGTAATAAAAAGAACTGTTTTTTTAACTCCAATAAGTATGGAATCCTCTATTTCTCAATGCATTCTTCTTAATTTTCTCAGAAATTGTTCTATCCAAAAACAAATTCTATATGTTTGCTTGTTATAATTAGAATTGCTGTTTATGTTGAATGAATAGCTATTATAGTGTATCATTGTGATATTATTAGTATATTATCAATTAAGTTTTAATCTATAAATATATGAATATCTCTTTAGCTCCTATACCCTACTCATGGGAGAGGGATTCTATAATTAAATTCTATGAAGATATAAAAGATAGTAAGGCTGATAATATATATATAGGTGAAGTAGTATGCAGTAAAAGAGATAGATTGTCCATTAATGATATCCTTTCCATTGCACAGGATTTAGAGGTATCAGGGAAAAAAATCTTTATATCAACATTAGGGCTTATTACAAATCAAAAAGAGTTTAAGTTTACTGAAGAATTATGCCTGTTACCCTATCCAGTAGAGGTAAATAATATCGGTGTCTTAAATATTCTAAATCAAAAGATTAAGGAATCTGTACTGGGTCAATATATTCAAGTATATAACAAACCTTCTCTTATCTTTTTTAAAAAATTAGGAGTGAAAAGGATAGTCTTGCTGCCAGAATTATCAAGGGAAGCCATGTTCTCGATTATAGAGGATACAGATATTGAAAAAGAGATATTGGGGTTTGGGAAATTATCATTAGGACTATCATGGAGATGTTATACATCTTTCTCCAATCACTCTTCAAATAAAAATAACTGCACATATAGATGTTATGACTTCAAGGAAGGTATTCCTGTTGAGACAATTGATAAAAAAAGCATCTACACCCTCAATGGAACCCAGATATTGAGCGGTTTTAATTTCTGCCTTTTAGAATATATAGATATACTACAGTCAATGGGTATAGATACTATAAGGATCCAGCCTCAGTTAAAAGGTACAAATGAGATCATAGATATAGTCTACAGACTTATATCAAAAAAAATTGCAGCAAAAGAGGCGATTTCTGAATTAAAGGAGATATCAGACGCCCCATTTTGTAATGGATGGTTTTTCGGCAGGCCAGGGCTGGATTATATAAGTAATTAAATAGTTTCCTCTCCCCCAAGTGGGTGAGGGAGGGGAAAGTTTCCTCTCCCCCTTGTGTGAGAGGGTGAGGGGTGATTTTCGGACTAAAGTATATAAATTATGCTGATATCATTGCTTAGACTTTTTCCTCAAAAATTTCACTCTATTTCACTGAAGGTAATCCTTTATATGATCATAAAGAGATATCCAGATTTAAGAGATAGACTAATCTGTCTGGAAGGAAAGCGATTTATGATGGTAGCAAGAGATATTCAAAAGAGATATTATATAGATATAGAGAATAGTATACTTAAATCAAACTACAAAAAAAGACTAACTCCCGATGTGATCATTGAAGGCAATTTTTATGATTTAATAGGATTACTTATAAAAAGAAGAGATGCTGACAGCCTCTTTTTTAGCAGAAGACTAAGGATAGAAGGAGATATTGAGGCATCAGTATATTTCAAAAACCTGTTAGACTCAATTTAAAGGGGATTTCCCTCAATTTATTGAAGTATTACCCAATACTGTTCGGCATAGTTTTTGCCTAACAGATATTAAGGAGCAAAGTAGGTGGGGGAGAATAGATGGATAGACAATATTCCCCTTTTATGTAAGGGGGGAGATGGTATAGCAAGCCTTACATAAGGGGGATGGCGTCTTACATTAAGTGGGTATAAAAAAAATCCCATTACATTAAAGGAAAAAGGGGGACTTTGCTTCTAATATATAACTAGCAATTATTATGCCGAATAGTATTGAGGTTTACCTGAATTGCATGAATTCCTTATGATTTTCCTCTAATTCAGGAAGATATGATACGGGAACCTTTTCTATCTTGGGATCTTTAAGACTAAACATTAGGACTGTCAATGCCGTTACTTCTTCATCATTCAATCCGAAGTTAGGCATAATAGTCGGAGGTAGATTCTGTGCAGGATTGCCAGGCATAATTCTCCTTGGATCTTTAAAATGCTCCCATTCCCAATTGCGTCTGGAGTGTTCACCATGAAGGTTATGATATGTGAAGTCATGAACAAGGAAGAATGACAGCTCAGTCTTACTTCCAAAATTAGAAAGGTCTGGTGCAAGGGTTCCCGTAGCGCCAAACTGTCTGATAGTATGACATGCAACGCACCCTAATTCAAAGAGAAGGCATCTTAGGGTATATTACTGGAGGCATTCGGGTT
>JBHHUU010000228.1:0-2742 GCA_046753905.1 Nitrospirota bacterium | reverse complement strand
GAGAAATCAATTGAAGAATCAGAATATTGGAAAAGATATCATGTCATGATTCTTCTCTATATACTCATCCTTCTATAATCTTTGGTACACTGAAAAATTCATTCTTCTTTTCAGGGGCATTTTTAAGCGCCTCTTCTCTATCAAGAGAGACTCCTGCCATGTCTTCCCTGAAGAGATTCTTCAATGGTAAAAGATGAGAATCAGCCTCTACCTTTGATGTGTCTAATTCATTTAGTTTATTGACATATTCTAAAATTCTGCTCAATTGTATGCAAAAGGTATGCCTCTCTTTATCGCTTAAGCCAAGCCTTGCTAATTTTGCAATATGTTCTACCTCTTTTCTGGTAATAACTTCCATATCCTCTCCTTCTATCATATCCTCTCTAATTTAGCATATTTTATAGCCAGTCTTTTTGTGCCCACAGTTGGAAAATTTATTATCACTCTGCCATCCTCTTCTCTGCCATGACACATCTTTACCGTTCCTATGCCCCAGATAGGATGTCTTACCCGTGAACCTACAGGAAACAAGGGCATTGTATCACAATCTGCTGCCCAATTCTTTACCTTCTCCTGGTCCCAGAATGGGACAAATCTCTTCTTCTGATAGCCTGAATACGTACCCTCTCCTCTCTCTTTAAGAGTAAACTCCTCTGGTATCTCTGCAAGAAATCTCGACATATTTTGCTGGAATCCTCCATATATCCTTCTTCTATGCGACCATGTAAGATAGAGCTTCTCTTTTGCTCTTGTCATACCAACATAACATAATCTCCTCTCTTCTTCTATCTCACTTCTATCAGAGAGTGATCTTGAGTGTGGAAACAGACCTTCTTCCATGCCTGTTATAAATATCACAGGAAACTCAAGCCCCTTTGCACTGTGCAGGGTCATCAGGGTGATTGCAGAAGAGGCATCTGATAGTTCATCTGTAGGAGATACAAGCACTACCTGATCTAAAAATCCCTTAATATCATCTGGTTCATTATTATTTTCAAAGTCTTTTAAGGCAAATCTCAACTCATTGAGATTCCTCAACCTATCCTCTGCCTCCCTGCCATACTCTTTTCTCAAATAATCTTTATACTTAACCCTCTCCATTATCTCAGTCAATAACCCCGATACAGGATATCTCCCTTTTAACTTCAGTAATTCATCAATCAATACAAGAAAACCCTCTATTCCCCTCTTTGAGATACCTGAAACTGGGTTATCTCTACTGATCTCCTGCAAAGCATTATAAAATGATATTCCTCTCTCAACAGATAATCTCTCGATCTTTTCCACAGTCAATTTACCTATCCCCCTTGTAGGGATATTGATTATCCTTTTTAGTGCTATAGCATCACCGGGATTGGAGATTATACGAATATATGCAATGATATCCTTTATCTCCTTTCTTTCATAAAAACGAAGACCGCCAATTATGATATAGGGGATGCCTTCCATCCTCAAGGCATCCTCTATTGCCCTTGACTGTGCATTTATCCTGTAGAGAATACAGAAATCTCCATACTCTTTATCCTCTTCTCTCCTCAACCTATTAATTATTCTGCATAGATACGATGCCTCATCCATCTCATCCATTGCCTCAAAGCATACAATTTTCTCTCCTTCTTTATTTTCTGTCCAGAGATTTTTACCCTTTCTATTGCTATTCTGTTTTACCACTATACCTGCTGCATCAAGAATGGTCTGAGTAGAGCGATAATTCTGTTCAAGTTTTATTATCTTTGCATCAGGAAAATCCTTCTCAAAGCTCAATATATTTTCTATATCTGCACCCCTGAATCTATATATAGACTGGTCTTCATCTCCTACAACACATATATTCTTGTATCTGTCTGCCAATAATTTTATTAATCTATACTGGGCATGGTTTGTATCCTGATATTCATCAACCATAATATATCGAAATTTAGATTGATAATTTTCTAAAACTTCAGGAAACCTATTGAAGAGATCAACTGTTACCATAAGGAGGTCATCAAAATCAAGTGCATTTAAGGCATATAGCTTCTTCTGGTAAAGTTCATATATATCTTTTACCTTTTTCTCAAGACCAAACTGTATAGCATATTTTGTATATTCAAGAGGAGTAATCAATTGATTCTTAAGGCTGCTGATCCTCTCACTGATTACCTTTGGTTTATACAGTTCTTCATTTATGTTAAGCTCTCTTATGCACTCCTTTATCAAAGCCGATTGATCGCCTGTATCGTATATCACAAAATCAGGTCTATATCCTGTTTTCCCTATCTCCCGCCTGAGAATCATGAGACAGGCAGAATGAAATGTCCTTATCAGGATATCTTTCATATTATTCTTTATAAGACCATCTATCCGCTCTTTCATCTCAGATGCTGCCTTATTTGTAAAGGTAACAGCTATAATATTCCATGGAGGTACCCCTTTATTCTTGATGAGATGCGCAATACGATATGTTATTACTCTGGTCTTACCACTCCCTGCCCCCGCCAATATCTGCAAAGGTCCCTCTGTACACTCAACTGCCTCAAGCTGTCTGGGATTTAATTCAGATAAAAAGTCCATTTATTTTCTCCCCAAATACCTTTTACATTCCCTAAGAAAGACTATAAAAGCCTGTTTAAACGATCTGCAAATATTCAACAAAATCGTTGACTTATGCATGAAAAGCCCCTATAATTAGGGTTGTTTACATCAACAAAACCACCCAAAGAAAGGAACTTTCCATGCAAGAAAAGGATATCAAAAGGATCG
>JBHHUU010000227.1:0-2750 GCA_046753905.1 Nitrospirota bacterium | reverse complement strand
GTATGCTCTCTGCATATACGGCAGATGATGAGAGTATTATTATGGATACTACGATGGATAATAATAGTTTTACTCTTTTCATGGCTTACTCCTTTCTTCATAACATATCTTCTATTATATATCTTCCTCCTGTGGTTTCTATCTCTCCCTCATAAAGTTCTCCTTCTATGGTGTCAAGCAGGACATATCTCTCTCCTGAAAGGGGAAGAGGGGATAATGGTCTGTCATTTTCATCAAGCGGGTCTCTCCCGAGCCTGATCTCTGCAAGGTTGGTAAATCCATCATGGTCATCATCGAATTTACTCCTGTCTATCCTTTCAAACTTTATGTTACTTTCTTTTTCTGTGCTTATCTCTGCTGTAGTCTCTCCTGAAGCTATATCAATTCTTCCCTGTTCTGTTGTTGTAAAATATGTTATGGTAAATGTATGATTCCCTGCTGTGATATTATTTATGCTGACACGGACTGGACTGTTTTCAGGGTCTATGGGTATGGTTGTTAGGTGTTCTCCATCCACTGTGATCTCTGCCTGAAGTTCAGGTATAGCAGGCTGGGAGGGTGTGGATGGGACATCAAACGAAAATATAATATCTGTCTTCTCAGGTGGTTTGTCAGCAGGTGAAAATCCTGTCCCACAGCCGTAAATCAGTATAAGAATCAGCAGTAAGATACAATTCTCTTTTTTCATTACCTCCTCCTTTATCTCTTATTTAAGGTGCAGGGGATGTGATCAGGATCTCCTGTTTTGGAGATGCTGCATCATTGTTTCTATTCCTTCCTATCACAATTGCTGCGCCTACAATAATTACTTCTGCAATTATCCATATACGCCAATTCCTGTACCATGGTTTTGAACTGATGGATTTCAGACTTAAAGTTTGTGGGTCTGCAAAAGACACGGGTTGAAAAATTATGTCTCTGTCTTTTATTTTTCTCTCCTGTGCATAAAGATTCACCTGTGAAAGCAGTGGGAAAAATAAAAAGGTATAGATGGCAATAATAGATATAATCAATGTTTTATAATTCATCTTTAATATCCTCCTGTTACTTGAAAACAGCCCCCCTCCCACAAGGGGAGGTGATAAAGGTGATGGGAAATGATTTTCATCCCCTGATCAATCAAAAGTATATGAAAGCCCAAAACCGACAGCTATGCCGTCATAGCTGTATTCTCTTTCCTCTGTCTTAAAGGCAGAGTTGGTCAGTCTATATTCTGCTGCGGTCAATAGGTTATATCTCAGGGTTAGCTCTAAAGAAATATTGCCTGTCCGATAACTGCTTCCTATTATATAACCGGCAGTAGGAACAAACCGGGAGTCTATGCTGCTTTTGCCTGAATTTGCCAGAAATGATTCTAAGGAATTGATCCCTGTTTCCAGAAATGCCCCTGTGTATATCTTAAATCTTTCCTGCATCAGGTATTTATTTAACAGCCAGTAATTTGATATTACATAAGAGGTCAGGGTTATTTTATCCTCTTTCATCTCTGCATATCTGAAAGAGATGTCCCATGCCCATGACATGTTGAAGAGCCATATATTGTCTAAGACATTGTTGTAAATTTCAAGCCAGGGTGACCACCCAAAATCTCCTGCATCCATATATCCTGACCTGAAACCTGTCCTCTTCAGGGAGTTTACAGGCAGAGGCTGTCTGGTCACGGGGGGATTAACAATATCCCTTATCTCTATGTTGTCGTTTTCTCTGATGTTAATTCTTCCTGTGAAGAAGGGTTCGTTTTCGCCAAACTCGCGGAGTCTGATCTCGTGTCTCCCGGGTGCAATGGCAATGCTTCCTGGAAGTGAGCCCTTTTCCCTTCCATCCACAAAGACATCTACATTTTCAAATCTCTCAGAATGACTATATATTGTGGGAAGCCCTCTGTCTTTAAACTCTCCCGCGATGTTTATTGGGTCTGTGCCTTCTATTGTATAATGGATTGTGGGTGTCTGCTGTCCCCTTGAGTAGAGATAGGTCTTTTTATGTGCCATTGCGTGTGCCTCTGTGATGGTTATGGCATTGTCTCTATTTGTATCTGTCTCCTTTGATTTCAAAGCCTCTATGAAAAAATAGGTATATATATCTCCCTTGAGTTCGTGGTCCTCTAATGACGGCTTGTCCCATTCTGATGAAGAGATGACTACTGAGGCAGTTGATATCTCTTCAATTGGCGGGAATGAGTAGCCTGATTTTCTCTTTTGCAGCTCTCTTATTATTCTTTCTGATAATATGGATTTTCCTGTCCCTGAATAACATGCTGTTAATACCATTGCCTGTTTTTCAGACTTGAAGTTATTGAAGACTTCAAAGAGTTTTGCAAGGGCAAGACCGCTTGTTTTCAATGAGTCAAATCGGGTATCGTATGATACAAGATACTGTTGGAATTTGCCGGTAACCTTATCTTCTTCAAGACTCCCGTGCTGTGAAAAGTAGATAAGAACTATGTCCTCTTTTCTGGCTTTGCCTCCTATTATTTCAAGGTTGATAAGGATGTTGTTTCTGGTTGCCTCTCTCCCTTTCAGGGTAATGACTTCATTAAAGTTACCGATCTTCTTATCCTCTAAGACTGCCTTTAATCTCTCCACATCACTCTCTGCATAATGCAATGGGGTAAATCTTGGGTCCTGGTAGTTATTTATACCTATCAGCAGGGCGTATTTTCTGGGAAGCCTGAGGTCTCTTATCTCTTCCTGTGTTTTTTTATCCAGTGTGACTGAACTACTTCCCTTTGGAGCGGATATAGAGGCAGT
>JBHHUU010000226.1:0-2763 GCA_046753905.1 Nitrospirota bacterium | reverse complement strand
AGAGAGATGAAAAGGATAAAAAAGACATATAATGAGAGATTACAAAAATTGCTGGGTATATTGGTATCATCTATCCTGATGGTCTCATGCGCATCAATAAGTCCAGGTAATATAGATGTAAAGCTGAAAGATATCCCTCCTGAGCCAGAGGTCACATCCTTTACTGATGCACTTCATGACCTGGGAGTGATGACAGAGATATATGATACAAAGCTATTAAAGATAATGAGCAAGCCTATTGGCGATGATACAGGCACAGCCATACCAACAGGTGGAGAGATACCAGGAGATATTACTGAAATGATAAAGAGTACCCTGAACTCTATTGGGGGGAAGATTGTATACATCCCATACGACCCGGCATTTATCCAGAATACAAGGATTACAGGTTATTCAAACCTTGAGAATAAGATCGTACCTAATGTAGTCCTCAGCGGAGGGATAACAGAGTTTGACAGGGCATTAATGGTAAGAGGGAGCAGCACTGATGTGAGTGGAGGCGCAGAGATTGAAGGTCTGCCTGGGTGGCTGCCCGGCAAGGATGCAGGGTTAAGGTATCGTAATTCAGCAAAGTACGGAATTGCAAGGATAACACTGGATTTTAATCTCCTTAACTTTGAGAAAGTGTCAGGGATACCACGGGTAACTGCTGTTAATACCATGAAGGTCTCCAAGGCAGTTGGTGAAAGGGAATTAGGTATCAGCATCTTTGGACAGGTATATGGAAAGAAGGGGAGTATTAAAAGGGTTCAGGGAAGGCATGAGGCAGTAAGGCTTCTTGTGGAGATGAGCATGATCCAGATCATAGGTAAATATGCCCATCTCCCCTACTGGAGGCTGCTGGGAGATGATACCATGCCTGATAGAGATGTAATAGAGGCAAAAAAGAGAGAGTATTACAGCCTCAGCAGATATGAAGTGATAGAGCATGTGCAGAAATGGTTATTCCGTTATGGATATGATGTAATCCCTAATGGCAGACTGGACAGGAGAACACTCAGTGCACTATGTAAGGCTGGCTACATGCCTGCGGCTGATGGGACAATTGATCTGGATACATTTATCTCTATATATATGTCTATCCCTATTGATGAGAAGACCATAAAAAGGCAGACTATGCTTTCAGGGCTGATATCTGACAATCAGACTAAGTCATTACATGATAATCAGGAAGACCATCTGCATGAGACAGATATCTCACTGATCTCTGACCAGTGTAATAAGAGACAGCCTCTCTCAGGCTCAGATGTTGTTATTACCTCAAAATCAGACCATGATCCTGTATATATTGCTGATCCGCCAATCTATAGACCACCTGCAAATGAGTCAGTAATAGGCTTCAGGAGCGGCATCATGGATGCAGGAGAGTTTGGGTGGTCACCATGGTTTGAGTTTTATAATAATATATTTAAGGATATAGGGATGTTTAACATGAGGTGGAATTGGGATATTGCCTTTAAATATGCTGAGATGAAAAAGGATAACCTGCTCTTGACCTCACGGATGCTCTCAAACTACCTGCTGACAGATATATATACCCATGACAGAGGCATATCCCGGCTCTATGCAGGCATATTTACAGAGACAGGGCTTAACTCCCTTGAGACATCAATAAGACAGAATAAAAAGAGCATAGACACACAGATTGCTGTCTCTACAGGTCTTGTAATAGGGAGCAGTTATCAGAAGGGGGACCTGTCAGCAGGGATTAATCTGAAATACAATCTATTTACAGGCATGGAGTATAGACAGACAAACAGGTCATTTCAGGTAGAGACAAGGGAATATGACTATGACGGAATAGCACTCAGCATTGGTCTTTCCTATTCCTTTGATTAAAAAGAGTTGGGGAGTTGACCTCCCCTTATATAGAGAAAGGGGGTAAAAATGAGATATCTTAGACATGCGATTATTATATGGGTATTTCTTATAAGCACAGGTAGGGGTCTTGCCTCTGCCGAGTCTGAGGTCAGAGGCAGAATTTTTAATATAACGAGAGGAAATATCCTGATTAATGCTGCTGTCGGCAGGGACAATATAGCAAATCTCGGGGGCTTGAGATCTAATAATAGCAGTATAAGCGGTGCTGTCTTGAATGCCACTGGAGGGTATATCCTGACTAATGCTGCTGTTGGCAATGAGAATATGACAAATCTGGGTGCACTGAATATAGAAGGGAGTGATGTAAAAGGAAGTATAGTAAATCATGTTATAGGCGGGGTTGTGACCAATCTTGCTATTGGCAGTAAGAGCAGGAGTATCCTTGCAGGTGTTGATATGAGACATAGCAGTATGAGAGGGGAGATTGTGAATATTGTGATAGGAGGGATTATCACAAATCTGGCGGCTGGTCCTTATTCAAAAGCCAATGTTGGGGCTGTGAGTATGGAGAATAGTTATATGAGCGGCACAATTATCAACAGGGTAAGCGGCGTGATTATTACCAATATAGCTGCAGGTGGATATAGCGAGGCAAATTCAGGCTCTGTGGTTATAAGAAACAGGCATGTATCCGGCGGGTGGAGCACCTATTCTGGAAACGGGCTGATTATTAATAGTATAGAGATGGGAGGCGGGATATTCGGAGTAATGACTCAGACAAATACCAATATTGCCACAGCAGGACATACCTCCAATAAGAATTCCATTGTAATAAGGTGACAAACAGAAAGTGATCCTGATAAGAGATTGACATCATAATCCAGAGGTATTATCATCCTGTTATGAGTTGAGGGGTTAGTGTTATCTTTCCTCTCCCATAAG
>JBHHUU010000225.1:0-2817 GCA_046753905.1 Nitrospirota bacterium | reverse complement strand
TAAGGAAAAGGGTAATATTGAATTACTGGAATAGGGAGGGTGATAGATTTTCATCATCGGGGATGAACAACTCGTTCATGAATGTTTACTTATTTACTTTTCAATAATCCTCTTAATGATCTCTGTAGTAGAGACGCCTTTAATTGGGGGAATGGTAAAGACCTTTCCTCCCCTTTTTTCTATTATTTCCCTTCCAATCACTTCCTCAATCTTCCAATCTCCGCCTTTAATCAAGATATCTGGCTCAAGCTCTGTAATTATTTCAAGCGGATCTGTCTTATCAAATATGGTTACATAATCAACTGCCTGGAGACTGGCTACTGTCAATGCCCTTTCCTTTTCAGGTGTTATAGGCCTCTTATCTCCCTTTATCCTGTTTATGGACTTATCGCTGTTTATGGCAACTATCAACCTATCTCCATATTTTTTTGCCTCCTGTAGATAAAATATATGTCCTCTATGGATAAGATCAAAGCAGCCATTAGTAAACACTATCTTTTCACCATTATTCTTAAGAGTTTTTACTATTTCCTTTAATTCTTCAATACCTTTGAGCTTATTATCCATCTTATCTCGCTTTTATATCCCACCTTTCTCTCAGTCGGGTAAATTTATGATTATCATCGGTTTGTTTTAATAGCCTGCTCTTCTCCTCTTCAGTCAATAGATTCCCCAGACTATCACAGCATGGACATGACATCCATATCCCATCAGGGATATCATAGAATTGCCTGCATCCGCTACAGAATTCTTTTAAACTCTCCATATTTCTTTCCTCCTGTTTTTGTTATTGACTCAACTCCTCTATTATACCTGCTGCAAGCAGTGGCAGCATTATCTCATGATGACCTATGAGAGAATAGCCCTTTCCGCCTTTTTGTGTAGGACGGTTCAGTATATTGGTTATGGGTCTGTAATGCCTTAAAAAGTCCATATTTACTGTAGTAAACTCCTTTACATTATATCCAAGGTTTCTTGCTATTGTAATAGCCTTTAAAAAGACCTCTGGCATTATAACAGATGATCCAATATTAATATACACACCTTTCTCTAAATTTGCTGCTATTGAAGAAAATATCCTGAAATCTATCAGAGAACCCTCTCCAATAGCCGATCCGTCGGCAGAAGGATGCATGTGTATAATATCCGTGCCTATTGCTACATGAACTGTTACAGGTATACCCAGACCAAATGCTGATGCTAATATGCTCTTATTAATATAAGGAATATCTTTTGCAGATGATATATAACTGCCGACTGCCTCCCCTATCCCTTTTCCATCTCTAACACCCTTTTTTATTGCCTCATTCAAGATTCTCCCTGTTTCATCAGCCATACCAAATGAACCGGAGTCTATCTCTGAAGCCACTTCCTCTGATGTTTGTCCTATCATGGCAAGTTCAAAGTCATGTATTATTCCTGCTCCATTTAAGGCTATAGATGTAATAATTCCCCTCTCCATAAGGTCAATTATCACAGGGCTTAATCCAACCTTTATAGGATGTGCGCCCATCCCAATAGCCACCACCCTTTTATTTTTAAATGTCCTGACAACTGCTTTTATAACCTCTTTCAGGTCTTTTGCTGCAAGTATATCTGGAAGAGAGTTGAGAAATGAATAAAAATCAGCTCCTTTACTATAAGGGGATGCAAACTCTCTCAGGTCAACCTTGCTTTTTCTCTCTCTAAGAGGAGATCTTTTTGTCTTTGTAAGATCAACAGGTTTGTATCTATTCATTTTAAAGGAAATAACCTCTCTTCTACCAGCTCGCAGATTAGATGTCCCAGTGTAATGTGGGTCTCCTGTATCCTTGGGGTATTTTCGGATGGCACTATAAAGGGAGAGTCAACCAGTCCACTTAGTCTCCCTCCCTTTCCGCCTGTAAAGCCGATAGTAAAAATAGACTTCTCCCTTGCCAGTTCCACTGCCCTGATTATATTAGAGGAGTTTCCACTCGTGCTTATAGCTATTACCATGTCATCCTCTTTGCCTATGGCATCCAGTTGTTTTGATATGCTCTCAGAATAATCAAAATCATTGCTTATACTGGTAATCACAGCCATATCAGTATTTAGAGCTATAGCAGGAAGAGGTCTCCTGTTCATCTTAAATCTATTAACAAACTCTGCTGCGATATGAGAGGCATCAGCAGCACTTCCGCCATTGCCAAAGAGTATAAGTTTGTTTCCTCTTTTAAAGGCAGAGACTATTTTATCAACTATCTCCTCAATTTTCACGAGGTTTTCATTAACAAACCTTAACTTTACCTCAGCGCTCTCTTTAAAGATACCTTCTATTCTCTCTCTCATATTCATTCACTCCCTTATAAAAGCTCATCATATCTTAAACAGGCTCTAAGAAGTAAGGAGAAAATCAAAGTCAGCCCTGGATATGGAAAAACCTTTCTTGCCTTTATATGAATCCTCTATAACTGCCTTGTAAAGTGCAAGTTTTTTTTCCTTCAACTGCATCATCTTCTCTTCAATAGTATGCCGCATCAATATCCTCATTATGGATACCTTTCTCTTCTGCCCTATCCTGTGTGCCCTGTCTGATGCCTGATTTTCTACTGCAGGGTTCCACCATGGGTCAAGATGAAAGACATAAGACGCCTTTGTCAGGTTAAGTCCCTGTCCCCCTGCCTTTAAACTCAGCAGGAATATAGAAGCATCCGTATCTTTCTGAAATCCCTCTACCAGTTTCTTCCTTTTAGATATCGCAGTAGAGCCGTCAAGCCTCCTGAATTTCAGACTGCTCTCCCTAAGCTCTTTTTCCAAAATATCAAGGAATGATGTAAATTGTGAAAAGACAAGCGC
>JBHHUU010000224.1:0-2823 GCA_046753905.1 Nitrospirota bacterium | reverse complement strand
AAAGGATAGTTTTGTCTTTTTTCCGGCTATTGCGGTGTTAATTTTCATAGTAAAATCATGCTGAATAGTTACAAATGAAAATATTATTAATTACCCCTCTATGTCAGCCCAGTTTATGGGAAAATGAGATATCTTCTCGATGGCCTTCTCTGGGATTATGTTATATAGCCTCAGTATTAAAAAGAGAAGGATATGAAGTAAGTATCTTTGAAAGACGAAGGATTATTGATAGAAATAGGAGGACAGAGGAAAACTTAAGAGCACTTGATAAAGAGACGATCAGATATATTAAATCCTTTAATCCCTCTTTTATTGGAATAACAGCCACTACCCCATTGATTATGGATGCTTATAGAGTAGCAAGGCTTATAAAAGAAGGATATCCGTCAATCAGAATAATGGTGGGTGGCTGTCATCCAACAGCAGAACCTGTAAGGACATTAAAGGATTGTCCAGAGATAGACGCTGTCTGTATTGGAGAAGGAGAGTTTACCTTTTTAGATTTTGTAAGGGGTTTACCCTTGCAAGAGATTAATGGAATAGCCTATAGAGAAGATAATAAGATAAAATTAACTCCTAAGAGAGAGTTTTATAAAGATATAGATACCATTCCTTTTCCTGCAAGGGAGCTTCTTGATAGAGACTACTACTTTTCTCCGCAGGGAATGACAATGAGGGGTTACTATCTAAGAGCAACGACTCTTCTTGCAGCAAGAGGATGTCCATTTAGATGTGCCTTCTGTCAAAGTGGACAGTTATCAAAAGTAGGTACAGGGAAATATGTTCGTTTCCATTCCCCGAAACTGGTGATAGAAGAAATAAAGCAGCTTATTAAGGAATTTGATATTAATGGTCTCCTCTTTGCTGAGGATATGTTCTCAATTAAAAAGGATAATGTGAATGCTATATGCGAATTAATGATTAAAGAGGGGATTCATAAAAAAATAAAATGGGCTGCAAACCTGAGGGTAGATGCTGTTGACAGAGAACTATTTAAGATAATGAAAGAGGCAGGATGTATACAGATAGTCTATGGATGTGAATCTGGTTCTCAAAGGACATTGGACAGGCTTCAAAAAAGAACTACTGTTGAAATGAATTATGAGGCAATAAGGCTCGCCAAAGAAGAGGGTATTACAGTAGAGTCAAATATTATGATTGGTCTTCCAGGTGAGACAGAAGATGATTTCCAAGAGACTATTGAGTTTTTAAAAAATAGTAGACCCGATAGGATAAACAGGGGCAAGCTGTATCCCCTTCCAGGTACACCTATATATGAAGAATTATTGAAAGCAGGAGAGATTAGAGAGATCAAAAACTGGAATGATATATGGGATAGATATGTAGCTACTGAACTTACATTTGCGGATATATCCCCCAGGAGGTTTGCTATGCTTCAGGCAAAGATGGATAGGACTGTAGTTTACCCGATAAACTATATATGCAAAATTAAAAATAACTTGAAGATATATCCTATGATGGCCTTAAGACAGGCAGTGTTGATGGTAGTACATTGCTCTGTCCTCTATCTGCCACTGAGTTTTCAAAGATTTGCCAGACGAATAGCAGGGTTGTTAAGGATTCAGTCTAAATATGTGGCAGAATGAATTATGAAGATATTAATTACAAGTTGTGACTTCTATCCGGGTATTTCAGGTCCTGCAACATACTTACGTTACCTGACTCAGGAATTGATGAAAAGGGGTCATCAAATAGGGGTTATTACTTTTGGGGACAGTTCGAACGAGGTTTTTGACTCGTTTTATGTGAAAAGGATTCCCAGAAGGTGGCCGACTTTGTTCAGATTATTGTCCTTTATCTATTACCTCTTTTCACAGGGAAGAAGATATGATGTCTGGTATGTTAATGATTATGGTATTCCCTCCTCAATAATAAATAAGATTTTAAGAAAACCTATAATAATGAAAATTGCAGGCGATTTTGCATGGGAATATTCTATAACCCACAATCTTGTTAGAGACAATATTGATGATTTTCAGGTAAAAAAGTATTCTCCAAGAGTTGAACTTATGAAGTCTATTCAGAGGTTTTATGTGAAAAATGCAAAGGTTATAATTACTCCAGGCAACTATCTCAAGAAGATGATCTCAAACTGGGGGATTGAAGAGGAGAAAATAAAGGTTATAAACAACTTCATTGATATTGATAGATATTCTCGACCTATGTCAAGAAATGATGCGAAAAAAAAGATCGGAATAAATAGAAAGATAATCTTAACCATTGCAAGGTTAAAACCATGGAAGGGGATAGATATGGTAATAGATGCTGTGTCTAAGATATTAAATGAAGGTATGGATGTTAGATATCTCATTATAGGTGATGGTTCTGAAAGGAATAATCTTATAGTACAGAGTCAAAAACTTGGTATAGATGATAGGATATATTTTAAAGGAGAGATCTCAAGGGATATGATTCCCCTATACTTGAAGGCGGCAGATATCCTTGTTCTTTACTCAGGATATGAGGGGCTTTCCCATGTTCTACTGGAGGCAATGGCCTCTGGAGTTCCTATAGTTGCTTCAAGAAAGGGTGGAAATCCTGAGTTGGTAGATGACGGTATTAATGGGTTTTTAGTAGAATATGGTGATATTCAGGGTTTAAAGAAGGCTATTCTACAGATTCTTGATGATGAGGACATGGCACTTCGTTTTGGGAAGGCCTCAAAAGAGAAGATAAAGGATTACGATATAGGAATTTTGGCAAAAAAGACTATAGAAGTCATAGAAGATGGTTACAGGAATTTTTGACAATGTTGGATTTGAGAGATTTATTAAAGAAAAGGCTAAGTGAATCAATTCCTAA
>JBHHUU010000223.1:0-2895 GCA_046753905.1 Nitrospirota bacterium | reverse complement strand
GAACCTGTTAAAGTTGAAGTTGCTATAAGAGGAGATATGGCATCTGCAATTAAGCAGTACGATATTATGCTGGCAGAGCGTGAAAGGGCTAGAGTTAACAAAACAGCAGAGCCTACAGTCATATAAAACAGTATAAGGTAAGCTCAAATTGAAGCCCTAAGCTCAGAAAAAGTATCTAATCCTCTCTGTCTCCATGTCGTTATCATTGTCATTATGGTTTCTATTATCCTTGCCCCTTTCATATTCCTTAATGATCCTATTATCTTCCTAATAACCACTAGCTCCCTTAATGCCCTCTCTCCAATGTTGTTTGTTGGTTCAACAAAAGGATATAGCATCCTTGTAAACCAATGTTTCAAACCATTACTTAGCTTGCCGCCAAATTCCCTTAACTCAGTATAAGAATTGGCAAGATCTATCCATTGCTGCATTTCTGCAATGCACTTATCATATAATTTCTGCCTCTTTCTTGGAGGGTCTTTCCCATTAACTGACTTAACAGCCTCAAATAATCTCTTTAATCCGTCATGTAAACCTTTAGCTGAATCATATTTGTCAGCTAAATCTGCTGATTCCCTCAGCAGATGTGCCCAGCATCTTTGGATTTTATCAGTGTATTGCCTATAGGATTCCAGCCCGTCCCCAACTATAACACCACCATATTTCTTCCCCAAAACATGCTCTAAAACCCCCTTATAGTCTGCCTTGCGTATAATAAACAAAGTGCATTTTGCCGTCACAAAGACCCATAGCTGATATGCGACTTTACTAATCTTGATCTCCGTTTGGTCAGTGTAGACACAGCGTGACCTTCTGATTGCGTAGATAATCTGCTTGTATTTTCCCCTTAGCTTATCGCTGACTCTTCTTGTAACATCCAGCACTGTTGGATGGCTTAGTGTTATGTTGTGCTGCCTTTTTAATGACCTTCTGACCTTCCTTAGAGGAAGCCTGTCCTCAAACCTTATTAGGGTAACATGGCTTAATAGGTTCTTTCCGAGATTGCCTTCATCAGGCAAATCAGATTCAGTGATGACCTCTCCACAATTCTTGCAAATGCCTATCTCAAACAGGTGTTTTGTAACCTCTGCTTTTTGAGGCTTAGGAATCTCCTCGATAATTCTTTCTAAGAACTTCCTAAGCAGCTTAATTATTTTGCCGCCGCACCAAGGGCATTTTCTGCCTATGGGGTGCTTCCTGGTTTTAGTTGGCTTTGGCGTGTTTCTTGTTGCTCCTTTATGCCCTTTAGGGGCGCCTATCTTTTTAGGAGCCTCATTTGTAGTTTCAGTTTTATTTTTTCTCTTTAGCCTTTGTTTCGATGGTGGTGTATGAGGGTTATGGAATAAAGTAAGAATCTGTTTCAGTTCTTTGTTTTCTTTCTCTAGTTCCTTATTCCTTTCCTTAAGTTTTTCATTCTCCTTGCGCAACCCTTCGATTTCTGAATCATCATTGCTCATTCTTTCACAACCACAAGATAAACTGTTTTGTTGAGGTATTCTTTTGGACAGCTAACTTTGGCGCTGTTTCCAAAGCTGGTGACTTTTCTCTTTAGAAATCCCTCAATATCAGAAAGGATTAGCTTATTCTGCGATATTAGATTCACTTTTTTCATCTTAGGATATACAAAGTATATCCAATAACTATATAAGTTTTTCGGTGCTGATAAAAAAATGTTTGGTTGGAAGATTAGACAGAAAAGAGCAGATAGGATTGACACGGCTCTTTTCTGCAGGGATATTTGGCACAACTTATTCAGGCTTTAATCCTGTCCCAAATCCCGATTAATCTGCTGTGTTGCATAAATAGCTGATTAGTTTTTTGTTTATGTTATAATGATCAGATTTGAGCGTATTTTCTCATCTTTTCATATGCCCAAAATCTTCTCCTTATCTCGTTGCACATAGTTTCCACAGTTTTTGCTCTTGTTTTTTCTCCGAATAGTCTTTTTACCGATGAGAAAATACCTTCTGTTCCTAGCCAACGTTTGCCATACTGTTTATCTCGTGCCCAATCTTTCCATGATTTTGTTTGATACTCAAACACTTCCCACAAGCGACGCATACTACCATTAGCATTATGCGTCGCATTTTCTCTTGGCGGAATAGCGCTTTCAGTATTATGTTGCTCTAGCAAGTTGAACAGATTTAGTACGTCAAATGCCCCATCACCCCAAAACTTATCAACTGTTATACCTGACTTCCATAAACAGTTTAGATGCGTCATGGCTATTTCTGGTTCTGATGGACCTTCACCATCAACATTGATCTCTAAATCAAGGAGATCTTTAGTTAGAGGATTAGCTGTAATTACTACCCTTAACCATTTTTTTGGTTTTTTACGTCCATACTTATCATATTTGTACTCCCCTGCCTGGTTCATTTTCATACCGCTACCATCTGTTGAAGCACTGCAAAAGCCGTGTTTTGGTAGCTCAAATGAAGTGTCCATCCTCTGAATTCTACGGCTGACAGTAGAATAATCATTACAAGCTGGCAGTTTAGAGTACTTTACCAACCTACGAGTTATTCCTTCTACCTGACGGAGACCTATCCATTGATTCCAAACTGCCTGTAACCCTATTAAAGTCTCAGGGAACTGATAAGGAGCACCCCGCTTTCCAGCGTTCATTTCTTCCAACTCCGTATGCCAGGACTTAACCCAGTCCAGATCAAGCAAGAATTCTCCTCGTGCAACTAACTCTTCATTATATTCTTGCCAGTCACGCTTATCTTCAAACTTCTTTCCCCATCTCTTACCAGGAACATGTTTTGGCTTTTTCATACAAAATCACCTCTTTACGCTATTATAATAGCGTAAAGTATTTATATATATTACGATTTTAAAAACAATAAAATGTCAAAAAGTATCATATGCTACACACTAGGCAACATAGAA
>JBHHUU010000222.1:0-2915 GCA_046753905.1 Nitrospirota bacterium | reverse complement strand
GTTACCTCCCCCTGATATTCTTTGCAATAACTCTCCATTAAAATAACTCCCCCTAACCCCCTCTTACATAAGAGGGGGAATATTGGTGATTCTCTTACATAAGAGTCTGCCAGAACAACAACACCTGCCAAGCAAATACAAAGGAATGGGGTAGATTGGGTATCCATCTATTCAACTTTGCTCCTTAATACTGTTAGGCAAAAACCATGCCGAACAGTATTGAGTCAGACCCTTAGAAACTATAAGATAGGAGTTCAAAGAAAATGGGGAGGAGGGAATAATGGTAATATAGATAAATAGATATACCTGTGATTACAAAAACGGTGGTATATGTCGCTACTAAAGAGTAGTCAGGGTTATATAAGACCGATATCCAGAACAGACTAATACCTCCGCAAAAGAGGATAAAACCCAATGCTATAGATAGCATAATACCCAGTTCCTTGCTTGAGACCCCACCAAGGCTTAAGGAGAACAAAAAGAGGGGAAGAATAAGGAATATTAGAGTCAGCCATATAAAGATAAAGGTAAGGAATTTCCATGTCATGATCTTAAAGTATCCTTCTGGAAGTATCTGAAGCAGTTCCATCATTGCCTCCTCCCTCTCTCTTGCCATTAACTTAATCGATAGAAATGGCGATACAATAAGGATCAGGATAAGCTGGGTTCCAAACAGCCTTCCACCCAACTCTCTCCCTGCCTGTTTCAGCATCCACTCAGATATTCCTACCCCATGTAACAGAGAAGACACTACACCTGAAAATATTAAAGAATGGAGGATTACATAGAATATCAGAAAATAATATGGAAAGTTGCTGCGAAAAAGGCTTTTGCATTCTCTCACCACTATACTATTCATTATTTCCGATATCAAGTTTTTGTATCCTGGCTTTGATAGTCTCTATACTCTCTATCCCTGTCTGCAATATCCATCTGAACTCTCCACTATGGATAATCCCTATTCGTCTTGATACCATACTTAAAAATGGTATTGAATGGGAAGAGACTATAATGGTAGTTCCTTTACTGCTCAGTTCCTTTAAAAGAGAATAGAGTCTGTCAATACCTGTCGGATCCATGCCTGCATCTGGATCATCCAGTAACAGGAGAGATGGATTATGTATTACAGCCCTTATAAGAGATACCTTCTGTCTTTCTCCTCTGGAGAGATTAGAAAGCAATCTTTCACTTATCTGATTCAGTCCTATTCTATTCAATAATTCTTCATATGAAAGGCCATACTCTCGTTTACACCTTTGATACATTGACCTAAAAAACTCAAGATATTCTCTGACACTTAGTCGCTTGTCAAATCCTGTGGAATCTGGCATATAGCCGATCATATTACGCACCTGACTGCGATCCTTTACAATATCATATTCATCAATCCAGACCTTCCCCTCTGTCGGTCTTAAAAGTGTTGCCAATACCTTTATAAAGACAGTCTTCCCTGAACCATTTATCCCTGTAATCCCGAATATTTCACCCTTATTAACCTTAAGTTCAATACGGTTCAATACCACCTTTTTTTTTAATACCATCTTTAATTGGGAGATCAATAGGGTGTTAGGAGATGATTGTTTGTAGACCATTATCAATTACTTATTTATTGTTACTTCCAGAATCAAACAATGTGATTTTTTGTAGGTTGCCACAAGTGGGTGCATAATACTAATTCAAAAATCTCTGACTCTGTTGAAAAAATATATATTTATCTTCTTCATTCATCCTTTAACTTTATACTATCCAATATATTGAGAATAAATTATTTTTCAGGATGAGGTTCTATGTATCTATAGTTTCCACCTCCTGATACCTATAACCATGTGATTAATATTTTTTTTGATTTAATTATATCATAAATGTAGAGTTTTTTAACCATTTTCTTTTTCCCTCTCCATAATCCTTATCTCCTCATTGGTTGCAGACCATTGAATAACCCGCCACCGTAAGGGACGAACATGTGTGTTCGCCCTGACGACCTGTGGATTGTTCGCACCATCTCATTAATCTGTTTTTCATCTATTTATCCTGTTCGGGTTTTCGATATCCATTTCCCATTTTATGGGGTTGTTTATAATGTATTCCCGTATCTTGTTTAATTCATTTTCATTGCGTATGATGTGTTCGTAAAAATTCCGCTGCCATAATTTTGCCCCTTCTGTTTTTTGTGTTTTGTTGATCTGTTTGGTAACCGCTGATTTGAATGATCGTATAATCGTTGGCAATGATCCATATAACGGTTTTCCAAATCGTTCCACCGTAGGGGCACGGCATGCCATGCCCCTACAATGTTGTGTGGTTTCATCCTCTCCCCTCCACAATCTCAACCACCCTGATCTTTTTGCGGTTGGCAAGGCTGGATGATATTATTTTATCGGTTTTGCAGAGGTTATGCAGCCTGTTTATATACCCTGTTTTGCTCTTATCATTTTCATCTTGTGGAAAGGGGCTTAATATCTCAGCAATTCTGTCAGTAATATAACAATTTGCTGTTTTCATGTCATCTGCAAAATAGAGGTCATATACCATTCCGTCTATTACTGATTCAAAAAGAGATGCCTCAGACTCCATATTATGCTCTTTGGCAAAGAGGATACAGTCAACAAGGTTTTCAAAGGGGATCTGCTGGGGTCTGGGGATTTTGGGGATGGGAAGGTTTTCAACATAGATATTAAAATGACGTAATGCTTTATTACCTAATTGAGCAGAAATTCCCCTAAAATACCAGTCTATAATAATTGAATTTAGAATAGAAATAGCATATTTATTTATTTCTCCGAAATTTAGGAAATAGCATGTATTATTCATAAACATATTATGTTTATCTAAAATGAAAGAAAGAACTGTTGCTATATCGGGATAAACAATCTTCTCTTTCTCAAATTCCTTGTAATATGCTATTGTATCCTGTA
>JBHHUU010000221.1:0-2920 GCA_046753905.1 Nitrospirota bacterium | reverse complement strand
GGGTAATTACGTATAAGACCCAACTTATTGGGTAATTACAATTTTCACCGTGAATGGCTAGTTTATCTTCTTGATTCTTGGAGAACCTTTTGATTATACTAAACTAAGGTTTATCGATTACCTCAAACAGGTAATTACCCAATAAGTTAAGGTAAAAATATTAACCCGAAGAACAAATTCCCCTTTGGAAAAGGGGAACTTCCATAAATTCCCCCTTTGGAAAAGGGGGTTAGGGGGGATTTTCCCCAACTTATTGGGTAATTACTCAAACAGACTCTAAGTTATGGGAATTCTTGAAGATAGGAAAAGGGAAAAAAGAATAAAGAGGATTATTACTGAATATTTAGATGGAGATATCTCTTCAAAGAGATATCTTAAAAAGTGCTGTGAAGATGATGATATCTGGGAAAGGGTAGAGACTCTTCTTAAAGAGATGTCTCAGGTAAGAGCAGAACTGGATAATCTTAACAGGTATTTCTGTTTAGAGAATAATAGCCTCTGGGATATACCCTTTCCATATCCACTTCCTCCATTTAATGAACGTTTCATAATAGAATCTCTGCCGCAACAGAAAAAATGCTCTCTCTGGCTGCATACTGAATTAAAGAAAGATATAATAATACCACCCGGAGCAAACCACCATGAGTTTTTTATGGATAGGATAGATCGGGTAAAAGGAGAGGCAGGGGAGAGACTATTAGTTATTGCCCATAACAAGATTATTCTTGAGATAGCAGGTCATAGAAGACTCCTTGATTATCTTGAATTCATACTGGCCAATTGTTACAGATGGACTGAGCATGAGATACTGCATGGAATAATCCTGCCTTCTTCTTTAAATGATCTTGAATTACAGGTAAGAGATACTATAAAAAGAGTCCAGATATTTAGAGAAAGAGGGGATTTTCTCAGGAGAATGGTATATGAATTATTGGCTGCTGATTATTAATTATTAAGAGGTATTTTTTATGTCAGAGGCATTTGATAGACTGTTGGAGATCATGAAAAGGCTCAGAGGTAATAATGGTTGTCCATGGGACAGGGAGCAGACAATGGATACCCTTAAACCTTTTCTGATTGAGGAGACCTATGAGGTATTAGAGAGCATAGATGATACAGACAGGGGAAAGATGAAATTGGAATTGGGAGACCTCTTATTTCAGATAATCTTCTTTTCAGAGATTGCTGAAGAAAAGGGAGAATTTAATATAGATGATGTCTTAAATTCATCTATTGAGAAGATGATCAGACGTCATCCGCATGTCTTTGGAAATAGCCTGTTAAAGAACTCAAAGGAGGTCTTAAGCCATTGGGAAGAGATAAAAAAGAGAGAGAAAGGTGGAAATAAGGAATCAGTTATGGATGGCATTCCTGAAGATATGCCCTCTGTATTAAAGGCATTTCAGGTACAGGCAAGAGCTGCAAGGGTAGGTTTTGATTGGAATAATATAGATGATGTATTTGGCAAGGTAAAGGAGGAGATGGGAGAGTTTGAAGAGGCTATAAAAGAGACAGACCAAAGACGAATAGAAGAGGAGTTAGGTGATCTCTTCTTTTCTTTAGTTAATACCGCACGATTCTTAAAGTTAAATCCAGAGGATGTAATATTAAAGGCTGTGAAGAGATTTACAGATCGCTTTAAATTTATTGAAAAGAAGGTTGAAATTACTGGCAGGAGGTTTCAGGAGATGACAATAGATGATTTGAATGAATTATGGGAAGAGGCAAAAAAAGAGCTAACAAGGTAAACCATCATAATCCTTACTGCTTACTAAATATGGCATGTAAGATTATTCCATTTGACCCAGCAGCCCATACATCAGACTCAAAGATATATATATCTGTAAGCTCCTTTGTTGTAACAGGTTTCTGTTGTATCCATGTCTCCCCTCCATCAAGAGTATACAGAAATGTACCGAAACCGCCTACGATCCACCCATTCTTCAGGTCTTTAAAATAGATACTTCTAAGTTCATGATTAACAATATTTTTCATGATCATCCAGTTATTACCTTTATCAGTGGTATGGAGAACAGTTCCCTTATCACCGACAATCCAGCCATTCTTTTCATCTATAAAAAAGATATCAGCAAGCCAGTTTTCTGTTCTGCTCTTCTCTTTTGTCCATGTCTTTCCTTTATCAGTGGTATGGAGAACAGTTCCCTTATCACCGACAATCCAGCCATTCTTTTCATCTATAAAAAAGATATCAGTAAGCCAGTTTTCTGTTCCGCTCTTCTCTTCTGTCCATGTCTTTCCTTCGTCAATGGTGTGAAGTATTAATCCCTTATCACCAATAATCCAGCCATTCTGTTTATCTATAAAAAAGGTATTTGTTAACCAATTATATACCTCTCTATTCTCTATTTCCCATGTCTCTCCTCCATCAATAGTATGGAGGATTGTGCCGATATTTCCGACAATCCAGCCATTATTCTCATCTGTGAAGAAGATACCGGTTAACCAGTTAGAGATATCTATATCCTTTTTCTCCCATGTAATACCCACATCAGTTGTATAAAGGATAGTCCCCATCTTTCCTACTGCCCATCCTTTTCTATAATTTACAAAATATATAGTGTTGAGATAGTTCTTTATCTCTAATTTAGTAAGGTTTATCCAGTTTTTCCCTCCATCATTGGTATATATAAATGCTCCATTACTGCCGATTATCCCTCCATTATTTAAATCTGTAAAATATATATCTTTTAACTGATCCTTATTCTTAATATCAGATATCTTCCAATCGACCCCGCCATCTATTGTAGTTAGCATGAACCCAGACCCACCAATAATCCAGCCATTCTTTTCATCTATAAAAAAGATATCGCCAAGCCTCTTTTTAGTTCCGCTTTTTCTCTCCTTCCATGTCTCTCCTGCGTCAGTGGTATGCAGTATCAGCCCTTTGCCTCCAACAATC
>JBHHUU010000220.1:0-2962 GCA_046753905.1 Nitrospirota bacterium | reverse complement strand
GTTTACTATGAAAATCCCCCCTCATCCCTTCTTACATGCCACCATACTCCTCTGTTTACTGCTTTAATATGTTCCCATCTTTTATTAAACACCAATTTTATTATAGTCCATAGATATCTATATATAATGAAATAGGGAAGAAATAGAAATAGTAAAGAAAAAAGAGAATAGTTTTTTCTTACAAAGAGTATACGGTTTCTTGTCATGTAATAATAATAATTTGGAGATTTATAACCAGAAGAAGATGATGCCTTATGCCATATTATTGAGTCTGGAACAAAGACCGATAAATAACCCTTTCTCTGAGCATTTAGATTCCAGTCAAGATCTTCAAAATATAGGAAATAATTTTCATCTATTAACCCGATTTTTTCTACAACCTCTCTTTTTATTAATAATGCGCATCCTGTAATAAAACCTGTCTTCCCTTCTCTGTTATATTGACCTTTATCCTCTTTAAAGAGTCCTATATGCAGAGGCTGCCCCAACCTCTTTATTACTCCTCCTCCTGCTGAATAGATGATATTATCTTTACCATAAAAATATATCTTTGGTCCAATAATCCCATACTTTTTATTGGTTTTTCCAACATCAACTATTTTCCCTAAAAAATCCTCCTTTACTACTGTATCATTATTCAATAAAAGGATATAATCACTTTTGTTTTTTATTGCCTCTCTTATACCGATATTGCTGCCTTCAGCAAAGCCAAGATTTTTCCTGTTCTCTATTAATTTTATCCGTGTATGTTCCTTATAAAGAGACCTGAATGTATGCACTGAATCATCATCAGAACCATTATCTATTAACAATATATCATAACGAGGATAATCAATCTTTTCTACAGACTCTATACACTCTATGGTATTATCTTTTCCATTCCAGTTAAGGATGATTATGGTAACATGTGGATGATTCATAATTATTGGTTCGAAAATTTCGAGTCTCATCCATGCTGTCAAAACAATAACTTAATGCATTGCTAATCTTCGCCAAACTCAACAAAGGGAAATCCCTTTGAATCTCTTCTATATTCTTGCCAATTCATAAAGTTGAAATAAATATATCATAATTGTGTAGGTTATCTATCTTTATACTTTATCCCTTATCTCTCTTTCTATTTTTGTATCCAGATTTTTGAATGTAACTATTACGTGTGGCAGTTCATTGTAAATCCTTTCTGCTAGGATTTCGTTATAAGTATGAACTGTAAGATTTCTCGCCTTTGTTATCTCCATCCAGTAATCATCATAATCAATAAGTCCTACCCTAAAGGCCTCGCGAAGACAACTCTGTGGAGAGACACATGTAAGATTATGTTGGTCTTCCAAATATGCTTTTACAGTTTTCCATGCAAGATCAAAGGCAATTTCAAAACGTTTGATCGCGGAGTCTCGCACAATCTCTGTCTTCTCTTCTTTAAGAACCTCTTCCAGTCGTTTCAAGGACTTGCGAAAATCTTCCCATATTGATTCAAATTTTGACATATATTTACTTGATGACCTCCATATGTTGATATGCTACCTTACGGAACTTTTCTGAAACAGACTGGAAATCAACAATCTCAATCTTATAAAGCGTAGAGATATTTTCAACTTCTTCTTCTATAGCCGCTAATATCTTTGATGGCACTGGCGTCGAACCTTTAATACCAATATCAATATCTGAACGGTCTGTGCCTTTACCTTCAACCCGTGAACCAAAAAAGAAAACCTGATATCTTGTGAAATCAAGATGCCTCCCCATTATCTCAAGTATCTCTCTCTTTAGTTTTTCCAATGGATAATATTCAAGTCTCATTTTAATCCATATCTAAATAAATCCGTTAGAAAACTCACAACTTATGGATAAGGAGAATATCACACTATTCTCTTTAAATATTTCGATAGTAAATAATTCAGTTACTCTATTACCACTGCTGTCTCTTCTGAATATCCACTCTCACATCCATAGGGATCTACTGCCGTTACAACATAATAATAGGTATTACCTTCTGTTGTACCCTTATCTATATATTTGTTTCTATTTATAGGAGAGGGATTTAATTTAATATAATTATTTCCGCTTGTAATACTCCTGAATATATTATACCTTACATTATCCTCTATATTTTTTGACCATGCTAATATTACATTTCTCTTTGTCTGTCTTGGACTCCATAGATTTACCGGGGAAAAAGGCGGTTGAATAGAAGACATATCTGCTGCCTGTAGGTAGAAGACTGTTTTAGTATTAGAGACATTAATATATGTATAAGAAGTGGAATTAGACATATCAACCTCATTGCCATTGCTATCTATTAATTTAAACATTCTTCCCTGACAATTGTTATTATTGGATACCTGATGCAGATTCCATGCCAGTGTAATAGGAGTATTATCCTGATTAGACGTAATATTTATCTCCCATTTCTGGGGAAGATTGAGTGTTCTGATATCACGCCAGAGATAATTCTGGGATGAGTTATATTCAGGATGATAAAAGTATACCTGTAATGTATTGGATGGAAGGGCTACTGTATCCCATATATTATCAAATCCATCTGTTGCAGAGGGATCTGCTCCAGCTATCAGCCTGTTCTGTGCCACTCCGCCATCGGCATTAGGATGAGGAAGAGATATCTGTAAGTCTATCTGCCATTCTAAGCCGTATACTGATGCTGATAAAAAAAATGATATAAAAGATATTGAAAGAAAACCTATTAATCTATGCTTCATTTGTTTCATTTTACCACCTCTCTATTTTAGATTTTTATCAGATATATTCATACAGCTTTTTCTCTTAATTTTTTCAACTCTTTTTTCATCTGTCTAATCTCATCTTCTAATATATCTTCCCTATCTAATATCATTCTATAATGTCTTTCCCCTATAGGTCTGTCTTGTCGGGCAAGCCATATTACTGAACCAACCATAGCTCCATTTAATGCTATTACTGCACTCAAAAGAATATAGAGATAATC
>JBHHUU010000219.1:0-2974 GCA_046753905.1 Nitrospirota bacterium | reverse complement strand
TCAGGGGAGAGGGTTAGGGTGAGGGGTGGTTTAGGTAAGGGGGTATTTTCATAGTTAAATGAGTAACTATTCAGCTAATACAGAGCAAGGGGGGTCCAAAGATTTTATAATGCGTATGATTATAATAAGTTTATTAAGATACAACAGCATAGTTACGTAAATGAAGAGAGTTAAAACCATGAAAAAGATATGTAATGTTTTCTGCTTTAGTCTTATGATATTTATTGTTTCAGAGGGATGTATAATCAAAACCGCCACCTTGATTCCAATAAAGCATGTTGAGGAATCAGTTCCAGATAAATCTGTAACAATAGAAGTAAGACCAGTGTTAACACAGGGATTATATTCAAAAGATAAGAAAAGATATAAGATCGATCTTTCATCCTATTTCACTGTATTCAATATTAACATCATCAACAATACAGATAAAACTATCCGTTTTGATTATAATAAGATATATCTGATAGATGATATAGGTAAAGAATATAAGTCTCTGAATAAAGAGGAGGCTATTAAGTATTATAGGTATGGTGATAAAGATCCTCAAAAGTTCAGGGTTATTATACAAAAACCAATCTCTCTCATAAGGAGTGAGATGAAAAAGATTGAAAACCTGATGATAAGACCAGAAGAGATATCTCCTGATTCTGAATTAGAAAGACTTATATTTTTCAAGAAAGTGCTATATAAAAAATGTTCTTATATATCTATGGTAATAAATGGTGTGAGGGTGGAAGGAGAAAATAAGAACAAAAAATTTACCTTTAAGTTCAGGTGTGATTAACTCTCACGCCAATGCAATATATAAATCTTACCAGCCCTGTAAGCTTATTTTTCTATAGGTCTGGCAAGATTTATATATTTTGGTAACTATTTTTTATAAACTACAATTTTTTAAAATGCCAATTTCAGCATACAAAGTTATCTGGTTCTAACTTTTGCATGAACAGGTTGAAAGGAAAAGAGTGAGTGCTTTTTATTTGTGAGGATTGTTTTATCCATTATAGCACCACAGTTTATACACTTCCATGCCTCAAAGGTAATAAAATAATCATAGAAACGTTCTAAAAACATAAAACCGTTACATTTCGGGCATTTCATTCTTTTCACCCCTTTCTTGTTTTTAGTCGGTTAGAAAAATGAATTTTATAGAAATTATATTGCAAGAGGCATGCCAAAAAAAACACAAAATATAACTGTTTGATAAATAACAGATTTTATTTATGGGGTGTTTGAGTTGATAAAACAAGATATATTAAGATGCCATTTTTTTGTCATTTGTGGGTAATTTTTGTCATTTGTGGGTAAAAAAGGGCACTATATGGGAAATATTATTCTGAAAAGTGGAAAAAAAATAGACAAGGGTATTAAAACATGGCCCGAAGATGAGAGACCAAGGGAAAGACTTATAAAAAATGGAGCAGAATTACTGAGTGATGCTCAACTATTGGCTATTATACTCAGAACAGGCAAGGAAAGAAAGAGTGCTGTAGACATTGCAATGGATATATTAAATAGATTTGAAGGATTAAGGCGTCTGGCAGATACAACTATATTAGAACTTTGTTCTGTAGAAGGGATAGGACCTTCCAAGGCAGCTCAGATCAAAGCAGCTTTAGAGATAGGAAAAAGGATTATGTCACAAAAATTATCTTCAAAGATAACGATTCTTAATAGCAAAGATATATATCACCATTATTCGCCCTTTTTCAAGAATCTGAAGAAAGAGAGATTTAAGACTATTCTTCTGGATAGTAAAAATAATATATTAAGAGATATTATTATCTCAGAGGGTACTCTCTCATACAGTGTAGTTCATCCTCGTGAGGCATTTAATCCTGCTATCAGAGATTCAGCCTCATCTGTTATCTTTCTGCATAATCATCCCAGCGGTGATCCTTCTCCAAGTCCTGAGGATGTTGAGGTTACAAAGAGACTTGTATCGGCAGGGAATATTATTGGAATAAAGGTATTAGATCATATTATAATTGGAGATGGCAGATATATGAGCTTTGCAGATAGCGGATTGATATAATAGCCTTCAATCTTCATATCTCTACTACCATTCCATCGTATGCCAACTCTATGCTCTCCTGTAATATTTTGTTTGTCTCTGCATAGTCAAAGGCATGTGAAAGATGAGTCAATATTGAAAATTCAGGTTTAAGTTCCTGAATAATTTCAATAGCTTGGTCAAGACTAAAGTGTTTAGGATGAGCATTGAATGCAAGCGCACCTAATATCAGGAGCTTAAGATCCTTCAACATCTCCTTTGACTCTTCTGAAATACCACTGCAATCAGTAATATAAGCAGCATCATTAAAACGATATCCAAGTATATGTGCCCTGCCATGCCTTACTTCAACAGGCTGAAAATCGAGTCCAAAGAGGTTGAATTGATTAGATATTACAACTGTCTCAATCTGTGGTCTCCATCCTTCACAGTAATTGTTGTCAAATATATAACAAAATACTTCCCTTATCCTTTTTATGGTATCCTTATTACCATAACATGGTATAACTGAGTTCTGAAGTTTATTAAAACTCCTTAAGTCATCAATCCCATAAATATGATCTGAATGTGCGTGGGTAAAGAGGACAGAGTCTATTCTTTCTATCTCATGAGTCAGTGCCTGCATCCTGAAGTCAATAGATGTGTCTATCAAGATATTTCTGGAACCATAGTGTATAAGAAGTGAAGATCTGGTTCTGATATTTTTTGCTGCGGATGAAAGGCAGACATTACATTTGCATCCTATCATTGGTACACCTGTAGATGTTCCGCAACCCAAAAATACCAGTCTCATAATTACCTCAGGATGAATAATAATACTATTATAGTAATTATTCAGCTATTATAAAACTATCATCTTTCTCTCTTTTTTTCAAGATTAACCGAGAGTTTGCTGATATTATGTTCCAGCAATTCTAATTATGGTCTAATCCAATCATAAAAGGAATTATATTTTGTTTT
>JBHHUU010000218.1:0-2976 GCA_046753905.1 Nitrospirota bacterium | reverse complement strand
TAATGATGAAGTCTCAAAAGTATATCAATCTCCTTCAACTTATTGGGTAATTACGGATGGCATGCCTAACCCCTTGATTTTATTGGTGAGCCGTGCAGGGATCGAACCTGCGACCCACTGATTAAGAGTCAGTTGCTCTACCATCTGAGCTAACGGCCCACTATTTTTATTCCCTATTATGCACCTCATTGGCGCGCCTGAGAGGATTTGAACCCCCGACGCACGGAACCGGAATCCGTTGCTCTATCCATCTGAGCTACAGGCGCCAAAAATAAATTTACATCTTTTGGTGCCGAAGGCGGGACTCGAACCCGCATAGGTTACCCCACACGCCCCTCAAACGTGCGTGTCTACCAGTTCCACCACTTCGGCCCGGCAGTTTATTTTTTCTTCTTTACAAATAATTTCACTCAATTTTTTGATTTAATTATACTTTTATTATTCATCCTTTGTCAACAGCTCCACAAACAGAGATTGAGAATATACATTGTATCTCATATTTTCTGTGCAAATTAGCAGACATGATTATTTCCCTTTGGTGGAGGCGGCGGGAATCGAACCCGCATCCGAAGACATTCAACACTTGGCTCTACATGCTTAGCCCATGTATTAGTTTTCATAACCTCTTCACCCATGGACAGGAGTTGAGATTACTATCTTATGTTATATCTCATCTCTCTTTTCATAAGAGAAAAAAGAGAGACCAGCCTGCATTTCTGACACCCTCTTAGCTTAGCAGACATGGGCTAACAGGATGCGCTGCTTAATTAAGCAGCGAGTGCCATTTCATTATCGGCAGTTGTTTTTTTTCTCAAGTGTTTTACGAGAACCTGAGGACCTCGACATGCAGCCTTATGCATATTTATCCCCGTCGAACCCTATCGCCCCCTCTCTAAGTACCTATTTATTCTCTAAGTTTCAATGTTCTCTCTATCTCCCTCTTTGCATCACGTCTCTTTATATCTTCCCTCTTGTCATAAGCCTTTTTACCCTTTCCCAATGCGATCTCTATCTTTGCCCTTCCAGACCTGTTTAAATATATCTTCAGGGGTATCAGTGTAAAACCCATCTCCTTTACCTTACCAATTAATCTGTTTATCTCTCTTCTATGAAGTAATAGCTTTCTCACTCTTAGAGGGTCATGATTATTTATATTTCCATGACTATAAGGATTTATATGACAATTGTATAAAAATGCCTCTTCCTTTTCTATTCTCACAAATGAGTCTCTCAAGTTTACCCTTCCATCCTTGATAGATTTTATCTCTGTTCCTAAAAGACTCATGCCTGCCTCATATTTATCCTCAATAATATAATCATGAAATGCTTTTCTATTTGTAGTTATAATAATACCCTTATTCATTTGATTATTATAACACAATCATAATAAAAAATAAAAAAATCAGCGACCAACAGGGAAAATCTCAATACTGTTCGGATGATAATTGCTAGTTATATATTAGAACTCAACTTTCGCACCACGTGTCATTACTGCATTTGCCGACAGCAAAAAAGAGATGCAACTATACTATTTTGAGGGTTAATGTTGATATCTTTATTAATTATATCAATTAGTTAGCATTTCATGTAAGGGTGCGAAAGTTGAGTTAGAAGCAAAGATTTCCTTTTTCCTTTAATGTAATGGGATTCTCTTTCTGCCCACTTAATGTAAGACGCCATCTCCCCCTGATATAAAGCTTGCTATACCATTTTCCCCCTTATGTAAGGGAAACTCTCTCTTTTCCCCCTTATGTAAGGGGGGTTAGGGGGGTTAGGGGGGATTTTCCCCAACTTATTGGGTAATTACGTCTTTGGAATCCCTTGCTCTGTAATTAACTGAACAGGCTTTAATATAGAGATTATTCAACTCTTCATGTTAAGTTAACAATTATGATAGGGGGAGGGAATTTGCGGGGTTTTTAATGCTTGACTTATATCAAGGCAGGTTTGATAATGGAGTGGTATAATTACAATAAATAGATAGGTTTAAAAAGTTGGAGGGATAAAAAATGGACAGATATCACAAGCTGTTTATAAAGGCAAGTATCCTATACCTTATTGTAGGGTCATTCATTGGACTTTTGATCTCTCTTGATGCTATAGACCCTTTTTCATTCCGTTTTGCCCATATTCATTTTAATCTGCTTGGGTTTATGGCAATGATGATTTACGGGGTTGCATATCATATACTTCCCAGGTTCAATGGAAGTCCTTTGAAGTGGCCAGGTCTTGTAAAACTTCATTTCTACCTTGCAAATACAGGGCTTATCGGGATGGTTCTCTTTTATATATTAAGGATAAGAGGTCTATCTGGTTTCTCATCTATTATGATAGGGTTGTTTGCCATGCTATCGGTTGCGTCTATTATCCTTTTTGCCATAAATATATACTCTGTGCTGAAAGAAAGCAGCAATGAAACAGATGAAGAGAAGATAACCCTTGATATGAAGGTGTCATATATACTTGAAACATGGCCTGGAGTCCTGCCAATCTTTATCAGCAATGGATTCAAGACACTGGCAAGTCCCTTAGCAAGAACAACTATGGGGAGACTTGTTACAATAAGACAGGCATGCAAAATACATAAGGTAGATCCGGATATCTTCCTTACTATGTTAAATGCAGGAGTAAAAAAAGGTAAGATGGGAGAGACTATGGATAAAGGCTATTCTCCGTCAGAGGTAATAGGAAAGTCGCAGCCGACAATAAAAGATGGAGATATCTGCACCAAAGATGTCCTTGTAGGGGACCTGTTAAGGGTATATCCTGAAACAAAACCTGTGTTTGAGAGACACTATGGAGAAAGTTGTTTTCAGTGTCCTGGTCAGGCTTATGAGACGATCGGAGAGACTGCAAACATGCATAATATGGATGTCACAATGATATTGGACGAGATCAATAATATTATAATAAACATTCATGAACGAGTTGTTCACCCCCGAGGATGAAAATTAACCCCCCTTTGCTAAAGGGGAA
>JBHHUU010000217.1:0-2983 GCA_046753905.1 Nitrospirota bacterium | reverse complement strand
GTGAGTCTATCCGTGAGGAGAGTTCATCCCTGAATCTGTCTACCTTCTGGTCAAGTGAGTCTATCCGTGAGGATAATTCATCCCTGAATCTGTTTACCTTCTGATCAAGTGAGTCTATCCGTGAGGAGAGTTCATCCCTGAATCTGTCTACCTTCTGGTCAAGATGAATAACCATTTCCCTCAGTTCTACTCCAAGGTGTGACTGTTCATCTACTTTACCTTCAAGATATGCAACCCTCTCTTCTATTATGGCTGACATCTATAACCTCCCTATATGTCACTATATATTAAAGCCTCTTCTCTGTCAATAATTGCCCCAAAATAGGAATAAAAGTTCTTACAAGGTTTGGGAATCAGTACCGCCTTTTCTCCCAGAACCATAATATCCTGAGAAGAATTACTGAATATACTAATTCAAAACCTATAAATATCAGATGACTATAGTGAAACAATCCCTTGGAATAATAAACGCCAGGAAAGATTGCTATCGGTGAGATAAAAAAGCCATCACTAAATGGCCACAAAAGCTGCATCCCCTTACCACCGGCAGTGAAGAAATCCATAAGCAAATGAGAGCCATAGATTATCAGGGTCAGGAAAAATGATTGCTTGAATCCCTGTGTTTCCAGAATACTATTACTCAATAATCCCAATGTCATACTTATACCGATTGTAAAAATAAGACTATGTGTAAACCCATGATGGTATCTTTGCCCTGTAAGTAACTGAGGTATAAAATCAAAATCAGGGAGGTTGGCAAGGAGTATGCAATAGGCAATATAAATCTTCTCCTTATTGTCATCCTGTCCTGTGACAATAGGCTGTTTAGGGGGTAATAATCTGGATATAGCATACCCTGACACTGCATGTGCTATTGGTGATGGCATTATGTTAAGTTATACTTTCAATAGGCTAATAAAGCATTGATAAACCACAAAGCGTTAACTACAGATAAACTACCAGAATAATGCCAGCAGATTGGCGTCCGGAGAAACTGTTTGTCAGGATTTTAATAGTCGTTGCCCAATTTCAATTGTTATAATTTTGTTGCGACTGATTTGGATTGCAATGTAAGGTCGATAACAGAAGTTCCAGTCTTCTTTTCCTTTTTACACAATTCTTTAGCTAACTTTTCAATATCATAGTCATATTCATGAGCAAGTTGATCTTTGACTTTCCAAAGTTCTTCTAAAATTTCATTCTTCATCCAATTCACCTCCCATAAGCTCCTGTGGGGTACATATTTCAGGACAATTGAACCCACTCGAAATAATCACAGACCGAACAATAGATTTGGTTTCAGCATTGTCTATGTGACGACAATTCCATGTTAAGAGATAATCGATATTGTGAACAGAGGATATAGCAATGTGTAAAGCATCATCAATCGCTTTTGCAGGGAGAGCCCCTTGGGATAATAAGTTTTTTGATAGTTCCACAGCAGAATCAGTTACGGTAAAATGCGTTCATGACTGATAAAACTTTGCAATCATCAATCCCCAAATCACAGCCACACAAATTGTAAAAACCAGACTATGTGTGAACCCATGATGGTATCTTTGTCCTGTTAATAATTGAGGGATAAAGTCAAAATCGGGTAAATTTACAAGAAGCATATAGTAATAGTAAATAGGAGAAACAATTTTCTTATTGCTATTTCCCCTTGTAATCGTATGATCTTCAGGAGACAAAAATCTGAAGATAACATATCCTGAGACGGTATGGGCTATTGGTGACGGCATTATGTTAAGTTATGTTATAACCCCTTCAATCTATTAACTCTTTTCTCTTGGGGAAATTAATATCATCTACATGGTCTTTTATAACCTCGTTATAAATGGAACATAGTCTTTTAACATGTGCATCAATAGAATACTGATAGGAAATATTCTTTGCCTTTTTACCTAATTTTTCAGCCTCTTCAGGATGTTCTATTAAATAGATAATCTTCTCTGATAGTAACCTTATATCTTTTGGAGGGATTAATAATCCGCTGCCATCTTTTAATACTTCACCAAGTCCATCCACATTTGTAGAGACTATGGGTTTTCCTATCGCCATAGTCTCCAGAAGAGAAAGGGGGGTTCCTTCCCAGAGAGATGGAAATACTACTATATCCATAGTTGAAATCATCTCAGAGATATTTTTACAAAAGCCTGCAAAGATAATATTCTTTTTAATCCCAAGTCTCTTAGATAGAGTTTCCAGGCTATTACGAAGGGGACCATCCCCTACAATTAAAAAGACAATCTCAGGATATTTTTTAATAACGATGGAAGCGGCCTTTATTAAGAATTCATTCCCCTTTTGCCTATATAACCGTGTTATAGTGCCAACAATTTTATAACCCTCTGGTATCTTAAATATACCTCTTATGTTATTAACTCTTGCGGCATCTGATAATAAAAACTCATTTATGTCTATACCATAAACAAGGACATCTATCTTATCTTCTTTAATCTTTCTTTCTTTTATACAAAAATTTTTAACTGAATTGGATACTGCAATTACCCTATTATAGTAGCGTCTGAAGATATTGTCAGCCAGCTTTACTGACACAGGCAGTTTAGGGTAGTAAGAATGTACTTGTATAATTACAGGGGTATTCATAATGATTCCTGCCAGGCTGCCAAAAATTGTTGCACCAAATCCCTGTAGATGCATAATGTGAATATTTTCTTCTTTGATTATCTTTATAAAGTCCATCAGTGTTAATGGATTGGCTTTGTTTCTGTTAAAATATCTAATCCTTATTCCTCTTTTTTTAAATAGGGTATCTGTTATATCATTTTTACCTTTCAATATATAGGGGATAACATTGTACCTATCATTATCAAATCTAGGCAAGATATTTAGAAACCACCTCCCTACTCCATGCAGTTTTCCATCTTTCCATCCAAGGTGGTCATTTACCAACAGGATATTAACCTTATTATCACTTCTCTGACTCATAACACCGTATGTATGTCTCCAAGGTGGCTAA
>JBHHUU010000216.1:0-3001 GCA_046753905.1 Nitrospirota bacterium | reverse complement strand
AATGTAACACTTATTTTTTTACAAACCCTAATACCCAAATTTCAGTCAAAATCTAATCACTAAACCTATATCTTATTAATGTCCACAAAGCCCTAAACCCCTCTTTCCATGTAATCTTTTTCCCTTCTTCATAAGTCCTTCCATAATAGGATATCGGGAGTTCGTATATCCTATATCCATTTCTGCAAAACTTTGCTGTAAGTTCTGGTTCAATCTCAAATCTATTGGAGCAGAGTCTGATCTCTTTTAAGATATCTGCCCTGAAGACCTTATAACATGTCTCTATGTCTGTAAATGTGGTATTATAGAGTATATTGGTTACAAGAGAGATAAATCTATTACCTACCATATGCCAGAACATATATACCCTTTGAGGCCTTCCTCCAGATAACCTTGAACCGTATACCACATCAGCAGCACCATCTATTATCGGTTTTATCAATGCCTTAAATTCCTGTGGATCATATTCCATATCAGCATCCTGTATCGCTACAATATCACCAGTCACTGCCTCAAATCCTTTCCTTAATGCAGCGCCCTTTCCCATATTCTCAGAGAGAGAAAATTTCTTTATATTCTCTGCATCTATCCTTTTCAAAATATCACCTGTTCCATCAGTTGAACAGTCATCCACAATAATAATCTCTTTTCCTAAATTAAGACTAACAGATTGAACCCGTTTTATTACATTTTCTATAGTACTTTGTTCATTATATACTGGAATTATAATTGATAACTTCATAACATAATTAATGTGTTATAGAAATGCGTCTAAAAATGTTTGATGGAGAATGTGATACAGCATGCCATCTGGATTTTTGTGAAAATTTGTAATTATTTGCAACTATAAAGATGTGAGCTACAGACTTGTGCTGGTCTGTCATAATGTTTATATATATTGCTACTCTACTCTCCTGTATCTTCATATAATACAAGTGTTGGTGGGATAAGGGTGCCTATTAAGGCTTCCTGAAAAGATCTTTTCAGATTCATATAAGTTAATTCAGCATACGGTGCTATCTTTTTTATTACATCCGTGTCAAGGATAGTTGACAGAGCAGGAGGTGTAATATATCTTAAATTCTCAAAGTTTATAACAATATCCACTCTGACGTTCTTTGCGGTCTCTGTTACCCTTTTTATCAGCTCCTTACAATTTAATCTATCCATTGTCCCCTCAAGCTCTATGTGGATTTTTGAGATATTGGAGTCTTTGCTTGCCTTTATATCAAGGTATTTGTCTATCCTGCCTGATAATGTATCTACCTTTTCCTTTATAGAATAGAGGGCATTAGGAATAAAATTATCTGTCTCAAATGCAGGGAACTGTCCCCTTAGATTCTTTAAAGCAGCAGCAAATGGGCTTAGTTCTCTATCTGGAATCTGATTCACCATCCTCCTGTAACCAAGATTTAGAAATATTCTGGAGACCAATCTCTTTCTTGTAGGCAGTATTCTCTTTATTATTGATGGGAATGAATATAGCCTGTGATATGCCCAGTAAAATCCATCCTCCAATGCTTCAGGTGACAGAATCGTTGGTTTAAAAACAACGTGTCTTCCATCATAATGTGCCCAATCTTTATCTATAATACGGCCTTCTGCTGCCATCCTTTTATGTAATCTCGTGCCTGGCAAAGGAGTAAGTATATTAAAAAGCGTCAGTTCTACCATGTTTTTCTCAAGAAATTCTACTGTATCTTCAAAGATAGTCTCATCATCATGGTCAAATCCAAATATCATTCCAGCATTTACCATTATGCCATGGTCATGAAATATCTTTATCTGTTTTTCATACTCCTGTGCCCTGTTAAAATTTTTATTTGCGTTTTTTAAGTTTTCCTGAGAGATAGTTTCAATTCCAACAAACATAGAGACACACCCGCTCTCTGCAGCCAATCTCATTAATTCAGGATCATTTGTCATTGTCAGGCTGCCCTGACTGCCCCATATCTTTTTTAGAGGCTTTAATGCAGAAAACAGCCTCTTTGCATACTCCCTGTTACCTGCAATATTATCATCCACAAAGGCAACAAAGTTTCCGTCCAGGGTCTCTACCTCTTTTATCACCTCTTCAATAGGCCTATATCTATATGTGTTGCCACAAAACTGTGTTACAGAACAGAATTCACAGTTAAATGGACATCCACGTGTTGTCTGAACACAATTCTCAGTCATATATGCACCCTTTTTTAACAAATCTCTTCTCTGAAAAGGCAAATTTTTCAGATCAGGGTATCTCTCCATCTTATAAAAAGGTTTTAAATCACCTACTTTAAAATCCTTTATAAGAGCAGGCCATATCTCTTCCGCCTCACCTATTACAACAGAATCAGCATGCTCTTTTGCCTCATCAGGCAGCAGGCTTGGATGTATTCCGCCCAGAACAACATGCACACCTCTTTTTCTAAATCGGTCAGCTATCTCATACGCCCTTGGAGCAAGAAATGTCATAACAGATATACCTACAAGATCAACATCCATATCAAAATCAATATTATCCACACTCTCATCAATGAGTATTATCTCAATATCTCGCGGAGTCAGTGATGCAATGGCAGTAAGGCTCAACCTTGGGAACCAGAATGACTTAACTGCCTTTTTTGAAAATTTAAAGTGAGATTCCTGTAACTCAGGTGATACAAGTAATAATTTCATTAAGTTCTCCTCTCATACCTGTATTTTGTCCAACGTTCTTGATTTTTTATAAAATTTTAGTTACAATAACATATTTTGATAAAAAATGCAAGTTTTGCGAAAATCCTGAAAACAGAGATTGAAAATGCGTACAATCATATTCAGGGGTGTTTTTTAGAGATATCCAGAGTTAAATTTCATTAATACATTATTATCTATGCTAAATTAGCAAATGCCTTATGCTTATAAGAAAAGATAGTAATTACCCAATAAGTTGGGGAAAATCCCCCTATATTCCCCCCTTTAGCAAACTTAACATGTCCCACATTTTTTACTGGACAAAAGGGAATTGATCAGATACAAT
>JBHHUU010000215.1:0-3010 GCA_046753905.1 Nitrospirota bacterium | reverse complement strand
GTATCTAAGGCAAGTAGTTATAACTAATCATGGGCATGAAGTGTTACGTCCCACCAAAACGAGACCGATTTTAGGGGTTTCATTCCCAGATAACCGAGACCACCTATCCATTTGTTATGATGTCTTTCTTTAATTAATTTTTTAAAGGAGGAGGACATTATGACTAAAAGGAATAGGAGGCGGTTAATGGAGAGAAAGATAGTTGAGCAACTGGTTTCAGGCAAAGGAATTAATGCCGTTTGTCGGGACCTGAAGGTAGGAAAAAATAGGGCAGCCCATGTACGGGAGAAGGCACGGGAATATGGTTATCTTGACAGGAGTGTTCCAATTCCTCCTTACCCTGAAGCACTTTTTCCTGACCCGGTTGATGGGCGCTCGGTAAAGACATCAGAATCAGATGTACAGCTGTCATCCCAGCGGGAATGGATTGAAGAACGCCTGCAGGCTGGTTGGCAGCCTATCACCATATTTGAAGAACTTTCAATACCTGTAGGTCGGTCAAGTTTTTATCGTTTTCTTCATCGTCATAAGCTTATCAGTCTTGGCGAAAATGTCAGGACCAAGATTGTCGAGGAGATTATTTATGCTCCTGGAGAAGCCCTTATTGTTGATTGGGGTAAACTTAGAGATGTGATTGATAACGATACAGGTAAAAAACAGGTTCTCTGGATGTTTATAGGCATTATGGGTCACTCCAGATACATGATTGTTCGTCTCGTATGGACTCATGATGTCTCTACCACGTTGATTACTCTGGAGGATATGCTTACCGAGTTGGGTGGTGTACCCAAACGGATTGTCTCAGATAATCCAAAATGCTTTTGTCTGGAGGCTTCCAAATATGAACCTCTGTTAAATCCTGTCTATGAGCGGTTTGCTTCTCATTATGGGACTCAAATAGAGTGTCTTCCTCCACGATCACCTGAGTTAAAGGGCAAGGTGGAGCGGATGATGTCTTTCGCCAGAAGACTATATCAGGCCCATAAAGATGAATGGTTCGGACTTTGTGAGTCTGCCGATTATATGAACAAAAAGGTTGCGGTTGCCAATGAGCGGATACATGGCACAACCCGTAAAAAACCGATTGATATATTTTTACAAGAAGAGAAAGTGGTATTAAAGCCATTACCTGTTCTTTCCTACGAGATTGAGGAATTTCACGAGGGGAAGGTAAGAAAGGATGGTCATGTTCGTTTTCGCAATAAGTATTACTCTGTAGAAGAAAAATATCATGATCGAAAGGTAGCAGTGATAGCTAACTCCAAACAGGTGTCTATTTACCACAAAGGGAAACTGATAGAGGTTCATGATCGGATTACTGATCCTTATCAATCCAAAAGTACTAAAGACTGCCATAAGGGTCCATGGGAAAGATCCCTTAAGGATGGATCGTATTATCGAGAAACAGCTGCTAAACTCGGGCCTGACGTAGAGACGGTAATACGTAAACTCCTTATGCAGGGGAATGGATTTATTGATACAAGAAAGATATGGGGAATACTTGCTCTGGATAAAAAGTATTCTGCCAAAGCTATCAATGAAGCCTGTAGGCAGGCTATTTCCATAGACACCTGCAGCTACAGGACTATTGTGGGGTTATTGGAGCTTGGAGTGGGAAAAGAGTTTGAAAAACAAAATACTGATATATCCATTCCTGCGGGCGCCAAAACGCAAGCCTTACACCCCGGCCAGGTATCAAAGTTTGTAAGACCTATAGAGGAATATCAACAATTATTATTTTAATTGGAGGGAGATACCAATGAATATCGAAACAGTACGAAGTCAACTAAAAAATGTTAAATTATACACCGCAGCGAGAGAGCTGGATCAGGTGCTGACAAAACACAAAAAGGCAGTTTCGCTTTCCTGGATCAGTGAGTTATTGGAACGTGAGGTTGATGCCCGAGCTGAGGCGGCATTAATTGCCCGCATCAAAAGAGCTAACTTTCCCGAAATAACCACGATAGAGACGTTTGACTGGTCATTTAATCCTGACATAAAAGAGAGTCAAATACGTGAACTGACAACATTGAACTTTATTGGAAGCAACCAGATTTGTCTTTTCCTGGGCCAGCCCGGAACAGGCAAAACCCACTTAGCATTAGCAATAGGAGTCTTAGCCGCCAATAAAGGGTATCGAGTTTACTGTACCAGCCTAAAAAGACTTGCAAAGGATATCCTGCAGGCCAGGTGTAAAAATACTCTCGATGCATTATTTAAAAAGATTCTTTCAGCAAAGTTATGGATATTTGATGACTGGGGAGTAACCACTATGTCGAGAGAAATAGCAGAAGAGATATTTGATCTTCTGGACAGGAGGAAATACTCATCAGCCATGATATTGACCTCGAATCGTGATATAGATGAGTGGCCGCAGGTGTTTCCTGATCCTGTATTGGCAAATGCAACAATAGACAGAATATTTGATAGAGCAGAAATATCACTATTTAAAGGGCAGAGTTATCGGTTAAAAGGAAAAATAGAGATTAAAGGCAGCAGCTTGAAAGGCAAAACACGATCATAAAAAAATACGAAAAAGGCCTGTGGAAATGTGGAAAAATACCATCTTTGCTATGTGGAAAAAGCATTGAAAAGTTTTGTTTACCTGCTAAGCGAACAGGCAAGGTTATCTAACTTTTCAACACGTCTACCACATAGCTTCGTATCAGACTTGTAAACAATAAAAGTAATAATTGGCAATGACCACAGCAAAGATACCTCATGGTATTTTACACACATTACCACAGGCTCGATGACTAATTTTATAAATATTTTTTTCGCCTGGAGGCGATAAGGATGCTGAGGAGGTGATGCTAAAATTGATGATTTTTTACGAATAGAAAGTAAAAATTTTGATAAAAAATATTGACTCAAAAAAAGAAAAAAAATAACATTAAAAAATGGTGGTTCCGAGTATCTGGGAATAAGGTGGTCTCGGATACATGGGACGTGACAGATAAGAGACGAGATAAGCTTTTAGATTGTTGACAGGTATGGTTTTGCGGTCTAT
>JBHHUU010000214.1:0-3087 GCA_046753905.1 Nitrospirota bacterium | reverse complement strand
AAAGTCTTTGGAACCCCTTGCTCTGTATTAGCTGAATAGTTACAAATTATTTTGTATGGAAATCTTTTAATGAGATATTTTCGTGTTCTTTTATATTTTGGTGGACTGATTTCTGGATTCCTTTCTATAAATCTTAGCCCGACATCAACTTGTAAAAGAAAATCGTACCCTAAACCAACTCTTCTGTCTTCGTACCATGAAAAAGTTTCTTTTAGATCATTTTCAGCTTCTGGACTGATTATAGTTTTATATTTCATTATTTGCTTGTGATTTTCTTAAAAACTTCGTCCCATGGTGAACCTAAATTAGGATTTTGGTGGTAAGCCTCTAGTCGCCCATCAATTATTTTTTTTTCATCTTCAGTCAACTCTACGGATTCTGTTTTTGCAGCTATTGTGTCCCAAATATCTTCAACCAATTGGATTCTTTCTGGGATGGATAGCTCAAGAGTATCGACCGCAGTTAATAGTTTCATAATGTGTTTTCCCCCCTTAATTTTTATATTTTTGAATCTATCAATTGATGTTGCATAACTTTACTCCTATACTTTTATTATGGCTAACAGATTCTTAGAGAGAACCTTTCTTATATTACCGTGTAATTGAGTTAGAGTCAAGATAAGGCAAAGAAATTTCTTGACAATTTCAAATGTTGGGTCTTAAATTAACTATAGTGGTAATTATATAATGTATTATATAATGAATGGGGGATTAGACAGGTGAGATATCTTTTTATAATACTTATCATTTTTTTTGCTGCCTTTAGCACAATAACGGCTGCTGCACAGGATATGTTAAGGTTTGCTTTTACAGCAGTGGTGATAAGAGAAGATATGAAATTAAATACCCGCTTGATAAGATATATAGAAAAAAAGATAGGGATTAAAACATCTCTTGTTTATCGCAAATCATATAAAGAGATTGATGACCTTCTCAATTTCAGGGAGATAGAGATAGGGTGGGTATGTGGTGCGCCTTATGTAACTGACCATAAAAGATTTGGTCTGGAACTTTTAGCCGTTCCAAAGATTCGAGGAAAATCAATATACTTTTCATTGGTAATTGTTCCTGTAGGCAGTCGTGCAAAAAACCTGTCAGACCTTGAAGAACAGAGATATGCCTTTTCTGATCCCCTGTCTAATTCAGGCAAGGTCTCTCCTACCTATGCACTTGCCAGAATGGGAAAAACTCCAAAGACCTTTTTCAAGAAGTATATCTATACCTATTCCCATTATGAATCTATTCATGCTGTTGCCAGTGGATTTGTGGATGGTGCAAGCATTGACAGTTATATCTATGAGGCTGCCAAACGTTTTGATCCTGAGACAGTTTCAAAGACTAAGGTGATAGAAAAGTTTGGCCCCTATGGTTTTCCTCCTTTAACCATTAGAAGAGATATCAATCCTGAGATAAAAAAGAGATTGCAGGACATTCTAACAGGAATGATTAATGACCCTGAGGGTAAAAATATCTTAAATGACTATGGTTTTGACTCCTTTGTTGTTCCAGATGATAGCCTCTATGACAGTATTCGGGAGATGATGAAGTATATCGGCATTTATTCTTAACTTAGCGGGGTATCATAATGCAAAGACCCAAATGGTATCAGACTCTGGCATTCAGATTTGTCTTTACCTTTGTCTTAATTATACTTTTGATTGGTGTAATCATCGGAACATCTGAGTTTATTCAGCATCGCAGAGAGTTAAATAAAGAACTACAGACTACAGGACTCTTTCTTGCCCTGAATCTTGCCCATTCTCTTTCAGATTATATGATGTATGAAGACGACTGGCATATCAATAAGGAATTGGAAGGTATAGTACATGGAAGAGAGATCAAGACAATAGGGGGAGGAAAGATATATCCTGTAGTCTATGCCCAGCTCATGGGGGAAGATAATAGGTCTTCTATTACTTACGATCCGAAAAATCTGATCCATGCCTTAAAGGAATCATCGTCATTTCTAAAAGACGATTATATAATTAAGACACTGGAAGGCACGAATGAATCTTTCTATGAGATTGTTGTTCCAGTTATATATGCTCAACAAAAAGTAGGAAACCTTAGAATAGGGCTAACTAAAAGATATCTTGATAGTGTTTTCTGGGAGATGAACATAGAGATATTTGTAATTTTAGGGAGTGTATCCATACTCGCAATAGTCATGGGCTTAATTCTTTTTAAGAACATGACTGCCCCGATTATAGAGCTCTCTAATATGTCACTACTTTTCGGACAAGGAAAGTTTCATAAAAGGATCCCTGTTATTCGTAATGATGAGATAGGTCTGTTATCTTCCACATTTAATTTTATGGCTGAAAGACTTGAGGACTTTACACAAGATCTCAGGGAAAAGAATAAAGAATTGAAAAGAAAAAATGTAGAATTAGAATCTTTTGCTTATTCTATCTCCCATGACTTAAAAAACCCTCTTATCTCTATACAGGGATTTGCCAATATCTTAATGAAAGACAGATGCAGGAAATTTTCACAAGAAGAATTTTGTTATTTAAATCGTATCAAAAAAAATACAGAATTTATGGAAAGATTAATTACAAGCATCCTTGAACTCTGCCGTGCAAGCAGGGCAGAAGAAAAGACAGAGGATGTCTCTGTTTTAAAAGTAATTAAAGAGGTAACCACCCATTATCAAAAAGAGTTGAATGATAAACAGATAAAGATTATTTTGCCTGAAAAAATGTGTGTTGTCAAATATCACCCTCAGAGACTCTATGAGGTATTTTCTAATCTGATCGGCAATGCGATAAAATTTATGGACGATAAAGATAATAAGGAAATAAGGATTGAGGATGAAGAAAGAGGTGATAATATTCAGATTACAGTCAAAGATAATGGTATCGGTATTGATGAAATATATCACGAAAAGATATTTGAACCATTCCATCGTCTAAATAAAAATGAAGAAATAAAAGGTAACGGAATTGGTTTAACTATAGTTAAGAGGATTATTGAAAATTATGGTGGGAAAATCTGGGTGGACTCAGAGCCTAATAAAGGAACAACATTCTATTTTACTATGAAAATTAACACCGTAAGAGCCGAAAAAAAGACAAAACTATCCTTT
>JBHHUU010000213.1:0-3110 GCA_046753905.1 Nitrospirota bacterium | reverse complement strand
ACATTGTGTGCTCAGATTTAGGTCAGGTTTGTCCCGATAGAACCATTACGAAAACGTAGGAATAGTGAACTATTTTGAGGATTTCGTGATGATTGCATTGGATAAAGATGTCCTGAAGATGAGATGCAAAATGTGATAGTTATTTTTTTCCAGACACTAAATATACATTTTAGAAAACATAGCAAAAGAGGACAGGTTACTTTTGCACATACTGGTTCAATCTTACAGATTTAATTTGTGTTTTGTGTTTCGGGACTCTTGTCCCGAAACACAGATATTTGATGTGAATATCATTATTAAATTAAAGGGATTGCATAAATCTATTAGATCCAAATGAAGGTTTCATCAACTAGCTTATTCATAAATAATATTACAACCTCTACTGATGTAGAGGATAGTAAGAGAAGGAGGAAGAGAAATGAGAAGGCATAATAACAGGTGGAAATTCCTACCCTTTGGGTGGATGCAATGTTACAGTATTATCTTTATTACGCTTTTTATTGTGATGTATGGAGGTATAGCAGAGGCTATTAATCTCTCCCACATAAATATTCCAGAGACTAAAGGAGAGGTTACAGAGAGACATATTATATCGCATCCCCAAAAATCTATTATTATCATTGGAGAGAGACATGATTCAATACAGATTCAAAAGAATATAGCACAGATACTTAAAGGTATCCGAGTTCAATATAGTCAAATAGATCTGATAGGATTAGAAGGGGCATACAGAGGTCAGAGAGTTGAAAACCCCTTTTCCAGCCTTCCAAGCACTATAAAAGGATTGGATCTCCAAGAGATAGAAAGAATAAAAGAAGAAATTGCAAAAGGTCTATTAGAGACAGGAGAGATATCAGCAGTAGAGTTTATTGGAATGATTAGTGATGTAAATATATACGGAGTGGAGGATAGGGATATCTACACAAGGAACAAAAGGCAGGCACTTTCAGAAGATGAGGGATCAGGAAAAGACCTTCAGGGGGTAGTAAGTGAGATAAGGGAAGGTTTAGAGGATGGATTGAATGAGAGATTAAGTAAAGGGGAGAAAGAGAGATTAGATGCGAAGAAAAAGGAGGTTAATGGAAGATTACTTGACTATTTGAAGGAGACTGATAAAGAGGGGATAGGTAGATTATATAATCTCCTATTAGAGATCGAGAATGGCAAGGTAAATCCTGAAAGACTCATGAGTGATTTTAGGAGTATGTTTCGGGAATATGGGATATACCTTAATCCTGAAACTGCCTCTTCTCAAAAGCTTCAGGAGAGCCTTAGTAATCTAATGATAAAGATGCAGGAAACGATAAATGAACGACTTACCCCTGAGCAACTTGAGGAGATGGCTAAGATCCAGGGAGAGATAGATACAGTCTTGGGTGAGATTGATGATGAGATCCATAAGTTTAATCTTCTCTTAAAAGGATATAAGGATCAGACATGTATCAAGGGTAGTCTTAAGTTGCTGAGATATCTTAGGGAGAAGTCGGGGGAGTTTGGTATTGCCTTTCCATCCTCCATTGACTCTCAGATAGAATTCTATACCACTGCCCTCAAACGAGATGAGGTTATGGTAGAAAACCTGTTGAATACAATGAAAAATAAAAATAAAACCGATGCAGTTCTCCTTGTAGGAGCTGCCCATATCTGTGGGATTACAGAAAGATTTAAGGATAGGAGGATATCATTTGTAGTGGTTATCCCAAAGGGGATGAAGGATTTCTCTAAGGATGAAGAAGAGATCTATCGTCATACCCTTGAAGGAAAGGCATTGCCCTCTTCTCTCTTTGAACTCTGGTCTACTTCTCATCTTAAACCACCTCCGAGGAGTTCGAGTCCTATCTTTAGAGATTATGAGAGGGCTCTTCTTGGCATGAGCGTTGTCTATAAATTAAAGGCAAAGGGATATAGCAATAGAGAGATCAGAGATAGAATAGGGGGTCTTGCACAAGGGGATCATTATGGGGCAGACTTAGATGAAATTATCTATAGTCTTGGGGATGTATATATCCCTTTTCAAATCAGAGATAATAGAGGTGTATTGAGACTTAGCCAATATCCAATAGATATAAATAAAAGGCCTGTCTCCCCTGTTTTAAGGCATGGGAAGATAGGAAAGTTGTTTTATGAATTTATTGATAGAGGAGACTTTAATGGACGCAAAGAAGAGATCATTGCCCAGAACAATAAAAGGAATATAGCCAGTTCTCCTTTAGATAGCGATGTTATTGAGATCATTTTTAAAGGACGGAAGAACAAAGGTGGAAGGATATACTGGATGTTCGATGATGGGGAGGAAAATGGAGAAGTTGAAGATGATAGACTTGAACAGATGATGTCAGGTTATGGAGGAGGTGGCAAGAAGCCCCCTGTAACCATAACATTTCAGGGAGATCTCTCAGATCCGAGGTATAAGAAATATGGAGATGCATGGGGAAGGGAGGATGCGACAGGAGATCTCTTTCGAAGGTTCGGGGGATTGGGATTTTCTGCTTATATCACAAGTGACCCAAAGTTGATCGCAAAGAGGAAAAAAGAAAAACAGCCAATTGTTTTACCAGGAGGAGGACCTAATATTACCTTTATAGAGGCATTACCTGAGGGACAGGGAAGTTTTCGATCTGTGAGAGAGGAGTTAAATCTATTACAGCAAATGGGGTTTCCTGTAATAGATATCAGTGATTTTAATGGCAATCAGATGGGTAATATCCTTGTTATTATAGGGCATACCACTCACCAACTCCTTAGAAACATAGAAGAGTTCTCTGATATGGGATATTTTAGAGACAAGGTTGTAGGATTGATTATGTGTCAGGAGTATGGAGAGGCAGAGTTTTTAAAGACCATTGATAAGATTACTAAACAAGGCGGATTAGAGGTAACCTCATTTGAAACAATAATAGAAGATAAGGAGGCAGGTAGTCTATTAAATGCGTTAAGAGATATGATTCAAAGAGGAAATGGTGAGAGCTTATCCTTATCTGAGGCAATTGACAACATAGATATACAAGTTTTACGAAACAATATACGGAGGGATGTCTTTTTGGAAGATAGGAATAAGAAGGGTAAGATAGGTTAATCTTTTCATGAGAAAAATTGAGCAGAACCATGAT
>JBHHUU010000212.1:0-3196 GCA_046753905.1 Nitrospirota bacterium | reverse complement strand
ACATACATGAACGAGTTGTTCACCCCCGGGGATGAAAATGTATTTTCATAGTAAAAGTTGACATTTGCAATAATCGTGAGGAATAATAGACTCATAGTAGATGAAGTATGGAATATAAAAGGAGTTTGCTGAATGGATATTAAAGTCCTGCTGCAGAGTGGAAGTGAGGAATTAGGGACTCCACTCTCCCCTGCTCAGACAACCCTTTTTTTTATCTATCTCTCAGAACTAAAGAGATGGAATAGAAGGGTCAATCTTACATCCATCAGAGAGGATAAGGAGATTATAGTAAAACACTTTCTTGATTCTTTATCCTGCCTTAAAGGTTTCATTCCCCAAGAAGGCTCTAAGGTAATAGATATAGGCACAGGCGCTGGCTTTCCTGGTATTCCAATAAGGATTTATGCACCCTTTCTTGACCTTACTCTGTTAGATTCTTCAGAGAAGAAAACGACTTTTCTGCATTATCTATGCGGAAAGTTAGGAATTACTGATATAAATATTATTAATGACCGTTTAGAGGGGCTTGTAAAAAAAAGGGCATATATTGGCGGCTTTGATATTATTCTTATAAGGGCACTGGGAAATATAACAGATATCCTTGAACAGGGCATGTTACTGCTGAACCATGAAGGAATAGTTCTTTTATGCAAAGGGAAAAATATCGATAACGACTTGAAACTATTACAAAAAAGATATAAAGTAAGGGTTATAAATTTTATCCTTCCATTTTCTGATTATGAAAGGAATCTTATAATAGTAAAAAAACATATATAGGAGAGTAACATCAGGAATAAATACCATGACTGATAAGGGAAAAGAGACAGAAGACTCTCTTACAGGCAATGTAGAGAGGATAACCTATGTAAATGAAGAGAACGGCTATACTGTTGCGAGGATCAGGGTAAAGGGAGCAGGGAGCCTTGTGCCGATAGTTGGATATATGCCGACTATTGGAGTTGGAGAGACATTAGAATTATATGGAAGGTGGATGTTTCACAAGGAATATGGGAGACAATTTTCTGTCTCAAGTTACACAACATCTTTTCCATCAACAGCAAATGGGATAAAGAGATATCTTGCATCGAGTTTTATCAAAGGCATAGGACCGATAATGGCAGACAGAATTGTAGACAAATTCGGTGCTGATACACTTGATATTATTGAAAATACCCCTGAGAGACTATCTGAGGTAGATGGGATAGGTGAGCAGAGGATTGGACAGATAAAAGAGGCATGGGATGCACAAAAGGAGATAAGGGGTATTATGATCTTTCTTCAAGGGTATGATATCACCCCGAACTACTCAATCAAGATATTTAAAAGGTATGGAAAGGATTCAATAGAGGTAATAAGGGAAAATCCATACAGGCTTGCCCAAGATATAATTGGGATCGGTTTTAAGAGTGCTGATAAGATAGCACAAAAGATAGGAATCCCTGCGGATTCGATAAACAGGGCAGAGGCAGGGGTATTATATTTCTTATGGGAAATAGGAAACGAGGGTCATGTCTATTATCCATATAATGAGTTGATAGATAAGGTCAAAACCCTCCTTCAGATAGATAGAGATATTATAGCAAAGGCAATTGAGCGTCTCTTTGAAGAAAAAAAGATAATCATAGAACATACACCTGATAAAGAGTTGAAGAGTTATAGAGTTGAAGAGTTAAGAGTTGAAAACTTAGAATTCAGAACTCAGAACTCAGAAACTCTTTCTAAAATAGTATATCTTCCTCTATACTACTATTCAGAGATAGGTATAGCCACTTTGATAAAGAGAATAAGTTCTGCACCTTCCTTTATCAGGGCTATTGATGGAAGCAGGGCATTAGAATGGGTGGAGAAAAGACTTGATATAAGACTTGCAGAAAAACAGAGCGAGGCAATTCTCTCTTCTGCAAAGAATAAGATTCTCATAATTACTGGTGGTCCGGGGACGGGTAAGACCACAATCATCAGGGCAATAACAAAGATATTTGAACAGAGAGATATCAATATTATACTCTCAGCACCTACAGGGAGGGCGGCAAAGAGGCTATCAGAGTCAACAGGCAGAGAGGCAAAGACTATACACAGACTTCTTGAATACAGTTTTCAACAGGGCGGTTTTAAAAGGAATCAGGACTATCCCTTAGAGTGCGATCTTATTGTTATAGATGAAGTGTCCATGATTGATACTATTCTAATGAATAGTCTTTTGAAGGCAGTTCCATTACATGCAATAGTAATATTTGTTGGAGATGGCGATCAATTGCCATCAGTAGGGGCAGGCAATGTATTAAAAGATATAATAGCATCAGGGGCTATCCCTGTCATTAGACTCAATGAGATATTCAGACAGGCAGGGAATAGTCTGATTAACACAAATGCCCACAGGATCAACTCTGGAAAATTTCCTATAGTGCCCAAACAGAACAATTCCCTGCTTGATTTTTACATGATAGATAAAGATGTGCCGGGAGAGGTTGCAGATACAATAGTCTCCCTGTATAAAGATAGGATACCTAGTCGATTCGGTTTTGACGCTATAAAAGATATTCAGGTTATCACCCCGATGCATAGGGGGGAAGCAGGGGTTGCAAATCTAAATCGTATGTTACAGGACTCCTTAAATCCATCTAAAAGAGAGATAATAAAGTTTGGACAGAGATTCAGGGTTAGGGATAAGGTAATGCAGATAACCAATAATTATGACAAAGCCGTATTTAATGGCGATATAGGTGAAATAACAGGCATGGATGAAGAGGAACATGAGATAACAGTTTCTTTTGATGGACATAGAATAGTATATGAATTTTCAGAGCTTGATGAGATAACCCTGGCATACGCTGTAAGTGTGCATAAGTCTCAAGGAAGTGAATATCCAGCGGTGATATTGCCATTGATTACCCAGCATTATATAATGCTTCAACGAAACCTTTTATATACCGCTGTAACAAGGGCAAAGAGATTAGTGGTCATTGTAGGCACAAAAAAGGCTCTCGCAATTGCAATCAGGAATAATAAGGTATTAAAGAGATATACAGGATTAAGGGATAGACTCCTCTAACATACTCTCCATTTTCAACCCATTTCGGCAAAAATATCCAGTCACTAGGCATAAATTTCCTACTGAATCGGTAACGAGCAATAACATTTTTCGTAACTATTCAGCTAATACAGAGTGAGGGGTGGAAAAGAGTTTATAGCGTCA
>JBHHUU010000211.1:0-3209 GCA_046753905.1 Nitrospirota bacterium | reverse complement strand
TTAGTTGATACTGCAAGACCTCGCCTATCCTGTTAGCTAGTTGATTCTGCGATGTCTTGTATATTAATTTAAATCTTGACTTTGGTCCATCACCATCAGGGTCTATATATCCTGCATCATCTAATAGACTTTTTGCCTTTTTTTTATTATAAGGATATCTTGTAATAAAATGCTCATGTGCCCAATGGGAATGGGGAAGGAGAGAATTTGCCTCCATGGCCAATCCTCTGAGTATCTCCTTAATAATAGACTTTTTATTTATAGCATAGGCAATCGCCTTTCTTACCCTGACATCACTCAATATAGGATCCTGAAGATTAAAACCTATATATGAGTAATTTATCCCCTGTTTTTTGATTATTTTCAGTCGTGGGTCTTTTTCTAATATTGGAAGCATATCAGGGGGGATTGCGTTCTGTATAAAGTCTATCCCTCCTTTTTGAAGCTCTAATATCCTGACTGTATCTTCAGGAATGATCTTAAAGATGATCTTCTCTATCTTTGGCGGCTTGTCAAAGTAATTATTATTCCTCTCTAATTCAATCGCTTCATCCTGTGACCACTTTACAAATTTAAAAGGACCAGTTCCAATCGGTGAATGAGCAAACTCTTTCCCTCTCTTTTTTGCTATCTCTTCCGGGACAATACCCCTTACCATATTTGTCAAAAAGGGGGCATGTGACTCTTTTAAGATAAACTTAATAGTATAATCATCAATAACCTCTATCTTATCTATCTTTTCAAATGCCTTTTGATGCGGGGAGACCATTGAGGGGTCAAGAATGGATTCAAATGTATATCTGACATCAGAAGCCTTCATCTCTACACCATTATGAAACCTGACCCCTTTTTTTAGATAAAAGGTATAAACAGTATCATTCTCAATCTTCCATCTCTCTGCGAGGTCTGGCACTACATTTGACTTTTCATCAAGTCTGACCAGTTTATTGAATATTAACTGATCTATCTTTTCTGAATATGCGTCTGTTGCAAAACGGGGATCAAGATTTGTCGGGTTGCTCTCTATACCAACCACAATCTTTTTTTCATCTTTAGATATGTTTTTGCTGCATCCTGAATTCACAAAAAAGAATGACATTATTACAAAAAAGAAGATTAGGATTTTTGGATAGGACATTTTTTTAAAAAGATGATGAAGAAACCTATGCGGTCTTAATATCTTTTGTGTTTTCATAAAGGAGAATGGAATTAACTCCATCTTTGATCATCTCTTCAGTTATTACGCACTCTTTTATATTTTTCTGAGAAGGGATTTCATACATAAGATCGAGCATAACCTCTTCTAATATTGCCCGTAATCCTCTTGCCCCTGTCTTTTGATCGCATGCCTTGTGCGCAATTGCTCTTAATGCACTGTCAGTAAATTTCAACCTTACATTTTCAAGGGCAAATAACTTCTCATACTGCTTAATTAAAGAATTTTTCGGTTCGCATAATATCTTGATAAAACCATTAACGTCAAGTTTTTTTAATGTTGCTATTACAGGCAGTCTCCCTATGAATTCAGGAATAAGACCATATTTAAGGAGATCTTCAGGCTGGATCATCCTGAGCAGTTCATCTGCCCTTTTCTCTTTATCTATATTATTTCGCAGGTTGGCGCCAAATCCCATTGACTTTTTGCCAACCCTCTTCTCAATAATATCTATGATATTTATAAATGCCCCTCCGCATATAAAAAGTACATTTGACGTGTCTACCTGAATAAACTCTTGATGAGGATGTTTCCTCCCTCCCTGCGGCGGAACATTGGCAATCGTGCCCTCTATCAACTTTAAAAGAGCCTGCTGCACCCCTTCACCTGACACATCTCTGGTTATAGAAGGACTATCGTTCTTTCGGCTGATCTTGTCGATCTCATCTATATATACTATTCCTTTTTCAGCCCTTTCAACGTCATAATCGGCTGCCTGCAGCAGTTTTAAGATTATATTTTCAACATCTTCCCCAACATATCCTGCCTCAGTAAGGGTTGTTGCGTCTACAATGGTGAATGGAACATCAAGTATTCTGGCGAGGGTCTGAGCAAGAAGGGTCTTTCCAGTGCCTGTTGGACCAATAATCAGAATATTACCCTTATGCATCTCTACACCCTTATGCATCTCTACATCGTCAAACTTTGAGTTAATATTAATCCTCTTGTAATGGTTGTGGACTGCTACTGAAAGTATCTTCTTTGCCCTGTCCTGACCTATCACATACTGATCGAGTATCTTTTTAATCTCTGCTGGTTTGAGAATAGGTGCGGAAAACTCCTCTCTGTTATGTTCTTCCCAATCTTCAGAGATAATATCATTACAGAGATCAATACATTCATCACATATATATACGCTCTGGCCTGCTATTAATTTCTTTACTTCATTTCTGCTCTTTCCACAAAATGAACATCGTAGATGTGAATCATTTTTATTCTGTCTAGCCATTGCTATTTCCCCCAGATCAGGTTGAAAATCCCCCCTAATTCCCCCCTTTGCTAAAGGGGGGAATTAGGGGGGATTTTCAACCTAAACCCAATAAACCAAGTATTAATCTGATTTCTTTTTGTCTCTTCCTATTACATCATCAATTATCCCATATTCCTGTGCCTCTTTTCCAGACATAAAAAAGTCTCTTTCTGTATCCTGCCGTATCTTATCAATGGGCTGTTCTGTATGCTTAGCTAATATCTCATTTATCTTTTCTCTTATCTTTAATATCTCTCTGGCGTGTATATCTATATCAGTAGCCTGTCCATGAAATCCGCCCATAGGTTGGTGTATCATTATCCTGGCATTAGGCAGGGCATGTCTCTTTCCTTTTGCACCTGATGTTAATAAAAGCGCTCCCATGCTTGATGCCTGACCAATACATATAGTAGAAATATCAGGCTTTATATACTGAATCGTATCATAAATAGCCAGACCAGCCGTTACTACACCACCCGGAGAGTTTATATATAGATTTATCTCTTTCTCAGGGTCTTCAGCCTCTAAAAACAACAACTGTGCTATAATAAGATTTGCAAAATTGTCATCAATAGGAACACCTATAAAGATTATCCTGTCTTTGAGGAGACGAGAATATATATCATACGCCCTCTCCCCTCTATTTGTCTGTTCTACAACAATAGGTATTAACATTATGTAACCTCATCTTTGTAACTATTCAGCTAATACAGAGTAAGGGGTGGAAAAGAGTTTATAGCGTCA
>JBHHUU010000210.1:0-3260 GCA_046753905.1 Nitrospirota bacterium | reverse complement strand
GGTAACGCTATAAACTCTTTTCCATCCCTCACTCTGTATTAGCTGAATAGTTACGAAGCAGGAACATGCGAGGATAAATAAAAATATCTTATGGCTATAAAGAGAATAAAGATATCAAACTTTAAGAGTTTTAGGGAGTTAGAACTATCCCTTGACAGATTCAGTCTGTTAATTGGTGCCAATGCCTCAGGGAAATCTAATTTTATCCAGATATTCAGATTCCTGAGAGATATAGCAAATCATGACATGGATAATGCCATATCCATGCAGGGAGGCTGTGATTATCTCAGGAATATAGGTATAGGTTCATCCATGGACTTTTCCTTAGAGATTCTCTTTGATACAGATTTTGAGTTTGCTGTAGGCTCTGCAGAAAAAGAAAAAAGGGGGATAAAGATAAAGGTATATGAGGCAATCTATAAGTTTTCACTAAAGTTTAGTAAAAAAGGACTAGGATATGAAATCACTAAGGATGAACTGATACAGAGATGCAGGCTCGTTAGATTGGAGAGACAACCTGTCTGCCGTGCAACAGGCAGGAAGGAAGAAACAGAGCAGATTGGAGAGGGCGAGATTATCCTTTCAAATGTTAATGGAAAGGTTAAGCCTACCTTAAAACTGCCAGAGAAACTATCAACAAAGGAAGGTGAAATATTTCCGCTATTTTTAAAAGATAGAAGTCTGCCCCCAGGTCTTCTTCTTTTTCAAACGCCTTTCTATCTTATGCCTCCAATAGAAAGGATATTCAGCGACATCTCAATATATGATTTTGACCCTAAATTGCCAAAAAAATCTGCCCCGATTACTGGAAAGGCGGAATTAGAAGAAGATGGGAGCAATCTTGCTATTGTTCTTAAAAATATTATAGAGGATGAAGATAAAAAGAGAAAATTTTCGAATTTCATAAAATACCTCTTGCCCTTTGTCTCTGATATAGATGTAGAGAGATTTGCAGATAAGTCTTTACTCTTTAAACTACAGGAAAACTACTTTAAAGACCAGTATCTGCCAGCTTTTTTGCTCTCTGATGGGACAATAAATATTACTGCCATATTAATTGCCTTATATTTTGAAAAGAATCTCTCAACTATAATTATTGAAGAACCTGAAAGGAATATACACCCCCACCTTATCTCTAAAGTAGTAGACATGATGAAAGACGCATCCCGTAATAAGCAGATTATCGTTACCACTCACAACCCTGAAATAGTAAAATATGCGGATATAGAAAACATTTTACTTGTCTCTCGAGGAAAAGAGGGTTTTTCCACTATCTCCAAGCCATGTGAGAAAGAGGAAGTGAAGACATTTTTAGAAAATGAGATGGGTATTGAAGAGCTTTTTGTGCAGAATCTACTGGATTCATAAGCGTGAAAAATAAGAGATTATACATTTTTATTGAAGGTGATGACGATGAAATATTCTTTGAGAAGATAATAAAATATAGATTAGAAGAGAGATATAATTCAGTAAAACTGTGGAAACATGCACAAAAAACAAAGAAGCAAATTAAAAACTTTCTTCGTAGTATCAAGGCTATGAAGGCTGATTATATCTATGTTGCAGATATTAATCATACACTGTGTATAACTGGTAAGAAACAGAAGATACAGAATCGATATAATAATCTCAATAAAGATAGGATAATAGTGGTAATAAAGGAGATAGAAAGCTGGTACCTTGCTGGATTAGACGATAAGGCATCTAAACAACTTGGGGTGTCTGCCTGTGATACCACAGACCTTATTACTAAGGAGCAGTTTTATAAGCTAATCCCTGCAAAATTCGATTCCCGAATAGATTTTATGCTGGAAATTCTCAAGCATTTTTCTATTAACACAGCAAAGGAGAAAAACAGATCATTCAGGTATTTTCTTGAAAAACACCTGAACTTTTGATTCAATCTACAGGATTGGACCAGATAGAGACAATGATAAAAGAAGGTTATGTTTTTAAATGCTTGGAGGGTGAAAATGCAGACATTTACCATAGCTATAAAGAACAAGGAGATAAGAGATAAAATAATATGGTTTCTGAAACACTTAGAAAGTGAAGGAGTTGAAATAATGTCGCAGGAAGATATTGAAGATTTAAAACTCCTGGCAGTAACAAGAAAGGAAGAGAGCATCCCATTTTCTGAATATATAGAAAATGAAGATTAACTTTTTCTCGTTCCCAATCTCCTGCTTAGGAACGAGGGATAAGGTGAGTTAGCCTTAAACCACCTCTCACTTTATTTCTCTCCCTTCGTTCCCTCTCCCCTCAGGGGAGAGGGTTAGGGTGAGGGGGGACTTTCGGACTAATTGTCAGGGGAAAGAGGTAGCAATAGGAGACACAATGGTTACCCAGCACGTACAAATTATGGTCTGTAGTTTCTTATCAGGAACGATTGTTTTGTGTATCCTATATTGGGTTGTCAGGAAAGTTATGGAATATCTTAGAAAGAAAGGTGATATTTTTGAAGATTATAAGAAAGAGAAAGATACTATTGGTTTGTCTACTAAAATTGCAGCCATCGAACAATTCTTGTTTTTTCTCGCTGCAATTGCAGGCAAAGAAGTATTTGGAGATGCTATAATGGGCTGGTTAGTCTTTAAAGGAATTCACCAATTTGCGAAAGAGGAGAAAATATGACTGCTGAGATTGTTATAATGAATAAAGAAGCAATTGCTCTTGCGGCTGATAGTGCTGTTACAATAACCCAGGATAAGGGAGAAAAGATATTTACTTCAGCCAATAAACTTTTTGCACTTTCTAAATATTATCCTGTGGGGATAATGGTTTATGGAAGAGCAAGTCTTATGAATGTGCCATGGGAAACTATCATAAAAATATATAGAACTAAATTGGGCAAACAAAGATTCCATACATTAAAAGAATATGCTGATGATTTTATTGCCTTTCTGGATAATGGTAATAATCCATTGTTCCCCGAAAGTCAACAAAAGGAATATCTATCTGGAAGTATTTATAGTTATTTTAATCTTATTAAGAGTGAGATTGAAAAAAATGTGAGATCAGTTATAGAAGATGAAGGGGAAATTACAAATGATAAGGTTAAGCAAATAATTTCTAATATCATAACAAAACATTTTGATAAATGTAAAAACACTAAAATGTTACCTTCAATTCCGGAAAATCATGGCAAAGATATAATAAAAAAGCATACAGACATTATTGATAAGGCAAGAGAAGAGGTATTTGAAAAACTACCAATCTCTAATAAATTAGAAATACTACTGAAAGATATAACAGGATAT
>JBHHUU010000209.1:0-3291 GCA_046753905.1 Nitrospirota bacterium | reverse complement strand
ACAAAAATTATTATGTTTCCTTTCTCATTTCTCAACATAAATTGTTACATCTTTTGTAACTATTCAGCTAATACAGGGTAAGGGGTGGAAAAGAGTTTATAGCGTCACCTTAGTGTTTAGCTCTCACTACTCATAGAGACCTAATCTTAAATGATGCTGTTGTATAGGTTACATTTTGCATTCTGCATTCTGGGGGCAAATCTTAAATTCCCACAAGATATTGGGTAATTACCTCAATGCTATTTTGTAATTTCACATCCTCTCTATATTTATATCTTCATATATCCATAGAGCGAATCATACCTGTCCACAATTCGCCCTTCCCACCTATCAACCTCTTCGCATACAGGACTATTTACCTTTGTGCCATATTAATAACACCAATTAGTTATATTTGTCAAGCAAAAAATAATACTGGATTGTAGATTTAATGTAAGGATATGATTGATATATGCTTAAGCACAATAGTGCTCATAAATCCGCACATTTGCAGAGAGGGAGTTTTTAATGAACAGGGAGATCCAGAAGAAGATAGGTAAGAGGATCAGGTCTTTGCGGAAGGTCCATAACCTTACTCAGAAGGAATTGGCAGAAAGGGCTGGGATAAGTTATAAATATGTAGGTGAGATAGAGAGAGGGGAAAAGAATTTTTCTGTCTCTATTCTTTACGGTCTGGCAAGAGGGCTTGGTATTAGTATGGATAGGATTTTAGAGGTATTATCACCAGAAGGTGGTGAATCTATGAAGGTAAGAGAAGGTAATGCTGTATATAAAAGCAACATGGATTATAATAGATTACAAGGTGTAATAGGAAAGAAGAGGATGAAGGTAATAAATGAAGCTCTCAATATATTGAGGGAGATATTTGAGCCAGAATAGGTCATGCCAATATTTTTGCCTGCCTGCCAATATTAATACAACCCCTTAGAGTTTTGTTTGCCATTTAATATGGTATATCGTATAATCTAATTATGAGGTATTATCTGGATGTCTTGTCTAAATTGGGCAAGAGGATAAGAACTACCAAAAGGTATTGGGAATACATAGCGGAAAAACATGAATCTATAAAAGGGCTAGAACATGAGGTAAAGAGAACACTTGAAGAACCTGAATATGTAAGATTAAGCAAAGAAGATAAAGATGTTTATCTGTACTATTCAAGGTATAATAACTATTACCTTTGTGTTGTCTGCCGTCATCTTAATGGTGATGGATTTGTAATTACAGCATATTTAACAGATAAGATAAAGAAGGGAGATGGTGTATTATGGAACCTATTAAAATAGTTTATGATGAGAAGGGTAATACCTTATATATAAGGTTTAGTGATAAAGAGGAAAGGTATTGTACAGAGAGCGATATTGGTAAGGAGGTTATCTTTTCAAGGGCTGAAGATGGTAATGTTATAGGATTTGAGATATTGAACTATCTTCCTAAAGATATGAAGATGCCTGCTACCCTTCCTGTTGAGGCAGAGATATTGAAGGCATCATAAGGTCATCTACCACCAACTAAAGCAGAGGGGAAAGATTAGACCAAAAGTTTTGGTTCAGGCTGCAAACCTGAACCAGCATGAAAAAATGAAAAGAGATGTATATATTGATACAACGATTCCCAGTTATTATTTTGACAAACGTGAAAGCGTAAAATTTCAATCTAAAATAACTCAAAAGTGGTTTAAAGAGGAAGCAGATCATTTTAATGTCTACCTCTCTGAAATCACTATCAATGAACTAAATTCAGGAAATTATCCAAACAAGAAAAAGATATTGGAATTTTCATTACAATGGGAAATATTATCCAATGATGGTGAAGTTGGAAAAATCGCTGAGATATATATTCAAAATTAGTAACTATTCAGCTAATACAGAGCAAGGGGGTTCCAAAGACTTTATAATGCGTATGATTATAATAAGTTTATTAAGATACAACAGCATCATTTCAGTTCAGGTCTCTATGAGTAGAGAGAGCTAAACATTAAGGTGACGCTATAAAGTCTTTTCCACCCCTTACTCTGTATTAGCTGAATAGTTACCAAAATTATTTGATGCCAAAAGATTTTGAGGGTGATGCAATGCATCTTGCATACGCCTCTTACTATAAAATAGATTTTTTATTAACATGGAACTGTAATCACCTGGCAAATGCTAACAAGAGGCAACATATTCGTATTCTTAATACAAAACTAAATCTTAAAATTCCCGAAATAATAACACCGCTTGAGCTATTTTCAGAATCCATCAAAAAGGAGTAAGTATGTATATTGATCCTGTATTAAAAGAAAAGTGGATAGTGCAGCAAAAATTAGCTAAAAAAGCAGACTATAAAATTGAAAATTTAACAAAGAATGCTCATGAAAATGTTTTAAAACTTATGGAAAAAATGGGAGTTGATTTGAAATATTCCGAAAAGAAGGGGAGCTATCTAAAATATTAATGGACCAGAAAAAGATGACTGATTTATTACCATATTGTTAAAAGTGATGAGCAATTATGACAACCCAACTACCAAAGCTCGGATCTGTATCGAACCTCCCAACCCCCTTACTGATCAGGTGATACCTGAAGCCTATGCCAATACTTGCATCAGGTGTAGCCATAAACTGTACCCCAATCCCAGGCACGACTCCTATCTTTGTCTCCCTCTCTGAAGCCGAGGCCGAGAATGAACCCAGGCTCGTATCTAATGAGATATTAGACTCTGACTTAAGGAAATTCACGCTCAGCCCCCCTTCTATAAAGGGCCTGATATTCTGAGTTGCAAGAAAGGAATATCGTCCCCCTAAAAAGATCGAGATATTATCCATACTTTCATCTATTATCTCTGTAGTAGTTTGGAAGTTGAATATACTAACATCAATCCGTAACTGGAGATTATCAAATTTCTCAAACTCTCCATAACCCAAACCGACCCCAATACCACGACCAGCCAACTCTACTATCGATATCCCGACTTGTGTGGGACCTATCTCTACAAACCCTACAAACATCTCCATAGAGGAATCTCCTTCCTTTGCAGAGACATTATGTGTAATAGCCATAAGGAAAAAGACTAATACACTAACTGATACCCACTTCCACATTCCAACCACTCCTCTAATCATCTTAATCACCTGAATCCCCTTACTATTTTAATGCTTAGGAATTTGAAAGGTAATTACCCAATATCTTGTGGAATCGGGCAACACCATAAAATCTGTAAAGCTAACTTCTCTTTATATATCAATAGGTTACATTCTGAGTATAAAGATAGAGAATTTGGCCCTGGCATATGGTCATATGTTTTAGCAAT
>JBHHUU010000208.1:0-3317 GCA_046753905.1 Nitrospirota bacterium | reverse complement strand
GGACCTATGACTATCTCCTTTTTATTTAACTTAAAGAAAGCCTCTTTAATGTATTGAACAGGCAGGTTGGGGCTGTCACTGCCTATAATAATCACCTTATCATATCCTCTATAGAATAAGAGATTCATGGCATTTTCCATCCTTTTTCCCAAATCGATGCCTTTCTGATCGAGCAGATCGATATTGTGTGTCTTTGAAAGTTCTTGAAAAAAAGATTCCATTATTGAGGGATAACAGACAATAAATCTGTCTACACCCTTAATATCCTTTGTAAAAATAAGGGTATCGTTCAATAGACATCTGTACAACTCGGCAGCTTCTTCAGAGGTAAGAGGTGGCGATAATCTTGTCTTTACCTTTCCAGGAAGAGGTAACTTTGCAAATATGAGAAGGCATTTTTTATCCAGCATAACCGTATTTCACTCCCTTAAATCTATATAACACCTCTTAAGAATTTCTGGTTTTACCCCCAGAAAATACAACAGCCTGAGATAATGCATCAGAAAAACTGTTCTTATCAGCCCCATCTTTTCCCATCTCCTTGCAGAGGTAATAACCTTTTTCCTGATGCACGATATCTTCCCTCTCCTCTTCATTCTCTTTGTGAATTCAACATCTTCCATCAGAGATATCTCTGGATATCCTCCCATCTTAAAGAAGACATCTCTTCTTATGAATATCGCCTGATCTCCTGTAGAAATCTTACTTATTCGTGACCGAAGATTTATTGTCCATGCAAGGAATCTGTATATAAGAGAATTATTGTCAAATTCTATGTCAAACCTGCCTCCTATTACAGACCTCTCTGAGAGTGCTGTCTGAATCCTCTGAAAGGAATCATCTGAGATGGCAGTGTCAGCATGCAGAAATAACAAGACATCTCCTCCCCCAGCCTTTGCTCCTCTATTCATCTGTATTGCACGTCCCATTTCTGAAGTTAGAAAAATATCTGCCAATCTCATGGCTATATCAGGTGTATTATCACTGCTCCCACCATCAACCACAATTACCTCGTAATCTCCTATTAGTCTTTTCAATCTATTTAATGTTTCCTCTATTATAGCTTCTTCATTAAGGATAGGTATTATTATAGATATCTTCATCCAGTCAATTCCACTATTTTCCCTTTGTTGTTTAGATTCACCTGAAATGATATTTTACTGTGGAATGGGTCTCTATTTCAAGAGATTCATGAAAAGAGAGTCGTTTTTCGTGTTTAAGGTGAGCTAACCCTAAAAATCTGCCAAAAACGGACTGAAAATGAGATGAGAAGAATATCGTAACCATTCAGCTATTACAGGGTGAGGGGTGAAAAAGAGTTTATAGCATCACATTAGTGTTATACTCATAGAGACCTGATCTGAAATGATGCTGTTCTATTTGAATAAACTTATTATAATCATACGCATTATAAAGTCTTTGGAACCCCTCACCCTGTAATAGCTGAATGGTTACAGAATATCAAACTATATATGGAAAAAACAGTCTTGGGAAGTTAAGAATAAAAGATTAAAAGAGGTTTAATATTATCATTGACGATTAAGAAAAATAGCATAGAGAGGATCGTTCCCCAATAAGCCCTAATGTGGAGTGATTTCTGATTTTTTTTTAAGCATCTCTAATAAAAAATCCAACTCTTCACTCTTTAAAAGTTTATGAATAAAAAAATATCCTATTACGCTTGTCAATATACTGCCTGATAGAATTATAATCTTAATAAGTCTATCTCCTCCCATACTCCATATCTCTTGATTTGCAGTAAAATATGAGACAATGATTATCCATGAAGAGGCAATAACGACTTTATATGCTGAGTTAAGTATCTCCCGTAAATCTATTCGCCCTAATCTTCTGTTTAATATCCATATTAACAGGGAAAAGTTAAGAGCCGAAGATATAGATGTAGCCAATGCAAGACCTCCATGCCTTAATGGATACATAAGGATAATATTGAGGGCAGTATTTACTATCATTGAAATTATTGCAATAAATACTGGTGTTTTTGTATCCTGAAGTGCATAGAATGCAGGGACAACTATTCTGACACCAGCAAATGCCCATAACCCTAATGAATAAAAAAAGACTGCGTTGGCTGTTCCAAGTGTAGCGGTATAATCAAACCTCCCATACTGAAAGAGGAGATTAATGATAGGTATACGAAGCAGGATAAGTCCTGTTAGCGCTGGCAGGGTAATAAAAAATATAAACCGTAGAGCAAATGAGAGGGTATTAACGAACCCATCCCAATCTTTTTGTGCTGCCTGAGCAGACATGGATGGGAGAATAGCAGTAGCAAGGGATATACCAAAGATAGCAAGTGGAAAATGTATTAACCTCATTCCATAATAAAGATATGTAATGCTCCCCTCTGGCAGGTATGATGCAACAATTGTATTAACTATAAGGTTTATCTGGGTCACAGAAAGCCCCAGCATCATTGGGATCATTAATAAAAAAATCTTCTTTACCCCTGGATGAATAGGATAAAATCTAAACCTGTACAACATTTTCTTCTTTGTCAGAAGTGGAATCTGAAACAGAAACTGACCTATTCCACCTGCAAGTACACCAATAGCCAGAGCAAGAATAGGAGTATCCATATTTGGAGGTAAAAATAAGGCTGCACATATAAGGATGATATTAAAGATAACAGTTGAGAGTGCAGGTATGGCAAAGGATCTAAGAGAATTTAGTATTCCCATGGTCAGTGCGGCAAGCCCTATAAAGATTAGATAAGGAAACATTATCCTGCTCATGAAGACTGTCAGTCCAATTTTGTATGATTCAGATTTAAACCCTGGCGCTATAAGCCTTACAATAATTGGAGCAGTAATGATCCCAATGATACTTATCCCTATTAACATGAGACACAGCAGGGTAAATACTGAATTGGCAAGTGCTCTTGCATCATCCTCTTGCCCTTTAGTCAGATGTTCAGTAAAAACAGGTATGAATGCAGCAGACATTGACCCTTCAGCAAAAAGCTCACGAAGCAAATTAGGAATACGAAATGCCACATAAAATGCGTCTGCGGGATATAATGCCCCAAAAGAGATAGCAATAACAAGATCTCTGATAAAGCCGAATATCCTGCTCAGGAATATTGATACTCCTATAACCCCTGCGGCTTTTGTGACATTTTTTTCTTCTGTCATAATTGCGGTTGATTGTAACAGAAGCAGAAGATATTTGTAAACACAGCAAACAAAACCCCAGCAATTCACGGTGAAAATTGTAATTACCCAATAAGTTGGGTCTTATACGTAATTACCCAATAAGTTGAAGGAGATTGATATACTTTTGAGACTTCATCATTA
>JBHHUU010000207.1:0-3370 GCA_046753905.1 Nitrospirota bacterium | reverse complement strand
GGTTGTCCGCTAAGCAGGTGAAGAGCTTGCCAGACGGGCAAATTACAACTTACATATTAATAAAAATATGAGGGAGTACTTTATGAAGACTTTGGTTACTAACTATAAAAAGGAACTTCTAATGGAAGTGGAGGGATTACCTTCTGAGAAGATAAAGGAAATCATAGATTTTGTCTGTTTCATTAAAGCAAAGGAGGTTATTGACCCAACACAATCATATTTTTGGACAAAGAAATGGCAGGATATGGAAAAAGAAGCAGACATGGATAAAGAGAAAGAGAATGTCATCGGTGATGGAACGGTAAAGGATCTTCTGAAAAAGATTAAAGGATGAAGATAAAGGCTTATGAAAGGTTTAAAAAATCTTATCAGAATTTACCCAAAAGTGTTCAAAAAAAGGTTGACAAGCAGATAACACTTCTCTCAAAGGATTTTAGACACCCGTCTTTACATACAAAGAAAATAAAAGGGATCATAGGAATTTGGGAAACGAGGATAGATATTTATTATCGAGCAACCTTTGAAATTATTGAAGATACAATCTTTTTAAGAGTAGTGGGTAATCATGATGAAGTTTTAAAAAAACCTTAATAATGCTTAAAAATTACTTGCTACGTTCTCCGGTTAGAGTGTATATACTCTCCAAAAGAATATTAATTGGCAAACTACAATCTCTTGTTTCAAGAGTTGCAGCTAAAGGGATATTGAGGCGTTATCTTGAAAGTTATATTCTATTAATCGCAAGAAAGAGATGATGATATAATGATTGGCAAAGAATTAATTTATGATGATTCGCTTTCTTTTTTAGAGAGATTATATGTCCATTTATTTGGGGCACCTATTAGTGGTCTACGAATCAGATGCCGAAGGATACTTCCTAAGATCAAAAAGGGCTCTAAAAAAATCCTTGATGCTGGTTGTGGTACAGGGACATTTACCTTTGAGATAGCAAAAAATAATCCTGATTGTGAGGTAATAGGTATTGACTCAATGGCTAAATTGGTAAATAAGGCAAATAACATTGCAAAGATGGCGGGCATAAAAAATTGTTCATTCGTAGAAGAGGATGTTCTCGAAATGAGATATAAAGATGAATTTGATATGGTTCTCTGTATAGATAATCTAGAACATATTGAGGATGATGATAGGGCAATTAAAAATATTTATAATGCCTTAAAGGATAAAGGGATAGCAATAATCCATGTGCCAGCATATTATAGAAGATGGATATTTTTTGGTAAAAAGGTAAATTTTGATGTAGAAGGACATGTCCGTCCTGGATATAAATTTGATGACCTTGTAAAAAAGATTAAGAAAGCAAAATTTCATATCCAGGAGATTGGGTATACATACGGATTCTTTGAAACAATATCAAATAATATATCATACCTCATAACAGGTGCTGATAGAAAAAATAAATATATATACGCCCTCGCGTTTCCAATTCTTAATGCCATTGCATACTTAGGACGCAATGATAGACCCAAAGAAGGGGCTGGTATACTCGCGGTTTTATGCAAGGATGAAAATCTAACCCCTTTAGGTCAGAGAGGGGATTTTAAGACCAAGTCATGAACATATTAATTGATATAGGTCATCCAGCGCATGTCCATTTTTTTAGAACATTTATCTCATCTGCAAAAGAAAAAGGCCACAATTTGACAATTGTTACACGCAATAAAGAGATCACAAACAATCTTCTTGATAGCTATAAAATCCCATATATTAATATATCAACACCTCAAAAAGGAGCTATAAAGTTACTCAGCGAATTGGTAAGACATTGGTATAAGATAATACAGATTATAAAAAAAGAGAGAATTCAGATTGCAATGAGTATTTCAGGACTCTTTACATCCCTACCTGCAACTATATGTAAAATCCCTAATATTAATTTTACTGATACTGAAGATGCAACCATATCAAATAGGATATCCTTTCCATTTTCATCATATATAGTAACCCCAAACTTTTTTCTTTATGATATAGGGAAGAGACATATTAGATATAATGGACTACACGAACTTGCTTATCTAAAAGATTTCAATACAGAAAGGATAAGAGAGAGACTCACATATTTAGGCATGCCCGAAAGATATGTGATCTTAAGATTGGTTGCAAATGATGTCCTTCATGATGCTGATATCAAAGGTATAACAGATGAATCTATATTGAGGATTATTTCAAGACTTCAACGATTCGGAAAGATTTTTATAACAAGTCAAAAAGGTCTTACTAATAATCTAAAACCCTATTCTTTAAATATACCGATAGAAGAGATACATACTATCATGGTTGGGGCAATACTCTTTGTTGGTGAAAGTCCTACTATGGCTGTTGAGGCATCTCTTTTAGGTACTCCTTCCTTTCTTTTATCAGAAAGATGTAATCGCCTGGGTAATATGATAAGATTAGAAAAAGAAAAGGGACTATTGAGAAATTTTACAATTTTTAAATATCTTGAAAAGGCAATTGATGAGATAGGCAATCCTGACCAATTGAAGAGAGAATGGAGTAAAAGAGCAATTCAATACAGACAGAATTCTGTAGATGTTGCAGATATGATTGAAAAAGTTGTGGAAAGGGTAATCGATAAGCATGATATAAGGGATTGATTTGGAAGAGAGATTATTAAAGAAACTCGCTAAGGGATTCAGGAAGGCGAAATTGGCTTCTTAATGATGGAGATAAAGATTCATAAGAAAGGAGGGTGGAGATGCCATCAAAAGTGGAAAATTTAGCTGCCGAGATTGTAGCTTTGGAAGAATATGAGCAACATGTACTTTGGGAACATGTGGATAGGTTAAACTTTTGCCATGGCTTATATGTCCTTTCTGATGAGTATCGAGAAAGATTGCGTCAAAAAGGAGAATTAGACCGTTCAGTGGAAGAGATTTTATCTAAGTTGAGGCAGATTCGGGAAGAGATTGCTGCACATGACTATCCGAAATAATAGGGTTATTCTGGATACCAATGTATGGATATTCGGCTTGCGACACCATCCCGAGCTTCCATATTGTAGACTTCTTTTGGAACGTTTGGATCAATTGCAGGTGATTCTCCCACGTCAGGTCTTGAGAGAATTGCAGGCTAATCTTACAGAAAGCGAATTAAGAACTCTCTTTCGATTATTAAAACAGTTCTCGAGACAAATCATAATTAGTTGGGAAAAGACAAGGATAAAGACTATCCACAAATACCAGAATATTGGTTGTAAGCTTGGCGATGCAATAATAGCAGCTCATTTAGAGGAATTAGGGATTGAGATGCTTATTACGGAGAACAGGCATTTTTTAAAGGAACTTAAGAATTTACCTTTTCGGAAGCTGAGTACAATCGAAGCATTAGAAGAGTTAGAAAAGTAAAAATA
>JBHHUU010000206.1:0-3419 GCA_046753905.1 Nitrospirota bacterium | reverse complement strand
CCGTCTCACAGGAGTCGTTGATCCCCTTGGCAATAAGATAGAATTTACCTATGTAGATAATGATAATAGGTTAGGTACAGTTACAACACCTGAAGGTAGTATAAAGTATCAATATGATAAGAAAGGGAAATTGATAAAAGTCATTGATCCTAATAGTAATTCTACAGAGTTCATTTATGACTTTAAGGGTAATATGATTGGGATAAAAGACGCCTTAGGTGAAATAACCAGATATTGAGATAATCAAGGAGAGGGGGCATAGTTTAATATATATAAAGAGGGGCAGAGACCATTAAAGCAAGGACAGAGAAAAGGGAGAAAAGGGGATAGACTACTTTGGCTTCTGCTGGTTCAATCTACAAGATTGAACCAGTAAAAGGGACAAACAATTTTTTATCAATTTATATGGTGTATTTCATAGGAGGGCAAAAAAATGACTGAAATTAATACTGATCTTATGAGACAGGAACAGGCACGGAAGAATATCCGTATCCCTTTTCCTAAAAATGATCCTATGTTTAAGGTTACTATAACTGATATGAAAGGAAATAATAGAGTAGTTGGTGAGGTTATGGATATAAGTCCAGAAGGTGCGGCTATTCTGTTGAATAGAAATGATATTGGCAAATATGAGTACAGCAATATGGGAATATCTGTTACATTAATAAGAACAGAGAATCAAGAAAAGTTACTTGAAGATCATCAGGCCTGTGTATGTTTTGATCCTGATAGGCTGAGAGAATCAGTAAATGGTGATCATCCCCTTGGAATTGAATTTTTAGAAACAACCAATACCCAACTCCAAGACATCGGATCATCTCTTGAATCATATATCGTGTCTCCTTCTTTTCGCCAAGCAATAAGGGAGAAGGTTCAGTTTAATAAGAAAAAAAAAGGTGAGAGTCTTTATAAATACTTAGATCGGGTACTCCATTTTATGAACAATTTTATAAATTCAGATATCGGAATGGTTGGATATGTTGTCCAAGAAGGAGACAAAAAGGTTATTACTGTTGAAGATACGGTCTTTGTTGGTCACCGTGTAGATGAGTTCAAAGATGAAATCAGACAGTATGAAACACAAAAACTTTCAGAACTAAATCTTAAAGAAACTAACTATGATGAAAATCAACGACAAGAATACTGTTGCATGGCATACAGTCAGGTAAGCGAAAGAATATACTTTATCAGGTATAAGGAAAATCTTAAAAATTACCATAATGATAATATTATGGATAGACATGATAAGGAGGCTGCGGTACAGGGGAAATTCAATCGAATTGATGAAAAGATCCAGGCTGAGATTACTGTCCCAATAAAGCCATGGTATAGACACAATTATGACAAGAGTCACAGGGGGATAGTAGAGAATATCTTTAGAATATTAGAAGAAAGATTAAAAAATTGTGTAGATGTAAAGGCTTTTTTAAGAATACTTAACTTCCCTAATAAAAGGGATGGCATTGGTGAATTGAGAGATGAGGATTTTGTTCTCGTAAATGATCTAACTGATGAAGATAATCCTAGAGTGCTATTTAGAAATCCTGTATCAAATGCCTCTCTGTCAATGAATTGGGATGCCTTAGGAAAGATAGGAGAAGATGATAATCAAAAGATGGTATGGAAAAGTATTATAGATGACATTCAGAGAAAATCTTGCGATGAGAATAGTGTAGGGCAAGAAGATATTAAAAAGAATGAAGTTATCGCCTTATTAAATTTTGAATTAATCGAGCCTAAATCAGATGAATCCCAGAGAGAACATGGCTTTGATAAAAATATAACACGTAAAATTTTACAGATCATCCGAGAAGAAGTAGAGATTGAGATTGCTGGAGCTATGTTTGATCACTATAACTCGCTTCGTATGTTGTTCTATCATACATTGATCAGTTATTTGATGGGAGAGCCGCACCATGCCTATAACGAGCTTGGAAGGTGGCGTGAGGTGCAGTGCCGTAATATGTTTCGTAATTTCTTCCCTCTCCGTACTATCTTCAATGGATATAGAGAATTTCTTAAACAAGAGGCATGGTTTTTTAATATAGACTCCCCTGAAATCTCAGATGAATCCACTTACAATCTCTTCCTTAATCTAACAGCCCAGGATAAAACACCCGATACACGTAGAGATGGACATGGAGGTATTGGCCTATTTCACACCAACCGTGAAGATCGATCATCTGAATTCTTGTTAGCTATACAGCGATGTTATATCCCTGTAGTCCAATTACATTTTATCTTAGAAGATATTAAAGATAAATTAAATAGCAATGAAATCTATCTCAAGAGAGCAAGAAATATTGCTATACAAATAAAACGGAATATAGAGCCTTATAAAAATGGGTTAGAAAGACCAGATGATGCCTCTCTTACTGATTATATTGGCAAATTTTTAGACAAATTAATAGAGAAAGATAAGAAGGAAATAGTAGACTTTCTGAGGACGCAAAAAGCTTTTAGAAAGGCTAATGAGGATGACGTAATCAATTCCTTTCAGGAGAATTTCTATGATCACTACTTTCTTGCGCACAGAAGTAGTGTAGAAAAGAAGAAAAAGAGGATGAAATACATCCTTGATTATTTTTTGCATATGAGGTTTTTGATAGGTGTCGCTCAATTACGGCATATTATAAGAAGGCGTGAGCCATCTGAGATGACCTTCAGTGACTTTGAAATTGTAGATAAAACACATCGGGAATTCATTCTCCGGTTTATTGAAACAAGTTCAATGCTAATCCTATCAGAATCAGTAAAATCCGAAATCAAGGGTAAAGATCTACCAGAAGAAGATCGTTCCATAACTGTTCCACTTGCAATAGCATACCTTTACAGGGCTAAGGCTTTCCTTCTTTTGGGAGAGAACCAGCGTGCATACAACGATTTCATCCGATTAGAACGATTGGCAGAAACCAGATCTGACAATTTTTTAATGGATCCCAGCCGTTCTCCAAAGCCCTGTTTCTGGCTTCCAAAAGAAAAGGCCAAGATTTTTGTGAACTGGCTAAAGGTCTTGTTAAATTATCACAAAGGCAGGGTTTATTTTGTAAGCTTTGCAAAATCTCAGGCATTAGTAGCCCTTTGCCAATCCATGGAAAAACTGAGTGAATCAGACAAGACTTGTGGAAAAATCCCAAGAATCCCAAGAATTACTACTATTGACTCTATGATCTTTAAAGGAAAGGCCTTCTTCGAAAGAGGGAGTTACAGCCGTTCCCTGAAATGGTACTTTAAGGCACTTTATGAGATCGTAACATACATAGAACGTTGGAGGAAAGAAAAAAAAGAGCCAAGACAAATCTGGACGCCGCTTCAATGCGCATTAATAGAAGACTTGATTAACCTTATGGAAGAATATAAACACAATGCCTTTATCAAGAAAGCGGGCTTTCTAGAAGCACAAGCAGCGAAGCCAGAAT
>JBHHUU010000205.1:0-3444 GCA_046753905.1 Nitrospirota bacterium | reverse complement strand
CTTTTATCTCTCCTATCCATTTCAGAAAGAAGGCAAGCTCTTTTTTTCTCCCTGTAAATAGCTCTGGATATCCTATCCTCTCTTCTAAGTAATATTTCATCTTTATCGGCTTATTTTATTTTCCTCTGTTTCAATCTGCAAAATTGAACCAGTAACAAAACTAACAAAACCCTCTATATAGACAAATCGAGTCAAGATCATCAAGTGCTTGATCTGTCCGGGTTACTTTAACCATCTTTCCATTTTTTCCTTTGCCTCTTTCTGAGACATTTTTTGCCCTGCATCTGCTTGTTTAATACCTTGATCTACTTTATAAATGAGATATAATTTCTCCATAGCATCTTCAATAGAGGCATTTTGCGGTAAATCCTGAATAGCTTTAATAGCTTGTTCTTTTGCAATCATAATTTATCCTCTAATTTATTGACTATTTTTGACCCCCGATCCCAGATCATCGACCCCCTATATTTCATCTTCCGCAGCATTTCTTATATTTCTTTCCGCTGTTACACGGACATGGTTCATTTCTCCCTATCTTTTTTTCCTTTCTGTGTACAGGTTTTGCTCTCTCCCCCTCTCCATCACCACCCCTGCTTAACTGTAAATGAGTAGCCTTTGGAAAGTAAATCTGAGGCATCCTCTCTTCTCTTACCACCTGTATCCTGAACAGGTTTTCCACCATATCATATCTGATCTTCTGGATCATTTGAGAGAACATATCAAAGCCTTCCCGCTTATATTCATTCAGGGGATCTTTCTGTCCATATCCTCTTAAACCTATGCCCTCTTTTAGATAATCCATCCCAAGTAGATGATCTTTCCATTGGGTATCAATCATTCTAAGCATGATCATCTTCTCAAGATATCTCATACGCTCACTGTCTAATTCATTCTCTTTCTCTTTATAGGAATATTTTACCCTCTTTAATATCTCCTCTCTTATCTCTTCCCTTCCCATATCATTATCTTTTGATATAGACGATAGGTCAAAATCTATTGAAAAGTGTCGGGAGATATTCTCAGATATCCCCTTTATATCCCATTTCTCTGGATAAACATCCTCACTGCAATAAAGATTCAGGCTTTCATCAATAATCTCATCTATTATCTCAAATATTTCTTCTTTAAGCTCTTCTCCCCCTAATACCTGTCTCCTCTGCTCATATATTACCTCTCTCTGCTTATTCATTACATCGTCATATTCTAACAACTGTTTCCTTATCTCAAAGTTATGCGCCTCTACCTTCTTCTGGGCATTTTCTATAGCCCTTGTGACCATACGATGTTCTATAGGGATACCCTCTTCCATCCCCAACCTTTCCATTATCCCTGATATCTTTTCAGAACCGAATATCCTTAGCAGGTCATCTTCTAAGGATAGATAGAAGCGGGATGAGCCTGGATCGCCCTGACGGCCTGATCTGCCCCTCAACTGATTGTCAATCCTCCTGCTTTCATGCCGTTCCGTACCGATTATATGTAATCCCCCTGCGTTTATTACCTCTTTTTTTTCAACCTCAGACTCATTTTTTATCTTCTGATATGTCTCTTTCCTTTCATCCTCATTAATATCTGTATTACTATTCTTTTCAACAATCCTTTTAAATAAAAAATCAGGATTTCCTCCAAGTACTATATCAGTTCCACGTCCTGCCATATTTGTGGCTATGGTAACAGCTCCCTTTCTGCCTGCCTGAGCTATAATCTCTGCCTCTCTTTCATGATACTTGGCGTTTAACACAGAGTGCTTTATACCTTTTTTCTTTAGAAGCGCGCTCAATTTTTCAGATTTCTCGATAGAGATTGTACCAACTAAAACCGGCTGTCCCTTCTTATGTGATTCAGAAATATCATCTACAATAGCATTAAATTTCTCTTTTTCTGTTCTGTATATAAGGTCAGAATTATCAACCCTGATCATATCCTTATTAGTTGGTACTATTATTACATCTAAATTATATATCTTGGCAAATTCCGCTGCCTCAGTATCAGCAGTACCTGTCATACCTGAAAGTTTTTTATAAAGTCTGAAATAATTCTGGAATGTAATAGAAGCCAAAGTCTGATTCTCCTTGGCTATCTCTACATTTTCTTTTGCCTCTACTGCCTGATGAAGTCCATCGCTCCATCTCCTGCCAGGCATGAGTCTTCCGGTAAACTCATCCACTATTAAGACTTCTCCATCTTTGACTACATAGTCTACATCTCTCTTAAAGAGGACATGCGCTCTTAGTGCCTGCACTACATGATGAACGAGATCCATATTACTTATATCATAAAGATTATCTACGCCTAACAGCTTTTCTGCCTTCGCATTCCCTTCTTCAGTCAGGGCTGCAGTCTTTGTCTTTTCCTCAACTGTATAGTGCTCATCCTCTTTTAGGTAGGGGATTATCTTATCAACTTTATAATATTTGTCAGTAGACTCTTCTGTTGGTCCTGAGATAATAAGAGGAGTCCTTGATTCATCAATAAGAATGCTGTCTACCTCATCAACAATCGCATAGTGCAATTCTTTCTGAACATAATCATTTAGATCAAACTTCATATTATCTCTCAGGTAGTCAAACCCAAACTCATTGTTAGTGCCATAAGTAACATCAGATGAATAGGCGATCTGTCTCTCTTTATCCTCCATATCATGCTGTATCAATCCCACAGAGAGTCCCATAAATGTATATATCTCTCCCATCCATTGACTGTCTCTCTTTGCCAGATAGTCGTTAACAGTAATCAGATGTACGCCCTTTCCTTTAAGAGAGTTGAGATAAACAGCCAAGGTGGATACAAGGGTCTTACCCTCTCCTGTCTTCATTTCAGCAATCTTACCCTCATGCAAGACTATGCCGCCAAAAATCTGTACATCAAAATGTCGCATGCCCAGTACCCTTTTTGATGCCTCTCGCACAACAGCAAATGCCTCAGGCAAGATATTGTCTAATGTTTCATTTGAGACAAGCCTCTTTTTAAACTCCTCTGTCTTCTCCTTTAGCCCTGTATCAGAGAGGACAGAGATAGATGACTCCAGACTATTTACCCTGTCAACTATGGGTTGAAGCCTCTTTAACTCTCTATCATTTTTTGTTCCTACTACCTTTCTTAATAAAGTTCCTATCATAAATTTATTCCTTATTTTAAGATTTAGCGGACAGACTTAAAACTCTGGCAGTATTATATCATATAGATACATTTTATATCAATCTCCTTCTCAGCCACAAAAACAGAGATTGAAAGCATGTATAACCTAAGCCGACAAGCCGGAACCAAAATGAATATCGAATAACGAATTTACGTAGAACCTGTTCAATATTCATTATTCGAATTTTCTGCTATTTCAATTATAGTTTCATGTATCAAATTATACTATATTAATCCACCTTCTGCCACTTTATTTACTATGAAAATCCCCCCTTACCTAAACCACCCCTCACCCTAACCCTCTCC
>JBHHUU010000204.1:0-3451 GCA_046753905.1 Nitrospirota bacterium | reverse complement strand
AAAACAAAATATAATTCCTTTTATGATTGGATTAGACCATAATTAGAATTGCTGGGGGTATTACTGATTACTTGACAAAAGGAGAGATATAGTCTATTATGCAATTGCATTGCAAATTAACAAAGGTCAACTAATGTATCTTACAAGAACCCTTGAACCATTTATCAAAGCTGCTGCCAATAAACTTCCAGTTATTATGCTTTGCGGGGCAAGACAGGTGGGAAAGACAACGCTTTTGCGCCATATAGGGGCTGAAAGGAAGTATATCACTCTTGATGATCCTATGGTTATGTCCCTGGCAAAAGAAGATCCAGCTCTTTTTTTTCAGAGATATCACCCTCCAATGCTTATTGATGAAATCCAGTATGCGCCGGAACTGCTGCCATACATCAAGATGGAAGTGGACAAAAACAGGCAGCCGGGCATGTTCTGGCTTACAGGTTCACAGCAGTTTCACATGATGAAAGCTGTTTCGGAATCTCTTGCAGGCCGTGCCGGAGTGGTATCCCTTCTTGGACTCTCCAGAAGAGAAATGATAGGACAGGGACAGAATTCAGAACCGTTTCTTCCTGCACCAGAAGTGGTGGACGACCGCACAGTTTCAGGAGGAAAACTTACCCTTAAAAAACTTTATAGTCTGATATGGCGGGGAACATTTCCTGCAATCGCCCTTGATGATAAAATGGACAGAGATTTGTTCTATGGTTCCTATGTCAAAACCTATCTGCAACGCGACCTCAGAGATCTTGCCCGAGTTGGTGATGAAATGGCGTTTCTGCGGTTTCTGAGGGCATCATCTGCACGGACAGGTCAGATGCTGAACCTGACGGAATTTTCACGAGACATCGGTATCGCAGTCAATACCGCAAAAAGCTGGCTATCAATATTGCAGGCATCAGGTATTGTCTATCTACTCGAACCCTACTACACAAACCTGACAAAACGCATGATAAAAACACCCAAGATTTACATGCTTGACACAGGGCTTTGTGCTTATCTTACGGAATGGTCGAGTCCGGAGACACTCGAGGCAGGAGCGATGTCAGGTGCGATACTTGAGACATGGATACTTGCCGAACTGCTTAAAAACTACTGGCACAACGGCAAAGAGGCACATTTTTACTATTACCGCGACAAGGACAAGAAAGAAATAGATATGCTAATCATAAAGGACGGTGTTATCTATCCTCTGGAGTTCAAAAAAACCGCATCTCCGACAAAAGATGATGTGCGGCACTTTAAGGTGTTGGAAAAGCTGCATATACCTGTTGGCACAGGCGGTGTAATCTGCCTCGCAGAAGAACCCCTTCCGCTAACACCCTCGGCCTGGTCTATTCCTGTAGGAGCATTGTAAATACTGAAACCTATAGAATCTACCGACTTTGAGAAATAAAATCAGCCTGTCCTTTTTTCGGTTTGTCCTTGGAACATAATTCCAAAATGCATATAAGCTTATTCCTAAAGATAAATGTAACTATTCAGCTTGACTTTCTATTTTCGTAACTATTCAGCTAATACAGAGTAAGGGGTGGAAAAGACTTTATAGCGTCACCTTAATGTTTAGCTCTCTCTACTCATAGAGACCTGAACTGAAATGATGCTGTTGTATCTTAATAAACTTATTATAATCATACGCATTATAAAGTCTTTGGAACCCCCTTGCTCTGTATTAGCTGAATAGTTACCTATTTTCTAAATAAGAGGAAAAAAATATTATTATTCCCATTATAGTACAGACATAGGCAAATATATCTCCGTATTTTGTATAAAATGTCATATCATCTCTGCCATTTATCTCACGGGCATTGATATCCTGAGAGATCACTGCCTCCTTAAATATATCAGTAGTTTGAATAATCCTGCCATATATATCAATTGCACCAGAGATTCCAGTATTTGCAGACCTTACAAAAGGCACCCTGTTCTCTACTGCCCTGAATACAACCATTGAAAAGTGCTGATAAGGGGCATCTGATCTGCCAAACCATGCGTCATTTGTTATGGTAGCCATAACCTCTGCGCCATTTTTTATAAAATTCCTTACTAACTCGGGAAATATTACCTCAAAACATATAACTACTCCAAATCTGGACTCAGGTATCTTCATAACAGTATAACTATCTCCAGAAGAAAAGTCTCCAATCATCGGCACCATTTTTTCAACAAAAAAGAGAATAGATGATAGAGGCACATATTCTCCAAAAGGGACAAGGTGGATCTTATCATATCTGGAAACAATCTCTCCATCAGGAGATAAAAGATAGGCACTGTTGAAAAGAACCTCTCTGTTTTTAATATACTTCCCGAGATATGGACTTCCAAAGAGGAGGTATGTCCCCCTTCTTTTGACAAATTTTGTTATCTCATCCTTATATTGCTTTTGCAGTTCAAAAAAAAATGGTGTGGCTGCCTCAGGCCATATAATAATATCTATACTATTATCCTTTATTAAAGCCTCTTTTGTCAGTCTTTTGTATATATCTATGGTCTCACTTAGGAATCTTCTGTCCCACTTTTTATCCTGAGCAATGTTACCCTGAATAAGTCCTATCTTTAGAGTATGGTGAGTAGTATAAGGGGACAGATAAATCCGCCATACCCCATACCCTATTGACAGGGTTAATATCAATATAGATATCACCGCGGGCAGCCATATCTTTCTCTTTTTTGATATTATAATCTCTGTTATAAGCCCATTTACCATGACAATAAGAAATGATATCCCATAGATGCTTGTAATATCAGCTATCTGAATTATCAGGGTATGCTTATATTGAGAATATCCCAGTGACGACCATGGAAACCCTGACAAGATATGGGCTCTGACAAACTCCAGTGATGTCCAGATAATAGGGGCGATGAATATTATTATCCATCTTCTCTTATTGCTTATATAATTTACAAGAAGAGCAAATATCCCCACATATAAACCTAAATATAAGATAAGGAGAAACATGAAGAGATAGCTCAGGAAATAGGGCAGATTACCATAAAGTACCATGCTTATGGTTACCCACTTTAATGTTCCAAAATAATAAACTATACCTGTGAGATATCCGAGCAGAAATGAATTTTTAGTATCTTCTCCTTTTATAATAATAAATAGAGGAACTAATGCCACCCATACAATATATCCAAGGTTGTATGCAGGAAAACCTAAAAACAATAAGATGCCAGATAATATCGCCCAATAGCTTTTTTTTCCATGTAATAACATCATTAAGAAGTAATTACCTAAAGAATATTTTTGCCTATAGTATTGACTCAAATTTTAATTCCACCCAAACATACATGAACGAGTTGTTCACCCCGGAGCATGAAAATTAACCTCCCTCTAACAAAGAGGAAAACCTGTACTCCCCCTTTAGCAAAGGGGGCAGGGGGGATTTTCATAGTAAAAATTAATCTCCTGCAATTTTTCTATCCTCTTAGAAGAGAATATCAAAAAAAT
>JBHHUU010000203.1:0-3486 GCA_046753905.1 Nitrospirota bacterium | reverse complement strand
TAGCATATCTCTGATAAAAGGACAATAGAATAACTCCCTCTGCCACCCCCTCTTTTATAAAAAGTTAGGGAAATACTGGTTGGCAGTTGTGACCAAAAAAACTTAGCCATAAGGGTTTTGTAATAACAGCTTATTTAACAGATAAGATAAAATATATGAATAAAGTAACTCATGTTACGCAAAAGCAAGCTGATGCTCAGTCTTTATTTTTTGTAGTTTATTGAAGCAAGACTTAAGAGCTTTTACATATAACTTTGTTCTTAACGCAAACTGATTACATTTTTTAATGTACTTAAACTTAATGATTATGGTAAAATATTTAGAAAAAAATGAATAAGAAAAAGTCTGTAAAATATGTTATAATATAAAAAAGTATAATATAGGGATTTCTCAGATCAAATAAAAGCCCGAAACTTACTGTTTTATAAATAAAATTGGGGGATCGTCTAATGGCAGGACGACAGTCTCTGGATCTGTCTATCGAGGTTCGAATCCTCGTCCCCCAGCCATAACAATACTATGAGCATAGTCTACATCGTTTAGGCTATTAAGAATGATGTTATTCCGGAAAATGTCCTTTTTCTCCCTCCTTAAAAAATTATTTCTTCTCAGGCATGGAATATGCGCCGCCATATACATGGCGATACTCTTATCTTTACCGTCAGATATTTATAGTTTCACTTTAAATAATAATATTAGGTGGTCAAATCCAACTATACAGGGGAATGCACTCACTAGTATATGGGGTAATAATAAAAGTAAAGGTCTATATGCCGTTGGAGAGTTGGGAACTATAATAGGCTTTAAAAAAGGGGAATGGGGCAGGATAAATACCGGGTATAAACATTGGTTCTCTGATATCTGGGGGAAAAATCGAACCCTCTTTGTATCAGGATATAACGGGACTGTTTTAAGATATGAAGATAACCAATGGGAAAGAGGCGATACAGGCATCACAAATGACCTAAATAGTATATGGGGGAGTGCTCTTAATTCAATATTTGCTGTGGGAGATAGGGGCACAATAATCTTTTTTGATGGAAAAGAATGGACAAGGATGAATAGCGGCACAGATAACCTGCTCTTTGATGTATGGGGGACATCCAGTGATAATGTATATGCAGTAGGCGGTCGCGGGACTATTCTCCATTGGGATGGAATAAGATGGAGAGCTATTGATATTGATATGGTTAGCAATGATCATCTAATAAGTATATGGGGTCAAAATAAAAACGATATATATATAACAGGCAATAACGGACTGATTCATTATAATGGCAAGAAATGGGAGAGGATAAAATCTCCCATTTCAGGGTTATTCAGAAAGGTTAGAGGATATAAAGGGAAGGAGATTGTTATTCTAATCGAACCAGCTATATTTGCTTTTTTTGATGGAGAGAGATGGAAGACAGAAGAGATAGATGAGATGGGCTTAATGTTAAGAGATATCTGGGTTGATGATGGTATCATTACTGCCGTTGGTGACAGCGGAGCTATCTTTGTGCGCACAGAGAAGGGCAGATGGGAAAAGATTAATAGAGGCAGCCTGACAGATATTAATACTATAGTAAATATCTCAAATGATATCTATCTCGCTGGAGGCTATGGTGGAAGGATATTGAGATATAAGAGTAGTAAAGGTTGGAAGGTACTGAAATCAGCCTTCTCTGATACCATTAGAAAGATTATAACTGTTGGTAGAGGAGATTTTATTGCAGCAGGAGATAATGGCAAGGCTGCATTTTATCATGGAGGAAAATGGAATATATATCCTGATGCAGAGACTGATATCTATGGACTATGGAAAGATAAAAAAGATAATAGATTATATGCTGTTGGCGACAAAGGTTATTTTGGATATTTTGATGGAGAGAGATGGAATAAAATAGATACCAAGACAGATAAAAGACTGAGAGATATCTACGGCAATTCAAAAAAAGAGATTTATATTATAGGAGAATCCGGGACTATTATTAAGATAACTGATGATAATATAAATATAATGGAAGTCCCTGTTGATGAAGATCTCATTGCTATTGATGGTATTGGTTCAGATGATATATATATCGTGGGAGAACTTGGAGCAGTATTAACCCTGAAAGATGAAAACTGGATAAAGCTACAACCTCCAACAAGGTCAACATTAAGGGCAATAAAAGTCTTGCGTAAAACTACTATTATAATAGGCGGGGATAATGGAATGCTCCTTGTCAGAGAAAAAGAAGAGTGGAAGATATTGCCCAATATTACGAGCAATACAATAAGGGCTTTCTCTATTAAAGATAAGGATTCATTCTTTGCAGTAGGTGATAATGGAACTATATTAGAGTTTAGTTTTGCTCCCCTTAGCATCAGCAAATAAAAAAGGTGTTTTTGAGTCTTGACATTTAGGTCTACCTTAATTATTGACAAACTTCTTGAGCCTTTTTATAATCATTTTTTCAATCTGTCTTACCCTTTCTCTTGATATTCCGTATCTTTTGCCAATATCTTCAAGTGTCATGGGTGATTCTGACAATATCCTCTTATTTAATACCTCAAGGTCTCTATCATTTAAAATTCTGCTAAATTCCTTTAACTTCTGGCTGAAAAAACTTTTCCTTTCTATCTGCTCAATATCTTCCTCTATACCTGTGTCTTGTGAAGGGATGTCTTCAATAATTGTTTTGTTTGAGTCTGTGCTGACAGGTGCATCTATTGAAACTTCCCAGTTCCCCAGTCGTTGATCCATCTCAATTACTTCCTCTTCCCTTACATTTAATTTATGGGAAAGTAATTTGGGAATATCAGCACATCCCAGTTTTTCAAGTCTCTCCTTCTCCTTTTTAAGATTAAAAAACAGCTTTCTTTGTGCTTCTGTAGTACCTATCTTCACCAATCGCCAGTTCCTGAGTATATATCTGATAATATACGCCTTGATCCACCATTTTGCATAGGTAGTAAGGCGAATATTCTTTGAGGGTTCAAATCCTTTTACAGCATGAAGCAGACCTATATTTCCCTCCTGAATAATATCCATAAGGTTCATCTGTATGTTTTTATATTCCATTGCAACTGATACCACAAATCTCAAGTTAGAGAGTATTAACTTTGTTGCTGCTTCTTTATTGCCTCTTTCCTTATATGCCTTTGCAAGTTCGAACTCTTCTTCCCTGCTCAAAAATGGATATCTTCTTATTTCTGCAAGATAGTGATATAAAGGGTCATACGGAATTAATGAAGATTTATTAGAAAAAGATGGCTCTTTTTCTTCTTCTAATAAAATATCTGTTGTTGACAATATTTCCCCCTCTTTATATTTTCAGCCTTTTAATTTTTTTGTAACTATTCAGCTAATTACAGGGCAAGGGATTCCAAAGACTTTATAATGCGTATGATTATAATAAGTGTATTCAGATACAACAGCATCATTTTAGTTTAGGTCTATATGGGTAGTCAGAGCTAAACGCTAAGGTGACGCTATAAATTCTTTTCCACCCCTTGCCC
>JBHHUU010000202.1:0-3531 GCA_046753905.1 Nitrospirota bacterium | reverse complement strand
AAGAGATTGGGAGGGGGGGCATAACCTCACAGAGGGAGCTGAGCAGGAAATTAGGATATGCCCTTGGCCTTACAAACTTCTGTATAAAGCAATTTATAAAAAAGGGATATATTACTGTCACAAAGATTGAGAAGAACAGGTTGAAATATTTTTTAACCCCAAAGGGTGTAGCAAAGAGAGGTATGCTGACCATAGAATATCTCAGACATTCATATTCACTCTTAAATAACCTGCGTGATATATTAAAGAGACACTTTAAGATGCTTGCAGAAAATGGTCACGAGAATATAATACTTTATGGTTCGGATGAAGTTGCAGAGCTTTCCTATTTAGATATGAGAGAGAATGGGATAAAGATGATAGGGGTTATAGATGATAATAAGGCAGGTGAGAAGTTTCTTGGTCATGTAATAAAAAAAATACCTTCTGTAAATGGGATGGAATATGATAAGATAGTAGTTACATATACTGGCCAACGAAAAAGGATCAAAGAGAGAATGATAAAACATGGTATAAGTGAGGATAAGATATCCTTTATAGAGGGGTTGTGATAATACAAGTAATATATAAATAAAATGAAACATGAAATATATTTCTGAAAATCTTATTACAGCTCTTGTTCCTATGAAGGATCACAGTGAACGAGTTCCAAATAAAAATATCAGGGAATTCTGCGGCAGACCGCTGTATCATTGGATAATCAATAGTCTCAAAGACAGCAGATATATTAAAGAAGTAGTAATAAATACAGACAGCGAAAGGATCGCAAGAGATGCAGAGAAAAACTTTGATTTAAGGATAATTGACCGTCCAAAAAACTTAAGAGGCGATTTTGTTCCGATGAACGATATAATAGCCTGTGATATAAGCCAACTTCAGGAAGAATATTTTCTCCAGACACATAGTACAAACCCTCTTTTAAAAACAGAAACTATTGATAAAAGCATAGAAGCATTTATAAAGCAATCCAAATTTGATTCTTTATTTTCAACAACTAAAATTCAGACACGGCTATACTGGGGAGATGGAAGCGCAGTCAACCATAACCCTGAAGAACTCCTTCGGACACAAGACCTGCCTCCTGTTTTTGAGGAAAATTCAAACATATACATATTTACATCTAACAGTTTTTCAAAAAATAATAGAAGAATTGGTGATAATCCAATGATGTTTGAAATAGATAAGACTGAGGCTCTAGATATAGACAATGAAACAGACTTTTTAATTTCAGAACTTATGATGAAAATAAGATTAGGGGACAATAAAAGATAATGAAAAAAAGAAAATTAAAAGAGAGACTTCAAAATAAAGAACTGACAGTAGGATCATGGATTACCATCGGCCATACTTCTATTGCAGAGATAATGGCAAATGCTGGATTTGATTGGTTGACAGTAGATATGGAACATAGCGTGATCACATTAAGAGAGACACAGCAATTGATCCAGGTGATTGAATTAAGTGGAGTAACACCTATTGTAAGGGTCGGTGAGAATGATCCTGCCCTGATTAAACGGGTAATGGATGCAGGCGCTCACGGTGTAATAGTGCCGATGGTAAATTCAAGAGAGGAGGCACAAAAGGCAGTGCAGTCTGTAAAATATCCGCCGGAAGGATTTCGAGGAGTGGGATTAGCACGGGCGCAGGCATATGGAGCAGGCTTTGATCAGTATAAAGAATGGCTGAAGAATGAGAGTATAGTAATTGTCCAGATCGAACATATAAAAGGTGTTGAGAACTTGGAAAAGATATTAGGCACACCTGGCGTAGATGGATTTATCATAGGTCCTTATGACCTCTCAGGGTCGCTTGGAGTGCCGGGTGAGTTTGATCATCCGGATGTAATCAAGGCACTGAATCATGTCAAAGAAGTAACACATAAATTAGAGGCTTTATCAGGTTTCCATGTTATCCCGCCTGATTACAGGATTTTTAAAGAAAAGATGGATGATGGATACAGGTTTATTGCCTTTAGCCTTGATTTCCTGTTTTTGGGTGATAATTGCAGGGTTGGAGTGAAAGAAATAAGAGCATTAAAGACGAGAAAAGAATAACAGGTCAATAAAAGGATTTATTTAATGAAACAGATTTTAATAACAACATCCTCTTTCGGAAAGCATGATACTTCAATGCTTGATTCCTTAAAAGAGGCCGGTTTTAATATCACAACAAATCCTTACGGCAGAAAACTGACTGAAAAAGAAGTTACAGAACTGATCAAAGAGATAAAACCTGCAGGTGTTATTGCAGGTGTTGAACCTATCACAGAATCTGTCCTCAAACAGGCAAACGGTTTGAAGGTCATATCAAGATGCGGTATCGGGATGGATAATGTGAATATCGCAGCTGCAAAGAAATTACATATAAAAGTAAAAAATACTCCTGACGGGCCGACCCGGGCAGTAGCAGAGTTAGTTATTGGTCTTATGTTTTCAGCAGTTAGAAAGATTGTTGAAGTTGACAGTTCTATAAGAACCGGTAATTGGTACAGGCCTATGGGTAATTTATTAAGTATGCAGACAGTAGGACTGGTTGGATGTGGCCGTATCGGAACAGCAGTGGCAAGGACATTGAGACTTATAGGAAGCAGAGTGATTGGGTCTGATCCTTGTTTTGAAAACCACCCTGATATTGAAATAGTATCCTGGGATATCCTTCTTGAAGGATCAGACATCATATCTATTCATATTCCTTACAGTAATGAGGCAAGATATCTCTTTGATTTAAATACAATCAAAAAGATGAAAAATGGTTCTATAATAATAAATACATCACGAGGCGGTATTGTAGACGAGAAGGCAGTTTTCAAAAGTATTAAATCAGGTCATTTAGGCGGTGCCTGTCTTGATTGTTATGAAGAAGAACCTTATACCGGTGAATTAAAAGAATTACCCCAGGTAATCCTGACATCCCACATAGGTTCTTATGCAAAAGAGGCAAGAATAGAAATGGAAAAACAGGCTGTTAGTAATATATTAGAAGTTCTCATGGAGGAATAAATGAAGATTATTGTTTTTGGCGGGTCTGGTTTTCTTGGAAGTCATGTTGCTGATGCTTTAAGTGAAGCAGGACATAAAGTAATCATATTTGATATTCGTCCGTCGCAATATTTAAGAGATGATCAGCAGGAAATCGTCGAAGATATTCTTGACGAAGATGTTGTATACAAAGCAATCAATGGTTGTGATGTTGTTTATAATTTTGCAGGTATTGCAGATATAGATGAATGTCTTATCCGTCCTGTTGATACAGTGAAATATAATGTATTGGGTAATTCTGTTATTCTTGAAGCTGCCAGAAGATCTTATGTAAAAAGATATGTTTTTGCCAGTTCTGCATATGTATTTAGTGAAGTGGGTTCATTTTATCGAAGCAGTAAACAATCATGCGAGTTATTTATTGAAGCCTATAATCATGTTTATAATCTGCCGTATACTATATTAAGATATGGTTCTCTTTATGGAGAACGCGGTGACGAAAGAAATAGTATTTATCGATTAATAAAGGATGCATTATCAACAAATAAAATTG
>JBHHUU010000201.1:0-3541 GCA_046753905.1 Nitrospirota bacterium | reverse complement strand
GGGATTTAAAAGAAAAAAATAAAGTCATGCTGAATAGTTACAATATTAGAGCAGGCAGAAAAAGAATATCTGTCTCCTGAAAAAAGAATGGGTGTCACGGCAGATAAAAAAATGAAATCACGCAACCTGCTTGAACGTTTTCGGAAGTACCTGTCTGCCGAGCATAAGGCAGGGATGGGTGATACATTGAAATTTATGGATGACCCCCGGATACCTTTTACTAATAATCAGGGTAAGAATGATATTAGAATGACAAAAGTTCAGCAAAAAATATCGGGTTGTTTTCGAGCTTTGGAAGGTGCTAAAATATTTTGACGGATACGAAGCTATCTTTCTACTTGCAGAAAAAATGGAATAGGCTCTGTTAAGGTTTTAAATTTATTATTCCAAAGAGAATTACCCAAATTTATGAATTAATTGCGTATTATTGTGCTAAATAGTTACGATTATACAAATAAAGCGGGAATAGCTCAGTGGTAGAGCATCGCCTTGCCAAGGCGAGGGCCGCGGGTTCAAATCCCGTTTCCCGCTCCAAAATTCATAAAATAAATCAAAGGGTTGGCTCAACAGAGGCCAATTTTTTATTTTTATGTGCCTAACTGTATAGTTTTTGTATAGTTGTTTTTTGTTGAGAGTCTTATCCAGTATCTCTACTGCTTTAACTTTATGGGATGGCGACAGGTGGTATATCGCAGGGTCATAGGTAAGTTATTTGTGTCCCAAGCAGCTCCTTGACTACAGTAATATCCACGATTGCCATTACAAGGTGACTTGCAAAGGTATGTCAAAGATCATGGAATCTGAAATCCTTAATCCCTGTCTGCCTGTCTGCTACAGGCAGGCGAAATCCGAAACAATATCAAATGACAAAAACAAGAAGTTTTGAACATTTGAAAATTTGTGTTTCGAATTTGTTTCGAATTTCGATATTCGGATTTCGAATTTATTTTCTGCCACAAAAACACGAAAATAATTATTAAGGTATTAAATCCCCTCTGATTAGGCTGTCAACTTTTTCTATCTCTGTTTTTGGGTTATAGGCTATACATGAGGCGGGAGTGTTTGATAAAAAACAAAATATAATTCCTTTTATGATTGGATTACGCTATAATTAGAATTGCTTGTGTTTTGGGGTTGTAATTGAGGATATAATATAGTATAGTTTTTTCGTTATTTACTAATATACTATAAAATATAATGACTACAGATAAGATAATAGAAGAGGCAAACAACTATCTTTTTAATACCTATTCCCGTTTCCCAATTGTGATATTAAAGGGTTGTGGTATGCGGGTCTATGACAGCCATGGGAAGGAATATCTGGACTTTTTGAGCGGGATTGCAGTAAATAATCTGGGACACTGCTATACAAGGGTTATAGTTGACTTTCAGAAACAGGCACAGAGGTTGGTACATATCTCTAATCTCTTTTATAACAAACCTCAGATACAATTAGCAAAGCTCATAGTAGAGCACTCATGCGGTGATAAGGTATTTTTTTGTAACAGCGGGGCAGAGGCAAATGAAGCTGCCATAAAACTGGCAAGGAAATATATGAAAGATATGGTCTCAAAAGATAGATATGAGATCATTACTGCATATAATTCCTTTCATGGCAGGACAATGGCGACTATATCTGCGACGGGTCAGGAAAAATTCCACAAAGGCTTTGAGCCTCTTTTGCCAGGATTTAAGTTTGTTCCATTCAATAATATAGATAAAGTTGCAGAGGCAATAAATGAAAAGACCGCAGCGGTTATGATAGAACCTATTCAGGGAGAAGGCGGGGTAAATATGCCTGATGAAAACTTTTTGCAGAATTTAAGAAGGCTTTGTGATGAGAAGAGAATACTTCTTATTCTTGATGAAGTACAGACAGGTATTGGGAGAACAGGAAAACTCTTTGCATACGAGCATTATGGTATGTACCCTGATATCTTTACATTGGCAAAGGGATTGGGCGGTGGAATGCCAATAGGCGCCATGGTGGCAAAAGATGAGGTAGCCAAAGCATTTACCCCGGGTACACATGCATCTACTTTTGGGGGTAACCCCCTTGTATGCGCAGCTGCTATTGCAACCCTTGAAACCATTATGGAGGATAGTTTTATATTGGGTAATTGTATCAGATTAGGCAATTACTTCATGGACTCTCTTAAGAGACTTCAAAAGAGATATCCATTTATAAAAGATATAAGGGGGAAGGGTTTGTTTATTGGGATGGAATTAGAGTTTAATGGCAGAGAGATTGTTGAGGAATGTCTGGAACAAGGATTTATCATAAACTGCACAATGGAAAGGATATTAAGATTTCTACCTCCTCTTATTGTTACCAGAGAGGAGATAGACCTTCTTATTGAGACTCTGGATAGGATATTTAAGAGAAGAAGATAATAATTAATGAAACAATCATGCCGACCAATCGGCACAAACAAAAATGAAAATCTAATCCCCCCTACCCCCCCTTTGGTAAAGGGGGGAAGTGGGGATTTTCGGACTAAAAAAAGAGACCTTATTACAGTAAATGACCTATCGTCGCAAGAGATAAAGAGTATCTTTAAGAAAGCCAGATATTTAAAGGAGAGGCAAAAGAAGGGAGAGAGGGAAGAATCTTTAAAGGGGAAGACTGTTGGGCTTCTCTTTGAAAAGACCTCAACGCGTACCCGTGTCTCATTTGAAGTCGGGATTTATCAATTAGGTGGACATCCTATTTTTCTATCATCTGAGAAGACCCAGATGTATAGAGGCGAGACAGTGCCTGACACCGCAATGGTGTTATCCCGTTATATGGATGGACTGATAATAAGGACATTTGCACATAAGACATTAGAGGAATGGGCAGATCATTCCTCTATCCCGGTAATAAATGGACTGACAGATATCCATCATCCATTTCAGGCAATCTCTGACCTTTTTACTATCTTTGAAAAAAAAGGCAGGTTTAGCGGATTAAAACTGGCATACATTGGTGATGGAAATAATGTAGCAAATTCATTAATAGAGGCAAGTGTTAAGGTTGGATTGGATATTGCCCTTGCCTGTCCTGAAGGTTATGAACCTGATAAAAATGTGATGCAGGATGCCCTGTATGCTGCACAAAAAAAAGGAGTAAAATTAGAACTGATAAGGGATCCATGCAAAGCGGTTAAAGGAGCTGATATAGTCTATACTGATGTCTGGGTAAGTATGGGACAGGAAGAAGAGAGTGCAAGAAGACGAAAGGTGTTTGCAGGATATCAGATAAACAGAAAACTGGTTGAATACGGTAATCCTGATATGATGATAATGCACTGTATGCCTGTCCACAGAGGGGAAGAGATTACTGATGAGATTATAAACAGTAAGAATTCAGTCATCTTTGATCAGGCAGAGAATCGCCTTCATGTCCAGAAGGCTGTTCTGGAAAAATTGATTCCTCAATCAATATAAAAAGGGTTTGTAACTATTCAGCTAATACAGAGTGAGGGGTGGAAAAGAGTTTATAGTGTCACCTTAGTGTTTAGCTCTCACTACTCATAGAGACCTGTTCTGAAATGATGCT
>JBHHUU010000200.1:0-3562 GCA_046753905.1 Nitrospirota bacterium | reverse complement strand
CCTTTATGAATGCAATAGCATCCCTTATTGGGTGGATCTCATTTCTTAATTGAGGCACAGGAAATAGATTAATACCTATCTCCTTTAATTGTTCAGTCAACGGTCCTCCAGGGGCACACAAGACATCAATAGAATACCTCTCTCTATCTAACAGCCTTATAAGGTCATATAGGTGTTTCTGTGCACCACCTTTAACTGATCTGGTTATGATGAATAAAATTTTCTTCTTCATAGTTATCCTATTCTCCATCGTCCTCCCACCATTTTTTGAATTTTGTTGAAAATCTGTAAAAAATGTGTATAATTAAGTAATGAAGTTTGAGTGGGATATCAAGAAGAGCAAGGCAAACAGGGCAAAACACGGGATTGACTTTGAGACAGCAAAAGAGATATGGGTGGATAAGAACCGTCTTGAAATTCAAGCACCTTTCCCTGTTGAAGATCGAGTCATTATCATAGGCAAACTTCATAACAAATTATGGACAGTAATATATACCATGCGGGGTGATACAATCCGCATCATTTCAGTAAGACGATCTAGAAAAAAGGAGGCAAAGCTCTATGACAGAGAAAAAGTTGGCTAAAAACAGCATGGAATTCGATCAACGCTTTGATTCTGGAGAAGACATCCTTGATCTTATAGATATCTCTAAGGCAAAGCTTGTTCATCATGGGAAAAAGGTTCGCATTACAATAGATATTGCAGAATCGCTGGTTAAAGAGATTGATGATATAAGGCAACAGATAGGTGTAGACCGCGGCGCATTGATAAAAATCTGGTTGCATGAGAGGGTAAAGCAAGAAAAGGCTCATTCTGGTATGTTTTTTCATAAAGCAGGATAGTAATAAAAATCTTACCTCTTGCTTAATTCCTCCTCATAGATTGTTTCTGTCTGCTTAACCATTCTTTTCAAGCCAAAATGGTCTTCCAACCTTTTTCTTCCTGCCTTTCCCATTCGACATGCCATTTCTCTGTTTTCGGCTAATCTTAAAATTGCACCAGTCAATTCCTCAACATTGGCTGGCGGAATCAGCAAACCAGTCACGCCATCTGAAACAATCTCTGGAATTGTGCTCACCCTCGATGCCACAATCGGTTTTTGCGTTGCCATTGCCTCCAACAACACAAGACCAAATCCCTCCCACAGTGAAGGAAGGACAAAAAGATCTAAAGATAGCATAACTTCCTGTATGTCATTTCTTGAACCAGCAAAAAAGATATGATTTTTCAAATATAGCTCTTCTACCATTTGCAAGAGATCATCTTTTAATATCCAATCACCTTTGACAAACTGTCTTGGTTGGCCAACCACTACTAATTTGACATCTTTTCTGATATCTATAACCTTACGCATTGCCTTTATAAGAAAAGACAATCCCTTCTGAGGGGAAATACGGGCAACACTCCCGATAAAAAAATCATTATCTTTGATACCAAACTCATCCCTTACATACCTGAAATTTTTGATTCGATCAAATCTCTCCCAGTCTAACCCATAATAGATTCTTTTAACCTTATGATGATTATTCACCCCTACTTGAATAGTAAACTTTTTTACATGTTCGGAGATGCAGATGATTCTATCTTGAAATCGAGAAACCAACCTGTGAAGAAAAGCCAATACCATATTATTAAAATAATCCTCATCATTGTGCTTAGAAGAGATAATGATAGGTGTTCTGCTTATAAGGGCGGAAACGGTTCCATAAAGGTCTGGTCTGAAACCATGGGTATGAATTATTCTATATTTATTTTTAAAGATTAGCTTTATAAGCCTGTAAAGTGCCCGTGGATCAACTCTGCTGGTCATTCTTAGATTGTAAATTTTAATTCCACTTTCATCAAAATCCCTTTTTAGTGAACCATTACCAACCATATAAGCGACATCTACATCGTATCTTGTTTTATCCAATCCTTTAACTAAAGAGAGTAGATGGCATTCAGCTCCTCCCCGATCAATAGAGGTGATTACATGTAGTATTCGCACCTTTTGCATTTTATTTTAAGTTGAGGATGGTGTGGGCTTTTCGCAGTGCCCCCCCTATCAAGCCTTCTCCTCGGATAGCCTTACTTGCCAGAAATTCTGTAATAGGGATATCAAAGGAAAATCTATAAAAATTACTCCTTAATCTAAACTCAAACCACCTTGAAAGGACAGGAATGTGATAAACCAGAAACTTGAAATATTCCCTGATCTTAAAGACTCTTTTTATATCACAGAATGGTGATGCAAAGGTATCCCGGAATCGATCTACTGCACCCCACCCCTCAGTCGTTTCTGGTGACTGAAAGCCTAATTTCAATGCCAAATCATAGAGTGAAGTCCCTGGATAGGGAAGGTATGCCCCTACAGTAAAACCGCAATTCTTGTGCGTTTGGTATATATCAAGCAGAAGCTCAATAGTGTCCTGAAATTCTTCAGGGGTTTCAGTAGGCAGCCCAAAGATAGCAGAATATGTGGTTCGAATATTATGCCTTGATAGGAGATCAGCGCCTTTCCGAATAGTCTCTACAGTATAACCTTTGTTAATCAACTTTAATAGCCTATTACTGGCGCTCTCAATTCCAATCAATAGTTCTAGATGATTGGTTTCTTTCCATAACTTTGCCAACTCTTCATCAACCATGTCTATCCTGATCTCTGAGTGGGCAGGAATGCCAATTTTCTGTAGTATTTGAACAGCCCGTTCTTTATTAATATAGAATTCATCGTCATATAACTTAACTCCATCTATATGATATCTCTTTTTTAACCACTCTATATCTTCAATTACCGCCTCAGCAGACATAGCCCGCCACTGTCTCTTATTAAATACCAGATTGTAGCAGAAACCGCAGTTGAAAGGGCATCCCCGACTCGATTTATAGGCAACTACCCTATTTTTATATCCTACCCTGAAAATGTACTGATTCATATCCAGCAACTCATAATTGAGTGTCAAGTTATCTATATTTTTTATGAAGGACCTTGGTTCATTGACCTTATATTCCTTTTCATTCAAAGAAAATCCAATACCCTTAATGTTATCAAAATCTTTCTCTCCATAAAGTATTGCCTCTGTTAGCTCGATTATAGTCTCTTCTCCTTCTCCAATTACCACAAAATCAATGTAAGGTTCGCTAAGACATTGTTCGGGAAGGAGTGAAGGATGTGGACCACCCCATACAATAGGAATATGGAGGTTTTCTTTAATCCTTTTCGAAGCAAGGGCAGAATGGTAGGTCTGGCTACCGGTCATTACAGAAAAACCAACAAATAATGGCCTGTTTTTAGTAAGTTCAGAAATCAGACAATCAATGTCATTTTCCAGAATGTGAACGATTCTTATTTGAAATTCCCTTTTTTGCAAAACAGTTCCCACTGCCAAAAGCCCGAGAGGAAGAACAGCGTGGATGCCGTGAGAATAGTCTTTTGTAAAATCTACCTGGGCAAGGTAGATAAGATTAGGATTGTCTGGTTTATATTGAGACATGATCAGGTTTAGGGTTCACTTCATTTGTGGTTCTTTTCGAAATATTTTCCAGAGCATGCAATATTCCGAGAATCACCCAGAACATATA
>JBHHUU010000199.1:0-3649 GCA_046753905.1 Nitrospirota bacterium | reverse complement strand
TGTTCTATCCAAAAACAAATTCTATATGTTTGCTTGTTATAATTAGAATTGCTGCGGACGCAACTTATGACTTGCCAAGATTGTAAGATATGGGTATAATTAATCAATTTTATTGAGAGGTGTTTTCTATGTATGAGGTTTTAAGCATTATATTGTTGCTTCTGACAATCTTTGCAGGAGGTTGCAACCATAAAGAGAATGGTATAAGTATAGAGAAAAAAGATGTTACTATTGTCTTTAAACACGGAAAAATAGCAGGTAATCCAGATGTCCTTCGTGAAATATTAAAGAGATTTGAAGAGGAAAACCCAGGTATAAAGATAAAGGATGAGACCCTGCCTTCATCTACAGATGAGCAGCACCAGTTTTATGTGATAAATCTTGAAGGACGATCCAATGATTTTGATGTTCTTTCTATGGATGTGATATGGATTCAGGAGTTTGCAAGGGCAGGGTGGCTTAAAGACCTTAGTGCGATGATTCCAGAGGGAAAAAGGGGTGAGTTTTTTAGTGGGCCTATGGAGGCAGTTACTTATAAGAAGAGGGTCTATGCCGTACCATGGTATATAGATGCTGGTCTACTCTATTATAGAAAAGATATCCTGAAAAAATATAACCTTTCTCCTCCCAGTACATGGGATGAGCTTGTCTCTACTGCATCGGCTGTCATGGAAAAGGAAGAGGGTCTCTATGGGTTTATATGGCAGGGGAAACAATATGAAGGGCTTGTCTGTAATGTCCTTGAATATATCTGGAGCAATGGCGGAGATGTGATAAGGGGTGAAGATATTGTAATTGATAGCCCTGAAACTATAGAGGCGCTCCAGTTTATGCAGGATATGATCTATAAATACAGGATTAGCCCCGAGCTTGTTACTACATCTATTGAGGAACCAACAAGGCATATCTTTGAAAACGGAAAGGCTATCTTTATGCGAAACTGGCCTTATGCGTGGAATATCTTTAACAGGGAAGGTTCTCCTGTAAGGGGAAAGGTAGGTGTCTCTATCCTGCCTGCATTTAAGGGAAAGAAGTCTGCCTCTACACTTGGAGGATGGCAGTTAGGGGTTAACAGATATTCAGGGCATCCAGAGGAGGCTGAGAAGTTTATAAGATTTATGACATCTTATGATATACAAAAGGTGCTTGCCCTGACCATTGGTTATAAGCCAACGATAAAAGCCCTTTATAAGGATAAGAAATTGATAGATGCCCAGCCATTTATTGTAGGGCTTTACGATGTCTTTACACACGCAAGGCCAAGGCCAGTATCTCCATTGTATATGATGGTAACACAGGCAATGCAGCCTGCATTTAGTTCAGTATTAGCAAAGAGCAAGACACCTGAAGATGCTGTCAGGTCTCTCAGAAAGGAGTTGGAATCTATATTGAAGATTGAAAATTAAGAAGGACAAGGATAGATTCTTCTCCAGTGCCTGATGCGATATCACCTTCTGAGATATATTTTGAGGCATCTATTCATCCAAAGGAGAGAAAGACCAACACTCTATCCAGTAGCATGTGCTCCGCAATCATGGGCATCCGCATCTGTCTTTCTCATCCTTCAGAGCTCTATAGGACTTTTGATTAAAGCTGATCAGTCAAAGATATATTTCTATTATCCCCTCCTGCCAGAGTTTCTCCAGACGGTTAGGATAAAAAAACTCAGGGTAGGAGATGCCTCAGTGGATATTGAACTTCAGCGACATGAACAGGATGTCGGCATTAATATTATGGGTAGAGAGGGTGATATTGAGGTGGTTGTAGTCAAATGAGAATTAAAAAAAATATAGGCGATTATCTCTTCTTGTTACCATCCATAATAATCCTTATAGGAGTAACAATCTATCCTATTATCTATCTATTTTATCTGAGCCTCCATAAGAGGCTTATTATTTTTGACATATCTGAATTTGTCGGGATTAAAAACTATATTACCTTGTTTCAGACTCATAGATTTTACAATAGCCTCAGAAATACACTCTACTTTACATCTTTGTCTGTTGCAGTTGAACTTATACTTGGGCTTTTCATTGCAATTTTAGTAAACAGAAGATTTAAGGGGAAGGGGATTATAAGGGCTATAATCCTTATCCCATGGGCGATACCTACTGTTGTTTCTGCAAAGATGTGGGAGTGGTTATACAACCCTGATTTTGGACTGCTGAACTATATTCTGGGGACAAAGGTAAACTGGCTTGGGAGTCCATCCGTAGCATTAAACGCTGCTATTATCATGGAGATATGGAAGACAACACCATTTGTTGCCCTCCTCCTTATGGCAGGACTTCAGACTATCCCAAATGATCTGTATCAGGCAGCAAGGGTAGATGGGGCAAATGACTGGCATATATTCAGACGTATAATGCTTCCGCTTTTAAAACCAGTCATTATGATTATTCTGCTATTCAGGACACTCGATGCCTTCAGGGTCTTTGATGCCATATATGTGCTTACCGGAGGAGGTCCTGCTAATACCACAGAGACCCTCTCTATATACGCATATAAGGTGATATTTCAAACCCTGCAATTTGGTTATGGCTCAGCCATATCAATGGTTGTATTCTTAATTACAGGGATGATAACTATCATTTATGTAAGAGCCTGTTCAATATCTGGTTGATATTCTTGTACGCTCAGGTTTAGATCAGGTTTGGTAGATTTTTTAGTGCAAAAGGCGAAGTAATAGTTACGAAAAAAAGATGTGTTTCGCAAAGAAACAGAGCCCTCATGATGATAGACATAGATTACTTTAAATCAATTATGACTCTGGAATTAAGCATTGGCATTGCTTCTCTGGTCTCGGATATATACTATGTCAAGAATGGAGCAGAACTCTTTAAAAAGGCGGATGAGGCGTTATATATAGCAAAGAGAAACGGAAAAAACAGGACAGAGCATTGGAGACTGAGTGAGGAATTGAGCACACCTCAGCATAATATTCAATGGAAAAATATTAATATACTGATGGAAAAGATAAGAGAGCTTTCCCTTGAGACCAGGATGGAATATACAAAGGATGTTGCATCTATTATTTCTATTATTGAGAGTAAAGACCCATTTACAGCGAACCACTCAAAAAATGTAGCGAGATATACCAGAGAGTTCCTGCAATATCTGGATGTAAAAGAGAAGTACGCGAATGAAATCTACCTGGCATCAATACTCCACTGACGCACTTACAAATGACAGACCTTACAGAAAGAGGATGGATGTTGACAGGGCAAAGGATGAGATGAAAAGATGTTCAGGCACTCAATTTGACCCTGAACTGCTCAATAAATTTTTATCTCTTGTAGATAAAAATAAATGGCCTGTTAATGATTAAATCTGGTATCATGGGAAAAGTAAAATGAGGTTATTAACCATATTGTTGGTTCGGGGCTTGAGTCTTATTTTAGTTCTCCCTGTAATTTCTTTTGCCTTTGATAATGGTTACTGGGACATGTTATTAAAAAAACATGTCTCTAAAGGTCAGATCAATGGCATTACCCTGCATATTGTAAATTATAGTAAAATAAAAGATGATCCTCTTTATCGTAATCTGTTGAACCAGATAGAAGAATTCAAGCCTTCCTCATTAGAAGATATCAAGTCTCTATGAGTAGTGAGACCTAATCGCTAATGTGACGCTATAAACTCTTTTCCA
>JBHHUU010000198.1:0-3692 GCA_046753905.1 Nitrospirota bacterium | reverse complement strand
AAAGATATAAAGAAAAAAATATATAGGATTAAAAAATGTGCGGGATATGCGGATATATAGGATTCGAAGATCAAAATATGATATATAAGATGTGTGATCTTATATATCATAGGGGACCTGATAGCGATGGTTTTTATTTTGATAAAAATCTGGCTCTTGGCAATAGAAGGTTAAGTATTATAGATCTGGAAAGAGGCAAGCAACCTATTCATAATGAAGATGAGACTATCTGGATTGTATATAACGGTGAAATATATAATTACTCAGAATTAAGAGAGAATCTTATAAAAAAAGGACATAACTTTTATACTAATACTGATACTGAGACAATTATCCATCTTTATGAGGAAGATCATGTCAATTTCATTAATAAACTCAATGGAATGTTTGCATTTGCATTATGGGATAAAAAAAGGGGTGTTTTGATACTTGCCAGGGATCCATTCGGGATAAAACCACTTCATTATATAAAAATTGGTGATAAACTTATATTCGGATCAGAGATAAAATCCATGTTGATATTTGGATTTATTGAAAGGAAAGTAGATATACAATCTCTTCATTATATGTTGAATCTAAGATATATGCCTGGAGAAGGCACTCTTTTTAAAGGGATAAAAAGATTACTTCCAGGTCATATGATCTTGTATAAGAATGGAAAGATTGATATTACACGATATTATGATATTACAAATGTAGAAATAAATCATAATCTTACAGAGAGTGATTGGATAGATGGCATAAATCATCATTTCAGAGGTGCAGTAAAAAGACATCTGATAAGTGATGTTCCTATTGGGGTATATTTGTCAGGGGGTATGGATTCAAGCTCTATAGTTGCATATATGAGGGAATTGTCGGTTGATAACATAAAGACTTTCTCTATGGGATTTAACGAACCTACGGATGAACTTAATGATGCAAAGATGATAGCTAAATTCTTCAATACTGAACATCATGAGATATCTGTTGATCCTGAACCCATTAGTTACTTGCCGGAAATAATATATTATATGGAAGAACCAAAGGTAAATCAGCTTCAGGGTTTCCTTCTTTCAAGATTTACAAGGGAATATGTAAAGGTAATCCTGACAGGAATGGGTGGAGATGAACTTTTTGGTGGCTATATCAATAATAGATATATACATTATGGTTCATTACTTAATAACATAGTGCCTAATCTGTTAGGACCATTATTTAATGAGATTGATAATATTATCTTTTCAGTACAAAATAAGAGTAAAATGTTGGTATCTGATGAATACAGGCGCGGAGCACAGCTCCTTTTATCCACGAATGACTGGTCAAGATACTATTCAATATTAAGAAATGTATGGGATGGTAATGACGGAAATTTTCAAAATATATATAACAATAATTTCAACTGGAATCAGTTATTAAAGACAGAGGATTATTTTAGATCATTCTTAAATCAGAAAGAAATGACCTTTTTGGAAAATACATTATTGGCGGAGTTTCAGACAAAGATGGTTGACGACTTTCTCGTTAATGAGGACAGGACATCAATGGCAAACTCTATAGAAGCACGTGTTCCTTTCCTTGATAAGGAGTTAGTGGAATTCTCACTTTCTATACCGGGTAAATTTAAACTAAAGGGTAACAGATTAAAATATATATTTAAAGAGACAATGAGGAAAAAACTGCCTGAAAAGACTATAAAGAAAAAAAAGTGGGGGTTTGCTTTTAATCCATATTATCAATTTCAAAAAGATCTTAAAACAACAGCAGAAAAGATATTAACAAAAAAGAGAATAGAACAGCAAGGAATATTTAACTATGACTATCTAAAAATGATCATGGATCATAAGCCGCATCCAAGATTGAGATGGCATTATTTCTATCTATGGATGGTTGTAGGCTTTCAAATATGGCATATAATGTATATAGATAGGTATAACAGTAATAACCATGAATTCTCTTTAGAAAGCTATTATGAATAATAAATCTTACAATAATATACTGGACTCATGTCGGAAAGCCATGAATTATGCAGAAGATAACGACTATGCAGGCTATAGCAAATATGATGGATTAAACAGCCCGATACTTGATTCTCTCTCATTTCATAATCCATACCTAAGACTTATCTATACACAAATAGTTATGAGATCTCCAATAAACATCAGACCAATCCTATCTGTAAAAAAATCACGAAATCCTAAAGGAATAGGGCTTTTCGCCATGTCTTATCTAAATCTATATAAAACATTTAATGATAATTCTGACAAAGAGAAGGCAGAGTCCCTTCTTAGCTGGCTTATGGACAATTACTCACAAGGATATTCAGGTAAATGCTGGGGATATAATTTTGCATGGCAGAGTCCTGGTTTTTATGCCCCTAAATATATGCCCAATCTCGTGGTTACCTCTGTAATTGGACAGGCATTTGTAAAGGGATACGAGGTATTGAGGGACGATAAATATCTGGATACAGCAAGAAGCGCTGTAGATTTCATTTTGAAAGATTTAAAGGTATTATTTGAATCTGGTGATATGAAATGTATAAGTTATGTTCCAGCAGATACAAAGATACTTGTACTAAATGTAAATGCTCAGGCGGCTGCATTGATGATAAATATTTATAAAAATACAAAAGAAGAATTATTATTAAAGGAGGCATATAGATTAATAAACTATGTTGTTGATAAAAAGACAAATTACGGAGGATGGTATTATACATATCCACCTGGTGATTCTCCTATTGTTCATGATAACTACCATACAGGGAATATTATTGACTCCCTTATTGATTATAGTAAAAGTACAGGTGATCCTACATTTGACATCGCACTTAGACAAGGGTTAGAATATTATTATAATAACCTTTTCTTAGAAAATGGTGCACCTAAGTTTATGAATAATAGAGAATATCCATACGATATTCACGGTGCTGCACAGAGTATTGTTACCTTTTCAAAGGCATCTTATTTAGATAGGAAATACTATGATATGGCATTAAAGGTAGCTGAATGGGCGATAACATATATGCAGGATAAGAGTGATGGCCATTTTTATTATCAGGTCATGAGATTATACACAAAAAGATTTCCCCTTATGAGATGGGCACAGGCATGGATGGCAAAGGGATTATCAAAACTATTAATAACAACCAAACCTTCATGAGGAGGGTTGCTAACCCCCGTGCATGAAAATAGGTACTCAGAATTATGTAAATAAAGTTTGTAACCCATTGATATTATTGATCACACAATCTATGTTCAGACTATTAACATATAAAATTTTATTCCCTTATAAGGAAATAAATAATAGGAGGTAAAAAAAAATGTCAAATAGAAAACATGCCTTAATCACAGGAATTACTGGTCAAGATGGTTCTTACTTAGCTGATCTTCTTTTAGAAAAAGGTTATGAAGTTCATGGCATTGTTAGAAGAATCGCCTTAGAAGATCCAAGGCATCAACTATGGCGGTTAAGACACATTATTGATAAATTAAATTTACATTCAGCATCTTTAGAAAGTTATCCAAGTATATTTAATGTTATAGAAGATGTAAAACCTGATGAATGTTATCACTTAGCAGCTCAAAGTTTTGTCAGTTATTCTTTTGAAGATGAATTTTCAACTATTAATACTAATATTAATGGGACCCACTATCGAGTATAAAAAAAGCGGGAACTTCCCGCTTCTTCATTACCAAACCGTCGGCATT
>JBHHUU010000197.1:0-3746 GCA_046753905.1 Nitrospirota bacterium | reverse complement strand
GTTTAAAGATTTTTCTGCACCCTGCACCCTGTACCCTGACAACTGCACCCTATCTACTTAACTTGTGAGGAAAGAATTATGTCTATAAAAGTTTTAGTAGTTGATGATTCTGCCTTTATGAGAAAGACTATCTCTTCTATGCTGAGCTCTGATGATGATATAGAAGTTGTAGGAATAGCAAAAAATGGAGCTGAGGCAGTAGAAAAGGTTAAACCTCTTGACCCTGATGTTGTAACTCTTGACATAGAGATGCCTGTAATGAATGGATTGGATGCCCTGCGGAAGATCATGGAGATACACCCTGTCCCTGTATTGATGCTTAGCTCCTTGACCAGAGAGGGCGCAAGAGAGACTATTAAGGCATTAGAGATAGGAGCATTTGATTATCTGCATAAGAATATTGCAGGTGATATTACCGGTATTGTTGACATCAAAGAAAAGCTGATAACAAAGGTAAAAATTCTTGCAGGCAAAAAACCTGTTATGAAGAGGTTTATGTATGCTGATAGAATGCCTCCTCAACTATCTACAAAGAAAAAATTTGGGAAACATAAAATTACGATAGTAGCTATAGGCACATCTACAGGCGGACCAAAGGCATTAGCAAATATTATTCCTCTGATTCCTAAAGATTTTTCGGCATGTATATTGATTGTTCAGCACATGCCAAAAGTATTTACAGGGGCATTTGCTGAAAGACTCAACCAGATTAGTCAGATAGAGGTAAGAGAGGCAATAAACGGAGATATTGTAAGACCTGGTGTGACCCTGATAGCGCCTGGAGGAATACATACAAAGGTAGTAAATAGTAGAGACTTAGGTGTTGAGATAGAGCTGACAAAGACCCCTTCTGGTCTTTTATATACACCTTCTGTTGATATAATGATGTTATCTGTGGCAGATGTCTATTCTGAGAGGGCATTGGGTGTAATATTAACAGGGATGGGTTCTGACGGAAGAGATGGAATGAAGACTATTAAAAACAGAGGGGGGAAGACTATTGTTCAGGATGAAGATTCAAGCGTGGTTTATGGTATGCCAAAGGCAGTAGTGGATATAGGAGCTGCAGATAAGATAGCGCCTGTCCATGAGATTGCAAAAGATATAATAGAGGCAGTATAGGAAAGAAAGCAGGGGGCAGTTGTCAGGGTGCAGGGTTGAAAGTTGAAGGGTTAACGGTTAAACCAGTAAGACTTAATTTCTCTCTCCGTCACGGACACGGTTACAGAACACAGATACCGGTTGCCGATTGAACCAGCACCTTCTCCCCTTGATGAGAGAGAGCAAAACCCAAGTTCTCCCTCTCCCTTGATGGGAGAGAGCAAAACGCCAAGTTCCATCTCCCTTGATGGGAGAGGGTTAGGGTGAGGGTGAAGTGGTTTAGGCACTTTTTTAAGAAGGAGGAAGATATGAAAAAGATATTGTTTTTCTTGTTTGTAGGTATCATCATCTCAGGATATTCTATAAAGGCATCTGCTTTTAACTATAACATTTTCACAGATGTAACATTTACAGGTGCCAATGGTATAGAGAATAACCTGCTGGATGATGCTAACAGGAGGTCATTTGTATTAGGGGAGGTAGACTTCTTTTTTGTAGAGAGGGTTAGTGACAGGATAGATACGATGGGTGAGGTAGTGATAATGAACCATATGGGTGACTGGCACTTAGATGTGGAAAGAATACAGATAGGATATATGTTTAGTGATCTATTAAATGTAAAGATAGGGAAATTTCATAATATAATAAGTTACTGGAATACCCGCTTCCACCATGGCACTCACCTTCAGAATAGGAAAGATGTTTCGTGAACATGGTATTCCCCCTATAATAAAAAAAAGCGCAGACGAGGTGATTGAATTTGTAAGAGAGACAAAGGGCGGGATTGGTTATGTCTGGTCAGATGAGGCAGAAGGTAAGAGTGGAATAAAGGTGATATATACTATTGAAGAGTAGTAGATGGATAAGAATATTTCAAAAAAGGAGGCACAGGAAAATGGGTTATTTAAAATCACTAAAGATATCTTATAAGATATTTTTGATATTTTCCATATTTTTTCTTATCCTTTTAACTGTTGGTATAAATACTTTTATTGGTAGTAAAAGGATATTTTCTCTGACAAAGGAGCAACACGTATCGTATGAAATATACAGGGATATTGAAGATATGGTAGGAATGATGAATACCCTTGGTAATAAGTTTGCAGATTCCATAAACTTTAAAGATGATACCTTTTTAGAAGAGATAAGGCCTATTGTTGCAGATGTTTCCAAAAGATTGGATCATATCAAGGGGCTATCTCCAGATGAATCTGAAAGGATAAATGAGATTAAATCGGTGTTTGAATCATTTGCTGTAGTTGGTGAAAAGGTAGTAACAATATTGGCATCAACTGGTAAATTTAGTGAGGTACAGGAAGATTTTATAAAGTTTGGTGATATATCTTCGAAACTGAATGAACAGTTAATTAAATACAGGAATGATAAAGCCGACATATTTACTGGATCAATTGAACATCTGAATATCAACATAAAAAAGATAATGTGGGGGACATTAATAATGACAGGTATAGCTCTCATAGTATCTATATTTTTGAGCGTCTTCCTTGTAAAGGTTATCACAAAACCTATAAAGACCCTGTCTGAGGCATTAAGGGATATAGCTGAAGGGGATGGAGACCTGACCAAGAGGATTGAAGTAAAGACGAATGATGAGATAGGAGAACTGGCAAAAAACTTTAATACATTTATAGAGAAGCTTCATAATATTATTGGAGATGTAGCAGATTCAACCCACCTTATAGCCTCAGCAGCAATTGAGATGTCATCTTCATCTGAAGAGATGTCGGGTGGTGCAAATAAACAGACCAGTCAGACAATAGAGGTGGCAAATGCAATGGAAGAGATGAGCAAGACAGTTATAGAGGTGGCAAGGAATTCTGCAAAGACGTCAGAAGTTTCGACTACTGCTATGAATACTGCTAAGGAAGGGGGAGATGTAGTAAATGAGACTATTAAAAAGATGAGACATGTATCTATTACAGTAGAAAACTCTTCAAAAATTATAAATACACTGGGTAAGGCATCGGATCAAATTGGAGAGATCATCAGGGTAATCGAAGAGATTGCTGATCAGACAAACCTGCTTGCCCTGAATGCTGCAATAGAAGCGGCAAGGGCAGGAGATCAGGGCAGAGGTTTTGCTGTTGTTGCTGATGAGGTTAGAAAACTTGCTGAAAGGACTACCAAGGCAACAAAAGAGATTGCAGTAATGATAAAAGATGTCCAGCAGGATACAACAGAGGCTGTGCAGTCTATGGAGCTTGGGACAAAAGAGGTGGCAGGAGGGGTGGAATTGGCAAATAAGGCAGGAGATGCACTCGGAAAGATTGTAGAAATGGTAAATAATACCACAGATATGGTACAGCATATTGCAGTTGCTGCAGAGCAGCAGTCAGCGGCAGTGGAAGAGATATCATCACGTATAGAGTCGGTTGCAAATGTGAGCAAGGAGACACTGTCAGGGGCAGAACAATCTTCAGTTGCCTGTAGTCAGTTAAGCCAGCTTGCTGTAAATTTACAGGGTATTGTGGACAGGTTTAAACTTGAGTCGAATGGAAATGGAAGGGGGGTGATGAATGATCAATTTGCGGATATGAGTATGGAAGGAAAGATGGATGGTGGTAATGGAGGAGGAAGTGTCTGAAGTAAGCTAAAGTTAAAGGGTGCAGTTGTCAGGGTGCAGG
>JBHHUU010000196.1:0-3767 GCA_046753905.1 Nitrospirota bacterium | reverse complement strand
AATCAAAAAAAACTAGAAAAACACCCCTGCTTATTTAGAGACGGTGGATTTTGGTGGCATTAATCAGCTTGACAATTAATATAATTTGAGCTATTTTTATAATGAAGGAGTTTATCATATCAATATGAGAACTATTAAAAAATACATATCATCATATAGATATATATTTAGAACCGTATCCACCCTTCTGTTTATAATAGCACTTATTTTTCTTAAGATCAATTGCGGTACTAATGTATTAACTGGTTCAAATAAAAACCCTAAAGTTATTCTCATGGTCTTTGATGGAATGAGGCCAGATCAGGTTACACCAGAAGATGCACCCAATATTACCCGTCTTATCGCTAATGGAGTGCTTTTTAATAATCATCATGCAATTTACCCTACCAGCACTATTCCAAACAGCGTGGCCATTGCCACAGGCACATATCCTGCAAAAAATGGAGTTCCTATGAATTCTATCTTCATCCCAGATTTTTATAGTCGAGATATCGGTCTGATGGAATCAAATCAAACACTTATGGAGATAAATAATTATATGAATGGTGAGTTAATCCGTGTTCCTACCACAGTTCAGATTGCCCAACAAGCAGGTCTTAAAACTGCTGTTATAGGGAAAAAGGGTACAGTATTTTTGCATGATGTGAAGGCAGGGGGTCTGGTAATTAGCGCACGGGGACACGACCTGGAAGGTCAAGAGACCATAAAAGATGATATATTTCCCCACAAGAAGAAGATTAGAAATAAAGTAGAGATTGCCACAGGATGGAGAAACGCACCGCAAAACTCTCAGACAAAGCATGTTCAGTTCTTTAAAGATGCAATGATCAAATATGTGCTCCCGGAGAAAAAACCTGACTTTGTCGTCTTCTGGGTAAGAGTGCCAGATGGGGTTAACCATAAAAAGGGCTTTGACTCTGAGGAAGCAAAAGAGATTATCCGAGTGATTGATTCCTCTGTGGGTGAACTGCTGGACTACCTTGATACCCATCCTGAGGAAAAGGCAAGGACAAATATTATCGTAACCTCTGACCATGGATTTTCCCGCTCTACACATAGCGAGGGTTATCCTATCTACAGATTCATTAATACCTTAAAGGAGTCTGGCATCAATGTGGTAACAGCTTCCAGATGGCAAAAAGATAGTAAAGAAAATGATGCAGTAATAGCCACCCATGCAGGTATCTTTATGTTTATACCAAACCATAATCCAGAGATTGTAAGAAAAATTGCAACCTTTTTACAGAGGGGAGTTGCATCAGAGTCTTCTCTGGGTCTATGCGGAGTGCCTCCGCGAGGCACATATCTGCGTGTCAATAATCTATTTATCTCTCCACGATATGATATTCCAGGATTATTAACCACTGAAGACATCCTTATTACAAAGAAAGGAGAAGAGACTTCTGTGGATGTCATGCCAGACATTATGTTTGCATGGGATTATGATGAGTCTACCCATACTCAATTTGTAGGAGGTCTCTCAAAGCTCAATGTGCATGGAGGATTGGGTGGTGGCAATATTCACGCATTTATGGCAGCATCTGGACCTGCCTTTAAAAAAGGTTTTATAGATACCACTGCTACTGGTTCTATAGATATTGCTCCTACAATTGTTCATATCCTCGGTATTGTCCCTCATACTGATTATGACGGGCGATTATTGAAAGAGGCATTGATAGATGGTCCTGATACCCTGCCTCAGGAGAGAGAAGTAATAAATGCCGGAATAGTAACTGTTAAAGGTGATGGAGTTATACCTGATATTACATATGAAGAATCTGTTACTTTTATCAGGGTAGGGGAAACAAGATATTTAGAATCAGGAAGAGCAATTAGGAAAACTTTAGATGGAAAACCTTTCAGGGGTCTTGCCGAATTAACTAATGAAACGCCTCTACAACAATGTAAGACAAGGAATGTGCCTGATAGGATAGAAGATGAAGGAAGAAATAATTAAGGCATTTAGCTTTTTTTATATTGTGTTAGTCTTTTATTTAAGTCTCTTAGCCAGTTATGTTGAGGCATTTGTAATATTAGAATCATTTTCAGGGATATATCTACTGGGTGGAGTGGATCATCCTGTTTCAAACAAACTAATTGCCATGCCTGATATAAAAGGTTCTTCTATTCGTGCCAGATGGAAAAACATTGAACCCTCAGAAGGGAAATATAACTGGTCATATTTAGATACAGAAATTAAGAAGGCAAAAGCACATAAAAAGTCGGTGACTTTGCGGATACTTACTGGTGTATGGTCGCCTGATTGGCTTTATAAAAAAGGCACATCCCAATTCGTATTCATGGATAGGAATCCGCTTCACAAGCGGACTTATGGCAAAAGTTTAAGGATGCCCATACCATGGGATGAGAGTTATCTAAAGGCATGGGAAGTCTTTATTATGGCAATGGGGAATCGTTTTGGAAAAGACCCTGCTGTAGTAATGGTTCATCTAAGCGGACCTACCTGCCTGACGGCTGAGATGAATCTCCCTCATAAAAAGGATAACCTCTCTCAGTGGGAAAGGACAGGATACTCACCAGAAAAGTTAATCTATGCATGGCAGCGATCAATTGATGTCTTTGCACAGGCATTTCCAAATAAGCCCATAGTTCTCAATTTAGCCAGAAGGGCAATCTATGATGACAGGGTAATCAAAGAGGTCATCTCCTATGGTTCTAAAAAATATGGTCAGCGATTCCTTATTCAAATGAATGCCCTCATGGCGGACAAAGACCAGGATACAAGAAGGCCTGATATAGGCTGGGTAAGAGATTATGCTGATAAAGGAGGCTGGGTAGGATTTCAGCTTCGGCGAGGAAATAGATTAAAAGGACCACTTTTAGATGCGATGGAACGCGGACTTGTAAGAGGTGCGAGATACTTTGAGGTATATCAAAGAGAGGTTTCAATGTATCCTGATGTCCTGAGTCTGATAAATAAAAGGTTGGATGAATTGATGGTCTCTCCATAAGAGCCAGATCTTGAACAGGTTCTAAAACCACAAAAAAAAATCCCGACAGGGGGCTTTGCCTCCTGTCGGGAAATTATCTGTTGGTTTATGTTGATTATTGACTTACCAGAAGGTTTATTTAGTGTCCAGTCATCAAGCCAGCCAGAAAGAACAGCGAATGGGGCAAGGTCAACCAGTTTCCAGAAGACCTGGATTGTATGCGATCCTGCAGGGACTCTTTTTGCAAATGTGGCAGAATGCATCTCCCAGTTATCATCTGAGCAAAAGGCCATTGGGTTGCCAGGGGAAGAAGGCTTCATTGGTACACCATCGAGCCTTACCTCTACCTCTACCCAGTCATTAGGTGAAGCATTCGTAAGTCTGCACTCTCCTGAGAAGGTTACAATAAATGTATCTTTTCCCCTCGGTACATTAAAAGCAATAACAGCACCAGGTAATGCAAGAAAGTCACCCTCGCCTCTCGTTGTAGGGGCATCATTTATCTTTGTCCGCGTCTTTTTAACCTTGCCGCCATTAACAGTGAAAAAGGTCTGTTCACCGATACCTGCATCTCCCTGCTGAGCCATTGCCCTCTCTTCTGAAATGCCGAGAAGACTGATCATGAAAACTGAAATACTCACTAAACTAATAATTATTCTATTATACATATTATCACCTCCTCTCTATATCTATCTTTCCTCTACCCGTTTTATTACTCTCTTATCACCCCCTTTCATTGTAGACATCTGCAAAAAAATGATAATCTTCACTTATTTAGAAAGTACTTTTATCGTCATTCCCGTGAAAACGGGAATC
>JBHHUU010000195.1:0-3904 GCA_046753905.1 Nitrospirota bacterium | reverse complement strand
CCTGCTATAATCATACGCATTATAAAGTCTTTGGAACCCCTTACCCTGTAATTAAGGGTATTTCAAATTTTCTGTCACAAAAATATGTTACAGTCTATCTATAAGCCTCTGCATATCATCAGGCAGTATGGAGTCAAATTCAACATATTTTTTTGTGGACGGATGTATAAATCCAATACTCATGGCATGGAGCATATGCCTTTCCACACTTATATCTTCTAAATTTATCTTTTTCCTTCCACTATAAAACTTATCGCCTATAATAGGATGACCTATAGATGCGAGATGTACCCTGATCTGATGTGTCCTTCCTGTCTTTGGTATTGCCTGTATCAGGGTAGCCCCATCAAATCTTCTTATAACCTTAATATAAGTAATAGCCTCCTTTGGTTTAAATGTCCGTTGTGATATCTTCTTTCTATCCCAGATATCTCTGCCAATAGGAAGCTCTATCTTCTCCTTATTTCTTTTAACTTCTCCCCAAACTAATGCAATATACCTTTTGTCCACTGTTTTATTTTTAAATGAGTCTGATAGAAAATTATGAGCCAAATCAGTCTTTGCAGCAACAATCAGTCCTGAAGTCTCCTTATCCAGCCTGTGAACAATCCCAGGTCTCTCTCTTCCTCCTATACCTGACAGATCCTTGCAATATGCAAGAAGTGCATTTACAAGTGTTCCGCTGCGATTACCGTATGCCGGATGAACAACCATACCAGCAGGCTTATTTATAACAATTAGAGAATCGTCTTCATATACAATATTCAGAGGTATCTCTTCTGATTGAACATCTATTCTGTCTGGAGGAGGGATGGCAATACAGATATTATCATCTGGTTTGATATTATAATTAGATTTAACAGATATATTATTAACCGTAATAAGACCATCTTTTATCAGCCTCTGGAGGTATGTCCTTGATATACGAACCCCTTTTTTCATAAGGTAGTGATCAATACGTTGATATGCCTCTCTATATGAAACTACTATCTCTTCTATACTCATAAATACTGTTTGCTTTGAAAATCCCCTTCAAATCTGTAATTACCAAATAACCCCCTAACTCAGACAAGCTGGAATCAAAATGAATAATCAAAATGAATATCTAATGATGAATTTATTTGCACGCTAAGTATAGTAACACTGCCTTAATTATATTGTCAATATTGTCCCACCCCTAACATAATAGTAGGAGTTCTTCCCCAAAACAGAGATAGAAAGCCCCCCAAAAAGCAGAGAAACCCTCTTGGATAAAGGTGTTAGGATAATATATAGTAATTACCCAAACATTCATGAACGAGTTGTTCACCCCCGAGCATGAAAATTAACCTCCCTTTAGCAAGGGGGAAACTTGTACTCCCCCTCTATTAAAGCCAGATATTGAATAGGCTCTAAGCAACAAGGGAAGGAAGAAGAGGGAAACTTTGCTTATAATACATGATAAGTAATTATCATACCGAACAGTATTGAGTCAGAGATAAATGCTCCTTAAATATAATAGACAAAATTTTTTCTATATATACATTAGTGTCTCAAAATCGCAAGAAAAAAATTAGCCCCCTCTGTAAATGTGAGTCTGTCTCCATGTAGACAGACTCACATTGCTCCTATCACAACCTCAATGTCTCCATGATAAAACAGAGACAAAGAGTCCGTATTCCTTGACTTATCTACCCTACTTCGTTATCCTTAAAACATAAAGGAGATGGCTAAATATGGCTGCAACACTACAACAGGCTATTGCTTCAATTAAAAGATTAGAAGAAATGGTAAGACTCTGAAAGGAAGGATATCTGATGAATTACTGAGAAAATATGAGTCGTTTACTATAGTAGAATTAGTTACATGAGAATAGAGAAATTTGAAAAATTCGAATGCTGGAAAGAGGCAAAGAAATTAGTTAACACGGTTTATGTATGATGCAGTAACAGGGAGTAAGGCATTTCAGAAAGATATGCGGTTTGCAAGTCAGATTACTTCTACTATTCAGAACTGACGATGTTTGTTACCGGTTTGATATGGTTCGATAAAACCAAGCATATAACGATCTATACTCTTTTAACAATGCTATTATGTTCTTATTTCAATATTCTTATGATTCAGGAGGTTAAATATAATGGAGATTATGGAAGTAAACTTAATGAAGGTTTTAACTGATCTAACAGGAGAAGTAAAACCTGAAACAGCTTTAAGGGAGGTCTTAAAAGATGCTGTTGAACATAGGCTTGAAAAGATTGATCTGAAAATAAAGAGATTTGAACAGAAGTACAAATTCCATTTTGAAGAGTTCGATGAAAATTATAGGAAAGAAGAGATACCAGACCAATATTCTTATGAAGTAGAATCAGACTATTTAGAGTGGGAGGGACTTATCTCAAGGAAAAGACATATATTAAGGGTCTTGAATCGGTTATTCGATTATTAATGAGTATATTTGAGTTTACAAAAGAAGTCATTGAAGTCTGTGCTCAATCTGAAATAGTAAAAAAAGTCCAGATAATAATTGTTGAGGAACCTGTAGCAAAGTTAAGAGCTGAGATAACCGATAATATATTTATAGATATATTTTATAATAAGGAGACTGCTAAAAAATCGTTCAGCCTTATAAAAGATAATAAAAGAATTTATGGAGCTGATAATACAAAGGAGTGGCATATACATCCTTTTAATAATCCAGAAAGCCATCAATCAAGTAATGAGATAGGATTTGTAGAGTTTATTGAAAAGATAAAAGATTACAGATACTTCTTCAGTTAATTAACGATTGCGGGGCATAGATGATTTACTTTGTTTGAGTTATTTACTATAGTAGAATTAGTTACATGAGAATAGAGAAATTTGAAAAATTCGAATGCTGGAAAGAGGCAAAGAAATTAGTTAACACGGTTTATGTATGATGCAGTAACAGGGAGTAAGGCATTTCAGAAAGATATGCGGTTTGCAAGTCAGATTACTTCTGCATCTATTTCTGCAATGAGTAATATAGCGGAAGGATTTTCCAGAAGATTCAACAAAGAATTTGTTCAGTATCTTTTTATTTCACAAGGTTCTGTTGCAGAAGTCCAGAGCCAGACATATATTGCGATTGATCAATCTTATATCAATAAACCAGGTAAACAGAGCAAACAGTGTAAACAAGGTAATGTCTGACACAGTAATCAAGGTTGAGAATGTTTCAAAAAAATATTGCCGTTCCATAAAGCACACAATGCTTTACGGTGCAACAGACCTTGCCAGGAGCTTTCTTGGACTTAATCAACATACAGATATATTGCGTAATGGGGAATTCTGGGCAGTGGATAATGTGAACTTTGAACTCAAGCGAGGAGAGACATTAGGGATTATTGGTCCTAATGGCTCTGGCAAGTCCACCATGCTTAAGATGCTCAATGGTATTTTCATGCCTGATAAGGGCAGGATCGAAATAAAAGGACGAGTAGGTGCTTTGATAGAGGTTGGCGCTGGTTTTCATCCTATGCTTACTGGGAGGGAGAATATCTATGTAAATGGTTCCATTCTTGGAATGAGCAAAAAAGAGATGGATGAAAGATTCGATGAGATTGTAGAGTTTGCCGATATCGGCGATTTTATTGATTCACCTGTGAAACATTATTCAAGCGGTATGAATGTGCGACTGGGGGTTGCAGTGGCTACATGCCTCCAGCCAGAGGTGTTGCTAATAGATGAGGTATTATCTGTGGGGGATCTCTCTTTTCAGAATAAAAGCCTGAGACGTCTTGCTGAAATAAGAGAGAATGCCAATGCAGTAGTCTTTGTCAGCCATAATTTAGAGCATATACGAAACCTATGTCAAAAGGTATTATTAATAAATAAAGGCAAGGTTATTTTATATGGAGACTCAGATGAGGTCTTATCAAGATACCATAAATTATCAAGAGAAATT
>JBHHUU010000194.1:0-3910 GCA_046753905.1 Nitrospirota bacterium | reverse complement strand
TGTGAGGGATGTTGTCTCAGAGAGCGAGATTCCGATTGTAGTTGATGCAGATGGGATTAATGCGTTGGCAGGGCATTTAGATATCTTAAGGGGAAAGAGGTCTCCTGTAATTATGACACCACATCCGGGTGAGATGTCAAGGCTCACTGGAACAGATACAGAGAGGATTCAAATGGACAGGATCGGTATTGCAAGGAGTTTTGCAGAGGAATATCAGGTATATCTTGTCCTGAAAGGGGCTTATACTATCATTGCAGACCCTGATGGCAATATCTATATAAACCCCACAGGCAACCCAGGTATGGCAACGGCAGGCTCAGGCGATGTGCTTACAGGTGTTATTGCAGGTTTTATAGCCCAGTGGCAATATGATGATATAATAAGTGCTGTTAATGCTGCTGTCTATCTGCATGGTATTGCAGGTGACATGGCAGCAGCCCAAAAGGGTGAGAGAGGTATGATTGCCCGTGATATAATAGAAAATATACCAGAGGCAATTAAGGGATGCTGCTCTCCATAACAACAGACTCTCCGGAAGAGACCAAGAGAATAGGAGAAAATATTGGCAGGTTGATGAGGGGTGGAGAGGTAGTTGTATTAGAGGGTGAACTGGGTGCTGGCAAGACATGCTTTGTACATGGCATTGCAAAGGGATTAGATGTAAAGGATATCTATATCTCATCTCCGACTTTTGTATATCTGAATGAATATAATGGAAGGATTCCCCTATACCATTGCGACCTCTATAGAATAAAGAGGTCGGAAGATATTGAGGATATAGGGATATTAGATCTCATGGGATGCAATGGGGTACTGATAATAGAATGGGGAGATAAGGCAAATCCCTATTTGCCTGAAGATAGGCTTTATATTACAATAACAAATGCTGGAGGGGACAGGAGGAGATTTGATTGTGATGCGAGAGGCAGAATCTATATTGAAATACTGAAAATGTTAAAGAGGAAAAAATATCATGCCGATTGATGAGGCTGTCAGAGATGAAATAAAAAGGCTTATTGATGATGTAAGAGAATATATAACATATTATAAGGAAATGGGGATTGATCTCTTACCTTTTCAGTCTGAATCTGATAATATAGGGACAAAAGCCCTCTCTTCTGTGCCATCCTCTCTGCAGGAGATAAGAGAAATGATAGGGGACTGCAATAGATGTAAGCTGCATAATGGAAGAAAGAATATAGTCTTTGGGGTTGGAAGAGAGGATGCCGTACTTGTTTTTATTGGAGAGGCGCCAGGGAGAGACGAGGATATTCAGGCCAAACCATTTGTGGGCAGAGCAGGGCAGTTATTGACAAAGATTATTAAAGCTATGGGACTAACAAGAGATGATGTATATATTACGAATGTAGTAAAATGCAGACCTCCTCAGAATCGCAATCCTGAGCCAGATGAGATAATTCAATGTGAGGAGTTTTTAAAATATCAACTGGATATAATAAAACCTGATATTATATGCACACTGGGAAAATTTGCCGCACAGACATTGCTTAAAACTAATAAACCTATCTCAAGGTTGAGGGGCAATTTTTATCAGTATAATGGGATAAAGGTCATGCCTACCTTTCATCCGGCATATCTGTTACGAAATCCAGATGATAAAAAACTGACATGGAATGATATTCAGATGATTATGGAAGAACTGTAAGTTTAGAGAGGGATGAAAGATGGAACATATATGGGCACCATGGAGAATGGAATATATTGAAAAGAAAAAGGAATCTGATTGTATCTTCTGCTGTACAACAGAGGAAGAAGAGGACAAAGAGAACTATATATTATATAGAGGAGACAGCGTCTTTGTAATTATGAATGCCTATCCTTATAATAATGGTCACCTGATGGTTATTCCTTATGAGCATGTCTCTTCTTTTGAGTTTTTAGATGATAAGGTTCTCCTTGACCTTATGAAAACGACAAATATATCTACTACTGCTTTGAGGTCTCTCTTTTCTCCGGATGGGTTTAATATAGGTGCCAACCTTGGAAAGGTTGCAGGTGCAGGAATAGAATCACATGTCCATATTCATGTTGTGCCGCGATGGAATGGTGATACAAACTTTATGCCTGTTATAGGAGATACAAAGGTGATATCAGAACATCTTGAATCAACATATCTTAAACTTCTTCCATATTTTAAGTGAAGGCAGAAGAATAAGGAGGAAAAGGGTTATGGAGATTGAAGTCATAAAAGGGAGCATCATGGAAGCAGAGGCAGAGGCTATTGTAAACCCTGCCAATAGTCATGGATGGATGGGCGGTGGTGTGGCAGGTGTTATAAAGAGGGGTGCTGGGAAAGAGGCAGAAAAAGAGGCTGTGGCACAGGCACCTATCCCTGTGGGAGGTGCATGTCTTACATCAGGCGGTAAGAGTAAGTTTAAATGGATAATCCATGCCCCGACAATGTTCAATCCTGCAGAGAAGATACCAGCAGCAAATGTAGGTCTGGCAGCAAAGGCTGCTGTTAATCTGGCAGATGATAAAGGGATTGTCAGCCTTGCAGTTCCGGGTATGGGTACTGGTGTAGGCGGTGTTAAGCCCATGGATGCGGCAAAGGCCATGATAAAAGAGATAAGGGGATATCAGGCTAAATCCTTGAAAAAGGTAATCCTTATAGATATAAATGATGGCATGATAGAGGCATGGAAGAGGGAATTATCTTTGACCTGAAGTTGCGGTTATGTGTAAAATTTAAAAGAAAATAACAATATGAAATGAAAAATGGGAACAAAACACACGATAATATTCGGAAACTGTATGAGCATGGTGGAATTGTCCGATGAAAGTATTCATTTTGTTGTAACCTCCCCACCTTATTTTAATGCTCCTTTTGATTATAAAGGACTGTTTGAAAATTACGAACAATATCTTGGCGTGTTAAAAAGAATGGCAAAAGAGTCCTATCGAGTTTTACAAGATGGTAGAATTTTTGCCTTGAATATTGACGATATGCTAGTAAACGGACAAAAATATCCGATTACGGCTGATGCCATTAAAATATTTCAAAACGTTGGTTTTAAATATAGAGATAAAATAATTTGGAAAAAACCTGATGGATATTTGAGAATAAGCAGAAGAAGCAGTGTTTTACTTCAAAATCCGTATCCAATGTATTTTTACCCAGACAATTTACTGGAAAGCATAATTATTTTCCAAAAGGGTAAATTTAATTATCATTCTATTTCAAAAAAGATTAGAGAATTGTCTAAAATTGACAAAAAAGAATTTCAAAACAACAATTGGTACAAAACAATTTGGGAAATGACAAATGTTTTGCCAGGTTCAAAACTGGAAAAAAATATTGCTGCCTTTCCAGAAGAATTACCTTATCGTCTTATTAAACTTTTTTCTTATGTAGGCGAGACTATTCTTGACCCTTTTCTTGGTAGCGGAACAACAATAAAAGTAGCACGACAACTAAAAAGAAGTTCAATTGGTTACGAAATAATCAGAGATTTAGAATGTATAATTAGAAAAAAAGTCGGTTTTGAAACAAGCAAAAATAGTGATATCTTTGAATTTGTGGAACGAAACCAAGGAAAATATAGATATGTAACACTTAAATATGTAGAAGGCAAAAAGAATGCTGATAACAGCCCAAATAACAGGAATTGAGTATCAAATAAAACTTGTAAGCAGATTAAAAGTTTTTAATTTTAAAGATTTTGAAATTAACAGTTTGCCTGCAAATTGTATTGTCAAAGATGATAATTTTTCATTTGGTTTGTCAAAATGGGTTTCACCCAAAAGAACCCGTTCCTATCCTTATGAAAGAGTTTATAATACACTTGGATGTTCAAAGCGAATTACTGTAGTTCCAATAATTAAAGATGAAGGGAAAAATGGCGATAGAGATTTTATTCAGTGGGATCAATGGCATTCACTTAAGGGA
>JBHHUU010000193.1:0-3912 GCA_046753905.1 Nitrospirota bacterium | reverse complement strand
GGGTGATAGATTTTCATCCCCGGGGGTGAACAACTCGTTCATGTATGTTTACTTTGAAAGACGGTATTTGCTTCCAGTTCTTCTATCTGCACCCCTTCTATGTGCCTTAAGATTTAGATAGCGATTATGAGGTAGATACAAGTTTACTGCACTTCATATTCTCAGCGGAAAAAATATCAGGTGGAATGATTTTATCAATTCTTCTTGGCATGAGCAATTAATGGTTTCTGACCTTTTTCTTTAAAGCTGACAACAATTTTCTCTGCTTTTTCAAAAGGAACAGTTATAAAAGAGAATTTGTCCATTACCTGTATATCTCTGATATGTTTGGATTTAACTGAGACTCTGCTCATAATAAGCTCAACAAGTTTTCTGGCATTAATATTATCTTTCCTGCCGAGTGCGACAAAAAGTCTTGCTTTACCCTGTAGATCAAGTTGCTTCCCTTTTGCGCTGACATCTTTTATTTTATTGTAGGCATCAGGATTAATATCTTCTTCAAAACAATAGTTAAGTATAGCAGCTAATATTTTTGTCGGATCATTATCCACAAGCAATTTCTTAGCCCAGTTATAATATGTAGTATCAATCTCATCTTTAAGAATAGCAGATAGATCATCGCATATCTTTTTCTTTTTGGCTTTGATAATATCCTTTACCTCTGGTACTTTAGACTTCTTAATATCAGTCCTGGCAATACGCTGTATAAACATCAGTCGTTTATACTCACTAGGAGTAATAAACGTAATAGCAGTGCCCTCATTACCTGCCCTTCCTGTACGACCTATTCGATGAACATACGACTCTGGATCTTGAGGCAGCGAATAATTTATAACATGGGTGAGGTTATTAACATCAATTCCACGCGCTGCAACATCTGTTGCTACAAGAGTATTGACTCTTTGTTTCTTAAATTTTTCAAGAGTTCTCTCTCTTTGTGACTGTGATATATCTCCATGAATAGCTTCTGCATTATATCCTCTATCCATTAAATGAGTTACAACAGAATCAACATCACTCTTTGTTCTGCAGAAAACCAAACCATAAAAATCATCTTCAATATCAATTATCCTGCATAATGCCTCAAATTTGTCAGAGGCTTTTACTTCAAAGTATATCTGCTCTGTCAGATTAGTTGTCAAATGTTCTTTTTTAACTATAATAAATTCATAACCGTCCATGTATTTATGTGCAAGGGTCTTTATCTTTTCTGGCATTGTTGCAGAAAACAACAGCGTTCTTTTGTCAGGATTCGTATGCTTCATTATTTCTTCCATATCTTCAATGAATCCCATATTAAGCATTTCATCTGCCTCATCAAGTATCAGTTGCTCAATTTTTCCAAGCCTTAGTGTCTTTCTATTAAGATGATCAATCACTCTGCCCGGAGACCCAACTACAATATGCACGCCTTTTTTCAGTCTGCGTAACTGCTGATCAATAGATTGACCGCCATATATTGGTACTATTTTGATATCTTTGTCTCCTTTGAGTGAATTGATTTCTTCTGATACCTGAATTGCCAACTCTCGGGTGGGAACCAGAATTAGCGCCTGAACTGTTTTGGAATCTGTGTTAATCATTTCTATCAGAGGCAGTCCAAATGCAGCAGTTTTACCTGTACCTGTCTGAGCCTGTGCTATGATGTTAGTATCATTTCTTAGCATTACAGGGATAGTCACAGCCTGAATTGCGGTTGGTTCTTCAAACCCCTTTTTATTAATTGCATCCAGTACTTTTACTGAAAGTCCAAGGTCGTTAAATGTCTTTTTATTTGCCATATATTCATTCTCTTAGAGTTTTCTGTCTCAGCAATTATTCCTTTACTGTTACCTTTCTCATAACATCACCCTTAGCTATCTCTTTGATTACATCGAGCCCTTTTATTACCTGACCAAAGACTGTATACTTACCATCAAGATGTGGCTGCGGGGCAAGGCAGATGTAAAATTGACTGTCAGAGCTATTTATATCATCCGATCTTCTGGCCATAGCCACAGTACCCAATAGATGCTTTTTTTTACTGAACTCTGCAGGGAGCTTTTTGCCTGTTCCACCTGTCCCATTTCCTTTTGGATCTCCACCCTGAATGACAAAACCCGGTATTACCCTATGAAATATCAATCCATTATAGAAATCCTGCTTAATTAACTCAATTATTCTGGCTACAGTCTTTGGCGCAATATCAGGATACATCTCAAATATTATATCCCCTTTATCAGTTTTAATTGTAACAACAGGAAGTCTGCTTTTTTTTTCATCTGCATTTGCATCTCTTTCAATAACAAAGGTATTAATCATCAATGATGTTATTCCAATTAAACAATAAAATGGCAGATTTTTTACTATCCCGTTTATCATAATGGTTCTCCTCCTTATTATTTATTATTGTAACTAATCAGCTAATACAGAGTGAGGGTTCCAAAGACTTTATAATGCGTATGATTATAATAAGTTTATTAAGACACAACAGCATCATTTCAGATCAGGTCTCTATGAGTAGTGAGAGCTAAACACTAAGGTGACGCTATAAACTCTTTTCCACCTCTCACTCTGTATTATTTGAATAGTTACTTATTGTTATTATCAATCTGTACCATCTTTTCTCTCTTTCTGTTATAACCCTTCTTTCCCTTTTTTGTGGAATGTACCCTTGTGACAGGATTGATCTTCCATGTCTTTCTACCTTTATGTCTTACAACCTTCTTCATCTTTAAGTGATTAAGATTCAGGAGTCAGAAAAAATCAAGCAAAAGGACTTTAAGTTATCTTCTGACTCCTGATTTTCTGTATTCTATCAATTATTATCCCTTCTTTCAAGCCATAATCACTTACCAATATCTCCTTAAACCTGAATTTCTTCATTATACCCATAAGTATCACAGTGCCTGCAACGATAATATCTTCTCTTCCTTTGTCTAATCCGGGAATCTTTTTTCTATCGTTAATATCTTTTGGTGCTATTTGATTAAAGATATCCTCTATTATATCTAATTTTAATGTATAGTTATTTATCCTGCTTGAATTATAATCAGTTAATCCCTTTGAGATAGATGCTAATGTGGTAATTGTACCAGCAGTGCCTATCAGCCCCCTCATTCTTCCCTGTAGGGAACTCCCTACAGGGAAGAATGAGGGGGCATTATTCTTAACCATATTTAGTTCCTGCTCTATTTTATCCTTTAACTTTAAATGCTCTCTCTCTTTCAGAGGCGCTGATGTGATATAACTTTCAGTGAGATAAATGATCCCCATATTTATACTGATAAAATCTATTCTTTCTTTGACCTTATGGTGATTTTCCTTTCTGGTTATAATAAATTCTGTGCTTCCGCCGCCGATATCAATAATCATAAGGTCATCATAATTTTCTTTAATCTCTCCTATCCCGGACAATATCCCAAGATATGTCCTCTCTGCCTCTCCCTTGCCTGAAAGGACTTCAATCTCAAGAGAAGTCTTACTCTTTACTGCCTCAATCAGTTCATCTCTATTATCCGCCTCTCTAACTGCGCTTGTTGCAACAATCACAATATCATATATATTATATGTCTCTAAAATATTGCAGAATTCATCTATAGCTGCGACTGTTCTATATATGGCATCATGAGATAACAGACTGTTTTTACTAATACCTGTGCCAAGTCTGGTAATTCTTCTTTCTGACCTTAATTTTTCTAATAAGCATTTCTCTTCTTCTTTATATTCTGCAATAAGAAGACGGGAGGTATTGGTGCCTATATCTATACCAGCTACGATCATCGTAATAGCTCATTGATAGTAACTATTCAGTTAATTACAGGGCAAGAGATTCCAAAGACTTTATAATGCGTATGATTATGTTAGGTTTATTTAAAGTAACTATTCAGCTAATACAGAGCAAGGGGTTTCAAAGACTTTATAATGCGTATG
>JBHHUU010000192.1:0-3925 GCA_046753905.1 Nitrospirota bacterium | reverse complement strand
TAAGCTCTTTTTCCAAAATATCAAGGAATGATGTAAATTGTGAAAAGACAAGCGCACTGTGCCCCTCTTCCATAAGTTCCTTAACTTTATAGATCAAAAAGTCTATCTTTGGAGATGATTCATTTATATTAGGGTCTATCAATCCCGGAGATACACATAACTGCCTGAGCTTTAAGATGGCAGTCAGGGCAATGATCTGTGCCTGTGCCTCTGTCTTATTATGATAGGCATCGTCTATTCTGGTTCTTATCATCTCTACTGTCTTTTGATATAAGACCTTCTGCTTATCAGTGAGGTCTAAATAGATATCTGTTTCTGTCTTGGGCGGAAGCTCCTTTAATATCTTCTCCTTTGTCCTCCTTAACAAAAATGGCCGCGTTCTTCTTATCAGGAGATCGAGCAATGGCGAATTATCAAGCCTTATCTGTGATTTAAACCTCTCATACTCTCCGAGCAGTCCGGGTATAGATAGATCAAATATAGAATAATATTCTCCAATGTGGTTCTCAAGAGGCGTGCCTGTTATTGTAAGTTTAAAATAGCCTTTCAACTGTCGTGCCGCACCAGTAGTATCCGCATATATATTTTTTATTGCCTGTGCCTCATCAAATATAACGAGATGAAATCCTATATCCTTAAGTCTTTCTATATCTCTTCGTATAATGCCGTATGTAGTTATAACCAGATCATACCCATTAAATATAGTAGTTCTCTCCTTATCTATATAAAAATGGATATTTAAATCAGGGTAAAATCTCTCTATCTCATTTGCCCAGTTAAACAAAAGGGATGTGGGCACTACTATCAGGTGCGGAGCATGAATCTCTCTGACTGCCGGTTTCACAATCCCCTCCTTTATCCCGCCCATAAGGGCAATAGCCTGAATGGTCTTTCCAAGCCCCATATCATCTGCAAGACATCCCCCAAGCCTATGCTCATATAAAAATGACAACCAGTTATACCCTGTCTTCTGATATTGTCTCAGCTCTGCCTTCATGCCTTTGGGAACAGGTTTTTCCTCTATCTTTTCAAAGCTCATCAACCGTCCAATCAGGCTCTCATCTTCAGGTGACAGCTTGATTTTCACCCCTTTATTCCTGAGAGATATCCAATCAAATATCTGGAGCCTCGGTACCTTTACAACCTCTCTTTTATCCGTTTTTTTTGCATTATCTGACGATGAAATAATAGTAGATATGACCTTTAGTATATCCTGTGAATTGGGATCAAGTATCTGGATGCAGTCATCTTTCTCTATAACGCCCTTTTGGGTAAGTGCCTCTTCCCATACAGTCGTATCAACAGAGAGATCATTGCACTTTATCTCTGGTCTTATCTCAAACCAATCTATCCCTGATATCCTGCCTGCATCAAACGAAAAATCCCACTTGGCAGTAGTAATGGGTTTGCCTTTGAAAAAGACACTTATATTATGTTCCCCGCACCTCTGATATAAAAGAGGCAGCTTTTCATATAACTCCTTAATATTAACATTCATTTCATAGTATTCCGGCATCCCGTTAAATATCTCCCACCCGAATAGTTCAAATGGGATAGCATAAAGCAGCCCCTCCTTTTCTTTATTTCTTTTAACAGTAAACCAGTTGCTGTTTTCATAGAGTATCTGTTCTTCAGAGGTCATAAAGGTACTGAAAAACTCAGCAAGAAAAGACTTTGCCTCTGATCTTATCTTACGTCTGCGAAAATCATCATGGGCAAGCACCTCTTTTATTATCTTATCAGCATGACTCTTTTTATTTACAGATAAAAGTCTTGTCATAGCCTGATATAAGGCAGACCTTCTCTTCTTTGCCCTTAGATAGGTGGATGTGTCTTCTTCTAAAGACATAAATAAATTAAAAGGCATTCCACTTGGAGGTACCCGTAACCTGTTGATACTGCATTCTCCTCTTATAATAAAGGAATCTTTATTATTACTATCGCCATCTATAGTGATACTATATCCATGCTCCGTCTCTTTTAAAGGAGACTCTACATTATTCACCCTGAATATCAGATTCTGAAGGACTTGTTCCTTTTTTTCTGTATAATAGCTCAGATCCAGCTCATCAGGTTTCTCTAAAAAAAACTCAAGATAATTATCTATATCATTATCTATGTTGTCGGAATAACTGTCTATGATATAATCAAATATAGAACTGTTGTCATCGTCATCGTCATCGTCTGATAAATGGTTTATAAACTCTCTCTCAGTATTGTAATGATTCCATAACTTCCACCCATCACGGTTATTTATCTCTGTCAATATTCTGGATTCAGGGTCTATTACCATAAGATTCCCAATGAGAGAGAGACCTTTAAGCTCCCTGTTATCTTTGAGGCATACCCGCCTCAAAGTAATCTTATCCGGGAAACCATTTAATTCAGTCTTACAGATATAATCTCCTGAACCATCCCATTTAACTAACATGGTCTGATCATCAATCTCTAAAAAAATGGGGTAAAGATTGCCATATCTTTTAAGATAGTCCAGAAGTTCTGTCTGTCGATAGAAATAATAAGGCATATTCTGAGATTGTGCCAATTTACAAAGTTCCCGGGGTACCTTTGTGAGATGTCTATATACATTTTTGCCATCTTTCTGGATTTTCCATCTTATGCCATTGTCAGATATAGACTCAATGATAATAGAATATCCCCTCTCATGCACTTTTTTTTTATCAACACCACTACTTTTGTTATGGTCAAAGAGGGACGAGATAAGATGACTTCTATGTTCATAATCCTGCGGTATCTTAAATGAATCAGGAGAGACAAGGTTTTTTATTGTAAATAAGGCAGATATAACATGCATACATATTCCATTGCCGTTCCATATCTGACAATCGCACCTATTATATATAGCGTCTTTCTTTAAAGAAAGGACTACAGAATATAGTTTGTCTCCCTCAACCTTTGCAGTCAATGCTGTAAAGTCTTCATTCCACTCAAAATGGGAAACCCTTCCCTCTGCATAATATCTATAGCCCCGATCCACATATTGTTTCGGTCCTAAAAAAAATATCTGGCTTGAGGAAGAATCCCTGATAGAACTTAGAATTTTATTCTGTTTTATTAAATCCATACTCCTACTCCTTTATTTCCACCTTTAAGAAAAAAGATCGGATGTCTCAGATAATTTGTCTAAAGGGCTTAAAACAAGAGATATATCTTTTTCCATTACATGTGTATAAATCTCAGTGGTTTTAACATCTGTATGACCCATTAACTCTTGAAGCACACGGATATTTACCCCATTTTCAAGCATATGAGTCGCAAAGGAATGCCGAAAAGTATGACTTGTCACCCTTTTCATTATCCCTGCCTCATCAACGGCTCTTTTAATAGCCTTCTGTAAACCTGATTCCAAAACATGATGTCGTCTTCTTATACCTGAACGCGGATCAACGCTTAATTTCTTGGCAGGGAAAACATACTGCCATCGGAATTCTTTAGATGCCGCTGGATATTTCCTTCTTAAAGCCTCAGGCATATAAACATCTCCTCCACCATTTTCCAGATCATCCTTGTGAGTCCTTTTAACTTTTTCAATCTGCATACTCATTTCAGGTTGAATAGTTTTCGGAAATACAGTAATTCTATCTTTCCCGCCTTTCCCACCTCTCACATAAACCCTATTCAATTTGAAATCAATATCCTGAACCCGTAACCGAATACACTCCATAATTCGCAGACCACTCCCATACATCATCTTTGCCATTAACAGATGCAATCCATACATACGGGAAAAAACATTTTGAACTTCGCTCATAACCATAACAATTGGCGGACGGATATATTTTTTAGCCTTTACAGGTTCAAGTTCTTCTGAAATCGGCAAATCAAGAACATGTTTGTACAAAAAAACAATACTATTCAAAGCCACTTTTTGTGTTGCAGCGGCAACTCTCTCATGAGTAGCAAG
>JBHHUU010000191.1:0-4026 GCA_046753905.1 Nitrospirota bacterium | reverse complement strand
TAAATCAGGCAATAATAATGGTTTTGAGACAATAATAAGCTATCTCGTGGAGACAACAGGGTTTGAACTTACTCATATCTTAAATATTGTCTTTGGGAATATAAGTATAAAACCAGGTATCCGTGTTAAACATTTGGAATTTCCGGAAAGTCTATTAAAAAAATTTAAAGGACCAAGATTTGGCAGAAATGGAATTAGAAGTTTGCTGAATATACCAGTGCGTCCCTTGCTTTCTACCTCTCTTAAACCTCTTGGTCTCTCAGCAGAGGCTCTTGCGGATCTGGCATATAAGTTTGCTATTGGAGGGATAGATATTATTAAGGACGATCATGGACTTACAGACCAATCATTTGCCGGATTTAAAGAGAGGGTGTCCCTCTGTGCCAAAGCCATAGAGAGGGCAAATATGGAGACAAGGGAGAGTTGTATCTATGTAGCTAATGTTACTGCCCCTTTTGATAAAATAATAGAGAGGGCAAGAATGGCTAAAAGATGCGGGGCAGGCGGGCTATTAATCTCACCCGGGATAGTAGGTCTTGATACAATGCGTCATCTCTCAGCAGATGATAATATAGGATTACCTCTTTTCAGCCATCCTGCACTACAGGGAAGTTTTGTAATAAATAACCAGAGCGGTATCTCTCATGGAGTTCTATTTGGTCAGATTGGGCGCCTTTTTGGTGCAGACGCAGCAATATTTCCTAACATCGGAGGAAGATTTTCTTTCACTATAGAAGAGTGTCTCGATATTGTAAAAGGGACTACCATCAAAATGGCAAAAAATATCAAGCCAATATTTCCATGTCCGGGCGGAGGAATGAAACTTGACCAGATACCTAAAATGCTTCAATTATATGGACATGATGTAATCTTTCTTATAGGTGGAGGATTATTCAGCCATGGCGGTGATATAGTAGAAAATTGCCGTTATTTCAGAAGGATGGCAGAGAAATTAAATGATGATAATGGATTGTGATTTATTTAGGCGATAGAGTTTATGGACCATGATTATATTAAAGATATCCTGAGAGATGTAAAGAGCGGAGGTCTGTCTATTGAGGATGCCATCGGGGTATTAAAGGATCTCCCGTATGAAGATATAGGTATCGCATCTATAGACCATCACAGGCATATAAGACAGGGTTTTCCAGAGGTCATCTTTTGTGAGGGAAAGAGTAGAGATGAGATAGTTGAGATTGTAAAGCGCATGGTGAAGGCAAGTGCAAATATTCTTGCGACAAGGGCAGATGAGGAGACATACATATCCATAAAGGGTATATATGAGAAAGCAGTATATAATAAAAGAGCAGGAGTTATAGTTATTGAGCAAAAGAAGAGAAAGAGAAGGGGAAATATACTTATAATCACTGCTGGTACATCTGATATCCCTGTTGCTGAAGAGGCAAAGGTAACAGCAGAGATAATGGGGAGCAGGGTCAGTAGATTATATGATGTAGGAGTGGCCGGGATACACAGGATATTTAACAGGAGAGAAATGATTCAGGAGGCAAGGGTGGTGATTGTGATAGCAGGGATGGATGGTGCTCTCCCGAGTGTAATAGGTGGTATAGTGGCATCACCTGTAATTGCTGTGCCTACGAGTGGAGGTTATGGGGCAAATTTTGGAGGGCTTTCCGCCCTCTTATCCATGCTAAACTCATGTGCAGCAGGTATAGGAGTGGTGAATATAGATAATGGATTCGGGGCAGGCTGTCTTGCCCACAGGATTAATATCCTGTCTGGAGAGACGGAGAGATGAAGATAGCATACTTTGACTGTTTTTCAGGGATAAGTGGTGATATGCTCCTCGGAGCAATAGTTGATGCAGGGGCAGAGATTAATAGATTGAGATCAGAGTTGTCTCTCTTGGATATTAAAGAGCTTGATATTAGCTCAGAAATGGTGTATAGGGGAGGGATTAAGGGGACAAAGGTAGATGTCTTTTGTGAAAAATGTAGTTGTAAAGAGGGATTTTCGGATGAAAAGAGCTATGCAGAGCTTGCAGAGATAATAAAACAGAGTGGCTTAGATAATAAGATTAAAGAAGAGAGCATTGATATCTTTGACAGATTAGCTGAGACAGAGGCAAATATACATGGAAAGAAAAAGGCATCTTTCCATTTTCATGGCTCTGACGCTATAGATATAATCGCCGATATAAGTGGCACGGTAATAGGGCTTCATTTATTGGGTGTGGAAAAGGTAGTATCATCCCCTGTAAACATGGGTTCAGGCTTTGTTGATACGAGAACGCATGGAAGACTGCCAATACCTGCTCCTGCCACAGCAGAATTACTAAAAGGATGTCCTGTCTATTCCAGAGGGATTGAAAAGGAGCTTACCACTCCAACAGGTGCAGCAATAATCAGCAGACTGGCAAAAGAATTCGGGTCATTCCCAATGATGAGGATAGAGAAGGTAGGGTATGGTGCGGGGAGTTATACTGATACTCTTCAGCCCGATATGTTGAGGCTCTTTATCGGGGAGTCTGTCTCACCACTTGAGAATGATGCTGTGATACAGATAGAGACAAATATAGATGATATGATCCCTCAGATATATGAATACCTGATCGAAAAACTGTTATCTCAAGGGGCATTAGATGTATACCTTACACCAATAATAATGAAAAAGAGCAGACCTGCAACAATGGTAACTATCCTTGCCAATAAAGAGGATGCAGATCATCTTATAGATATTATCTTCAAGGAGACAACTACGATTGGTATCAGGATAAAAGAGACAGAGAGGAAAAAAATATATAGAGAGATAAGCAAGATAAAGACACGATCAGGAGAGATAGGGGTAAAGGTAGTTTCAAAGGATGGAGAGGTTCTGAATATAATACCTGAATATGATGACTGCAAAAAGATAGCAGATGACACTAATCTGCCATTAAAAAAGGTGATTGAAGAGGCAAGGTCAGAGGCATTATTAAAGGTAAAGAAGTGAAGATGGCTATAACTTTGAGGACAAGTAATGAGACTTTTAATATTATCTGATATACATTCTAATCTGTCGGCTCTTAAGCTGATTGATGATGAAGAATATGATTATCTGATATGTCTGGGAGACCTTGTAGATTATGGACCATTTCCTAAAGAGGTAATAGATATCATTAGAAGCAGGGCGTATAAATCGGTCAGAGGAAACCATGATAATGCCTTAGGATATGGTCAGGATTGCGGATGTTCCTATAGATTTAAACACCTGTCAATAGCAACAAGAGAGTATCAAAAACCGCTCCTTAATAAAGAGGATATAGACTATTTGAGGGGATTGCCTCTAAGAGAGAATTTTGAGTTGATGGGATACCGTTTTTTTATTGCACATGCCTCACCTAAGGGTGATCTATTTACTTATCTGAGACCTGATACTGATGATGAGATATGGAAAAGGGAGATTGAGGGGATAGATGCAGATTTTATCTTCGTGGGGCATACACATGTCCCCTTGATCAAGTATATTGATGGGAAAAAGATCGTAAACCCTGGCAGTCTTGGACAGCCAAGGGACAAATCAGCAAGATCAAGCTATGCTATCTGGGAGGATGGTGAGGTCTATTTAAGAAGGAGGGCATACAATATAGATAGCACAATAGAGGCATTAGAAAGCACAGAGCTATCAGAAGAGGTTGTAAGTGAGCTTAGCAGTATATTGGTAAGGGCTTATTAGTCGCTTATTATGATAAGTCAAGAAATAAAGTAACTATTCAGCTAATTACATCAATAAAGACTCTGCTGGTAAATTGAGATACTGATCAGAATTGAAGATATCAGGTGTCCCCATTGATAACTCCCATAGAAGGATAAGTTCAGGATAAAGATTGATATTTGACTTATTTTGTGTCAATAAATTGACGAAATGGTATTGTTATACCTTCTCACGAATATCTTTAAATATTCGTATGACTATTATTCTTATTTCTTCCACCCCCATTATCCCATCTCTTCTTTATGGTATATGGCAGAGTGCTCCCAAACATTCATGAACGAGTTGTTCACCCCCCAGCATGAAAATTAACCC
>JBHHUU010000190.1:0-4057 GCA_046753905.1 Nitrospirota bacterium | reverse complement strand
GGGATTTGTTCTTCGGATTGATATTTACCTTTCCACAAGATATTGGGTAATTGCCCTTGCTCTGTATTAGCTGAATAGTTACAAAAAAGGAGGGATGAATATTTGCACACAAGATTATCTTTAAATAGGCGAATAATAAAGATTGTATGGCTTTCCATTAATATACTCTTAAGTTATCGGATAAATTCTATCCTGTTCTATTTCTCTAACAGAGAGACTCAGGAGAGATATAAAAAGAGTCTGCATGAGAAAAATGCCATAAAAATAAGGGATGCGGCATTAGAGCTCAGGGGTATCCTGATCAAGTTTGGTCAGTTTATGAGCGGTAGAGTGGATATCCTTCCTGATGAATATACTGTCATACTCTCTCAATTACAGGATAGTGTTCCTCCTGTAGAGTTTTCTCAGGTAAGAAATAGGATTATAGAAGAACTGGGCAATGACCCATTAGAGGTATTTGCAAGTTTTAAAGAAGAACCTATTGCCTCAGCATCACTGGGACAGGTGCATGAGGCATACCTGAAAAATGGCAAAAGGGTCGCAGTGAAGGTGCAATATCCCGGGATACAAGATGTAGTAGAAGTAGATATGCGGGCTGCAAAGATAGTAACCAATATACTCAGGAGACAATTCAACACCATCAGGTTAGATGTGCTCTATAATGAATTTTCAAAGATCATACATGAAGAGCTGAACTATATACATGAAGGACATAATGCAGAGCGATTTTTTAACAATTTTACAGATGACAAGAAGATCATAGTACCCAAAGTAATATGGGAGTTTACAACCCAACACCTACTTACATTAGAATTCGTTGAAGGGATAAAGATCACAAAATGTGATCTAATAAAAGATAGGGGGATAAAACTAAAAGATGTAGCCAATCTTCTGGTAGAGGCATATATCAAACAGATATTTAAACATGCCTTTATACATGGGGACCCTCACCCTGGAAATCTCTTTGTTCAGGATGGGCCGAAGTTAGTATTTGTGGATTTCGGATTGATGCAGAAGATAACACCTGATATGCAGAGAGGTATAAAAGAGACTATCTTTGCAATTATTGAAAGGGATATCCCATCTATAGTAAAGGGATTGCTTAAATTAGGCATCATTGCAAGGGGGCGTAATATAAGTGAGTATGATATAGAGAAGGTAGTTGGTTTCTTTATTGAGAAATACAGAGATATGTCACCTAAAGAGTTTAAAAATATAACAATAGACGATATCGGTGAGGACTTAGGCTATATCTTCAGGATATATTCGTCTCTACAGATACCAAATAATTTCATCTTACTAGGAAGGACATTGGGACTTTTAAATGGACTTAACTCTATTCTTGACCCTGATTCTAATATAATAGATCTGGCAAAGCCTCATGCCAGGAGGTTTATTGAAGAAGAGAACGGGATATTGGGAAGAATAATAAATAAATGGAGAGAAATAGGAGACCCTCTTATAAAGCTGCCCGGGTTGTTAGAAGAGTTTATTCTTCATACGTATAGAGGTGAATTAAAAACAGAGATGTCATCTTATGATGTGACAGGAGTGCTTACAAAACTCTATAAACTTGGGTTTCGGGCAGTCATGGCAATATTTACCATAGGACTTATCTTTGCCTACATCTATCTAAAGAAAAATTCCCTTGCGATGGAGAGCATAACTGTAGGCGTTATAGCCATTTTTTCTGCAATATTATTAATATCTTCTTTTATAAGGGATTTATAACAAGATAAGGATATAAGGATATTGCCACGGCCTTCCACCAGGAGCTTACAACTTCGTCACCCTTATTTAGACCCCTCAATTCTCTTTATAGCAGCAAGAGCGGCTTCCCGTACCTCACTTAGCTTATCACTTTCAGAGACACCTTTTAATGGAGAAATAGCTTTTTTATCCTTAATCCTGCCTAATGCCCATACCACGTTCATTCTAACAGCCCTATCTTTATCAGAAAGTGCATCAATAAGGGCATCCAGCGCCTTTGGATTTTTCAGATCGCCTAATTCCAAAGCAGCAATTCGTCTCTGCTGTACATTCTCAGACTTGAGTTTATCAATTATCTTTCCTATCTTAATCCTTCTCGCAGCAACAACAGGGCTTACCGCAGATAAAGACAGGACTACTCCTATTAAAAGGAAAATCAATAATCTATTTTTGAAAATCTCATTCTTCCTCATAACTCACCTCCCTTTCTATAACTGACAAAAAAGTCTATCATTCAGTCTATTATTCAATTATAGCTCCTCTGTTGGCTGAACTTACCATCCGAGAGTATCTTGCCAGATATCCCTTTTTTATCTTCGGTTCTGGAGGACACCACTTTTTTAGGCGATCTTTTATCTCGCTTTCATCTATTTCAAGTTCAATACTCCGTTCTGGTATATTTATGGAGATTATATCTCCATCTCTTACAATAGCAATAACACCTCCTTCCATTGCCTCTGGTGATATATGTCCTATACATGGACCCCTCGTGCCGCCTGAAAACCTGCCGTCAGTAATCAATGCTACTTCTTCACTCAAGCCCATCCCTGCTATAGTTGCAGTTGGTGACAACATCTCTCTCATTCCGGGTCCTCCCTTTGGACCTTCATATCTGATTACAACAACACTCCCTTTAGTAATCTTTCCATCAAGTATTGCCTTCATGGCATCATCCTCAGAGTCAAATACCCTTGCAATTCCCTCAAATCTCATCATATTTTTACTTACTGCAGTCTGTTTAACAACACAGCCATCTGCTGCAAGGTTACCCTTTAATACAGCAATACCCCCTTCCTTATGATATGCCTTCTCTACAGTCCTTATAACCTCATCATCATCTATCCTCGCCATCTTAACAATATCATGTATATCAATTCCTGTAACTGTAATATTATTATGTAATCCTGACCCTATTCTTTTCAATACTCCAGAAATACCTCCTGCATATTCAAGGTCTTCCATATAATATTCCCCACCAGGCAGCATATTTACAATATGAGGGGATCTCCTGCTGATCTTATCAAATGTAGAAATAGGTATATCTATCCCCATTTCATGGGCAATAGCAGGTATGTGCAAGGCAGTATTAGTAGAGCCTCCAAGTGCCATATCTACTGTTATGGCATTTTCAAATGCCTCCTCTGTCATTATTTTTTTTGGTGTGATATCATTTCTGATCAATTCCACTATTTTAATCCCACTCTTATATGCTATCCTTCTCTTGTTTGACGAGACTGCGAGTGCAGTTGCACATCCTTTTAATGACATGCCCAATGCTTCTGTAACACATGCCATTGTATTTGCTGTATACATCCCCTGACATGAACCCGCACCTGGACAGGCTGATATCTCAATCTCATCCACTTCTTCATCTGTTAGCTCTCTCTTTTTATATTTGCCTATTGCCTCAAATGTATCATTTACAAGAGAAAGCCTCTTCTTTTTATAGCGGCCTGATATCATTGGACCTGCTGTGACTACTATGGATGGTATATTGATACGTGCTGCTCCCATAAGCATCCCTGGTGTAATCTTATCGCAATTGGTCAGGAGTACCATCCCGTCAAACGAATGAGCAAGCACAATAGACTCAATCATATCAGCTATAAGCTCACGAGAAGGGAGAGAATAGTGCATCCCTGAATGTCCCATAGCGATCCCATCGCAGATACCAGGGAGACAGGATATAAAGGGATAGCCTCCACCTGTATGGACGCCCTTTTCTATAAACCTCTCTAAATCTCTCATCCCAATATGTCCGGGGATGATATCTGTAAAACTTGAAATAACTGCAATAAATGGTTTTTTTATATCCTCTCTTGAAATGCCTGTGGCATATAATAATGCCCTATGAGGAACCCTCTCTATCCCGCACTTTATAGTATCACTTCTCATCTTTAATCCTTTAGGAGTATATGAATGTGCCAAGTAACATATTTTGTTGAATAATTCTATATGGAGTATATATAAATTAGCATATCCAACAATTACAAGTCAACCCCTAACAAATTGCTTTACAAAAAAAATTGCCGCCGTTGCCGAAAGATGTATTTATAATTCAAGCTCT
>JBHHUU010000189.1:0-4076 GCA_046753905.1 Nitrospirota bacterium | reverse complement strand
TATTTAGCTTGAAAAATAGCTCTTGAGGATAAGTATCCCTAAATTACACGGTTTCATTATGATTTTATATTATTGATTTGACTTACCGAGAATAACTGAAGTCGTGCCGATTGTATTGACATTTAGCACAAATGAGTTTATATTTATTTTATGGAGACTATTCATTGGGATCCGGTTAAAAATCAGAAGCTACAAATCGAAAGAAATATATCATTTGAAGAAATTCTGGTTTGTATTAAAAATCGTCAAGTATTGGCTATTATCCAAAACCCAAGCAAGAGATATAAAGATCAAAAGGTGTTTGTTGTTGAATTAAATAACTATATTTACTATGTTCCGTTTGTTAAAGATGGTAATGATATATTTCTTAAAACCATTATTCCGAGCCGAAAATTGACTAAAAAATATTTAAAACAGGAAGGCGTCAAAGATGCGTAATTATCAACTTGATAAAGAAGAACAAGAATTACTTTCTTCAATTGAAAGAGGGGAATGGAAACCAATTAAAAACATGGAAACAGAAATTAATAAATATGCTCGGTATGCCAAGAATACTTTGAAAAAGGATCAAAGAATTAGTATTCGTATGTCAAAAGAAGATTTACTTGGTATTCAAAGCAGGGCTATAGAAGAGGGCATTCCGTACCAAACATTAATTAGCAGTATAATACATAAATATGTAAAAGGTAAACTGATATCCAAAGTTTAATGCCCCAAGTGATTCCTCTAATATAAGGATGTACAATATAATCTCCCTCCTCCCATCCTTTGTTTGGGAACAAAAGTGGAATGGATGCTGCTAACGACAGTACCCGTGAACAGCTTTGAAGAAGCAGAATGGAAAGCATTGGTGGCGTATAAAACGAAGGATCCAGTTCCACCGTAGAATCCACCGAGTTTAAGGGAGGCGGTTAGAATGACAGCGAGTTTAGGTGGATTTTTAGGTCGTAAATGTGACGGTGAACCAGGAACAAAAACGCTCTGGCTTGGGATACAAAGACTTGATGATATAACCGCTATGTGGAAAATTCTGGTTAAAGAAATTACCCCACATTCATTATCACCCTGATTTGTTCAGTAGAAAATGTGGGTAATGTTAAGCTTTGGAAAAGGGGGTTAGGGGGGATTTTCCCCAACTTATTGGGTAATTACGTCATGGATATATTGTATCACCACGTGGCAGAAAACGGATATCAACACGTCGGTTCTTTATCCTGCCTTCTTCGGTATCATTAGAAGCTACAGGAAATTGTTCACCATGATATTCAATATGTATATGGTCTTTTGGTATGCCTATAGTATTTGTAAGGTAATCTGACACACTTTGTGCCCTTTTCTTTGAAAGTTCCAGATTGTATTCGTCTGTGCCTATGCTGCATGTGTATCCAGCAATAAGGATATCTTTATGCTTTGATTGATTAAACATGTCATTTACAATAGAAAGTGCCTCCATTGCCTCTGATTTTAGCTTCCAGTCGTCAAGCCCAAAAAGGACTTTTGAAGAGAACAAAACCCCTGAGACTGACGAGTGAGATATTTTGTCTGAGCCTATCATTATATTGTCTGTTCTGGAGATTTTGCTGCCTCTCTTATTTCCTCCTATAACTGCATAGTCTCCGATCATTACTGTCCGATATTGTAAAACAGGGGTATCATCAGGAGAAGTGAGGCTGATTATTCGGGTAATGGCAACATTTTTGAACAACTTAATAACCTTTACCTGTCCAACCAGTATACTAATCTTAAAATCTTTCCCTTTATCTGCTGCTGCATCTCGGACAATCTTTTCCCTGTATACATCAAGAATCATTGACACTCTGAAACCATCATCTTTCCCGCCATTTATATAAAAGTCCTTCACAGGTTCTAAACTGTTATATTCTTCAGAGGTCATATCAATCTCAACCCTGAATATCCTGAATCCAGTATCAGCACCAAAGGAGGGTGAAGAAAGTCCTGCACATATAAAAACTAATAATGCAGTGCACAAGATGACTGTAATAGTCTCCTGCTCTGCCCTTCTATTCCTATTTATCATGGAAAAACCAAAGATATCCATAGATTGAACAGGTTATTAAACACAACTATCTGGTTATATTGTCTTTATCGGCACAAACCATAACTTCATTAATATTAACCCCCCTCACACTAACCTTCTCCCCTTGCGGGAGGGGGTTAGGGTGAGGTTCGACACTTATCATTCCTTGTCCGACATTCATTATTCTAATTTTCTGTTTTTTTTATATTCCCTCCTCTGTTATCTCCTCAATTACTCTTTCTATCTTAATTTTCAACCCTTCATCATCTACGGATATCTCTCTTGCATAATCAAGTCTTTCAATAGCTTTTTCTGGTTCAATGTCCAATCTTAGTGCTATTGCCAGATAGAATGCCTCTCTTGCCCTATCATTCAGCATGGAATAAACCTGAGAGAGTCGTATATACTGAAAAAAATCATACGGCATAGAGCTCAATCCCTCTTTATAGTGCAATATAGCCTCTTTATATTCCCCTTTGTTTGCAGATACTATTCCTAATATGCCATGAGATATACCAATGGCAGCATAAGAATTTTTATATGAAGAAGTCTTAGTTAACTCAATGCTATTTAATGCCTCTAATCGAGCAGATTCACTATTATTAATTAATAAATAGCATTGTGACAGATCAGCGTGATAGAGCGGATTCATAGGGTTAATTTTAATTGCAGTCATATATTCATCGATTGCCTTTTTAATCCTGCCCTTTTTGAGGTATGTTAATCCTCTAAGATAATGGAAGTGTTCTTCATTAGTGGTTTCAATCTTTTTGATTAAGGCATTTACCTTATAGCCTCGCACTGCCTTGATAATCGTAGAGGCTCTTAACCATTCCATATCTTCCTGCTTTTCAATATTCTTATTAACTGCATCATAACCTATTAAGCTTTCAACTTTTTTGATCCTGGATGGAATGTCAGGATGGGTTGAGAAATATGCCGGCTGATCAAGGAAATTAAATCGCTGATAAAATAATAGTGTCTCAAAAAAATTTAATAGTCCTATTCTATTATAACCACTCTTTTTCAGGTAAGATAAAGCATAGATATCTGCCTCTGCCTCATTCTCGCGACTGAATTGGAGCTGAAAGTCTATATTTGTGGCCTGTGCCAGTGCAGTAGTTGCTAAACTGCCCTGAGAAAGTAAGATAGCTGCAATAGTTGCTATATCTACAGCAAGTATCTTTTTTTCATCTTTAAAAAAATGATCCCTCTGAACATGCGCAATCTCATGTGCCAATACCCCTGCAAGTTCTTCTATGCTATTAATTCTTTCTAAAAGTCCATCCGTTATAAATATATACCCTCCAGGGATTGCAAAGGCATTGGGGCTCATTTCTTTAACAACCAGAAAATGATATCCTTCAGGATCGGTACCTATAGACCTTAATATCCTCTCTCCTACTCTATTTATAATATAATTCACCTCTGGTTCTTTTATAAACTGATATTGCTTCCTAACCTCTTTGAGAAACGCACGCCCCAGTTCTTTGCTGTGGTTTGATGCTCTCTCCCTTTTCTCTGGTAATCTGTTATCAACCCCATTTCTGTCTGCCGGAGATATGTCTGGATTAACAGCACACCCTGATATTAAAAAAAAGAAAACAACATATAAAAGGATGCCGTCTTTTTTACTTTTAATAGATAGATAAAGATTCATAATGATATTCCAGTTTAACCACCTTACCCTAAATCTCTCCCCTTGGGTGAAGATAGTTAGGGGTAAGGTGGATTGTTAAATTTCTAAATATAATTATATTGTAAATCTTTTATCATTATAAGTCTATATTTTACAGATTAGAGTAAAAACACCTGGTGTCCAAATACTGTTCGGCATGATAATTGCTAACCATACTCACACTAAGGAGAGGGGTAGAGTGAAGGGGGAAATCTACTAGCTATTGAGCAATTATGTGTTTGCAAAATTACATTTAGCAAAGGGAGCAACTTATACTCCCCCTTTAGCAAAGGGGGGCAGGGGGGATTTTCATAGTAAAAGAGCAAATAACCCAATTTTGCTTCAATCGGGATTAATTAA
>JBHHUU010000188.1:0-4104 GCA_046753905.1 Nitrospirota bacterium | reverse complement strand
GTTCTTTATTAACCTATTCGGAGGCATGAAAAAGATGAAGATAGTGGATTATAAAACAAAGATATTTGTTCTGTTCATGACCTGTTTGTCGCTTTTTTTAATTGCGGGTTGTGGTGATAGCGGCGGAGGGGGTGATGGTGATTCTAAACCAGTTATCAGCTTGAGCGCCAGCACCTTAAATTTCACTGCAGAGGTTGGAGGGACAAATCCTCAGGACCAGACAGTTACGATGAGTAATAGCGGAGGTGGGTTGCTGCAATACACAGCATCCACAGAGACTGCATGGCTTGATGGGTATTCTGTAGATAATAGCTCCAACAATGCTACTATCACGGTAATTGTAGATATAACAGGGCTGTCTGCTGGGAGTTATACAGGCACGATAACCATATCTGCCCCTGAGGCAGCATCAAAGACGATCACGGTGAATCTGACGGTGACAGATGGCAGCTCCAATCCAGTCATCAGCTTGAGCACCAGCACCTTAAGTTTCACTGCTGAGGTTGGAGGAACAAATCCTCAAGACCAGACAGTGACGGTCAGTAATGGCGGGGAAGGACTGCTGGTATGGACACCATCAACAGAGACTGCATGGATTAGTGGTTTTATAAACAATAACTCCACAAATGAGACTACCCTTACAGTATCTGTAGATATAACAGGGCTGTCTGCTGGAAGTTATACCGGCACGATAACCATATCTGCATCTGAAGCAGCATCAAAGACTATTACTGTGAGCTTAACTGTGACGGAGACAACGGCACAGCAATCAATAACTCTCTCAGGGATTGTTACCTACACCTATTATAAAGCCGATCAGACAGGAATTGTATATAGTAACCCCTTAGAAAAGCCTATCAGGGGAGCAGTTGTTGAACTTTATAACTCAATCGGGGTCGTGTTGGAGTCAGGCAACACTACTGAAACTGGACAATACTCTTTTACTGCCCCGGCAAATTCAAATGTGAGTGTCGTTGTAACGGCTGCACTTGGAGACCCAGATACACCGCGTGTCAAAATAGTTGACAATACCAATAACAGCGCCTTGTATGGTATTTACTTAGATATTTCTACAGGAATAGAAGATATCGTTCAAGATTTTAATGCTGATTCTGGCTGGGATGGCTTAAGTTATTCAGGAACACGTGCTGCAGCTCCTTTTGCAATACTCGATACGATCTATCAGGCTGAACAATTAATAAAGAGTGCAGACCCTAATGTTACATTTCCTTCCCTTGCAGTGAACTGGAGCGAGAATAACAAACCAAGCGAAGGAGATGTGGCAAATGGAGATATTGAATCATCTTCCTATGATTCTGATACGGGTAATCTCTATATCCTTGGTGCAGAGGATCTTGATACGGATGAATATGACTCTCATGTGATTGCCCATGAGTGGAGTCACTATTTTGAAGACAAGTTGAGTAGAAGTGATAATATTGGAGGTGACCATACTGGTGGGGATATCCTTGATCCAAGGGTTGCCTTTGGAGAAGGATGGGGAAATGCATTTTCCGGTATGGTCTTTAATGACCCTCTCTATATTGACACAAGTGGATTTTTTCAGTTGACTGTTACTCTAATGGACCTAGATACGGATTCTGTATCAGATAGCGACCAGCATGTACTGGGTATCCTCTTGGACGGGTTCTACTCCGAATCTTCCATTCAGGAAATCCTCTACGATCTATTTGATTCTGGTCCTTCTGACGATGACAACATAAGTCTGGGGTTTAAACCTATCTATGATGTAATGGTTGGGGGCCAAAAAAATACCCCTGCCTATACTTCAATATTTAGTTTTCTCAAATACCTCAAGGATGGAAACAGCAGTATAAGTGCTGACATCACTTCATTGGCTGCAGCAGAGAATATCAGCACAGGTGATGAGTATGAGGCCTCAGATCAACCTCTATATACAGGAATTCCAGTAGATGGTACCATCGTTAATACTGATGTAGATGGATTTCCTCTGCAGACATGGGAGACTTATGGTGTAATTACTGCAAACGATCCCGGTAACAAGCTATTCAATCGGATGTTTTTTGGATTTTCCATCCCTTCCAGTGGGAATTATACTATTGAAGTAGTGCCTATTAACGGAGGAGATGTCTTCTTTGAATTGAATGAAACAGGAAATAAGACAAATGTTGATGATTACATAGCCGGTGTAACAGAAAGTCTGACAAAGTCCCTCAGTGCTGGCGACTATGTGATGACAGTGGGTAGTCTGGGTGGAGAGGCTGCATTTACAATCAGGATATATTAAGATCTACTATTTTATGGGAGGTGTATCATGTTTAGAAAGTTAATATTTATTTTCTGGATGGGGGTTGCAATAGCCTGGTTTATGCCCATTGGGCTTTTTGCAAAGCCGACAGCCCCTGTTTCAATAGAGTACTCAGTTCCCAAAAACATACAGAGAGGTGAGGAGGTTTCAACTGTCATTCGGTTTGTCGCTCAGGTTGATATGGAGAGTATGGAGGTCTCAGTTACTCCCTACGAGGGGTTGGAGATCGTTTCAAGTGAAGATAAGACCGTCTTTCTAAAGCTCAAAAAAGGGGAGGCACGGGAGTTTACAGTCAGGATCCGTCTTACAGATCCCGAAGTAGGGTATCTATCTGTTTTTGCCACAACAACTACCTCTTTTGGGAGAAGGACAAAGAGCATTGCAATTCGTTATGGAGTTCCTGGACCAGCAACAAAACAGAAGTTGAAATCAGATAAGGTATTGGAAACCTCAGAAGGAGAACGGCTGTATCTTTTTCATGGAGATCCAAGATAGCCCTCTAAATACTCTATTGTTGGGGTGCGATGATTATTGGTTATTGATGGAAGGAGAGGATTGTTATCCCTTTCTACAGGATATCACAATGAAACTGACATGACCTTTGGTCACAAAGGGGGGTGAAAATAATTTCCCCTCACCCTTCCCTCTCCCCTGAGGGGAGAGGGAAGGGTGAGGGGGTTATTTTCAAAGAAAAAGAGGTGATAAAAGAGAAGTTTTTACAAATTGTTAGTTTATCAGCAGGATATTAGTAACAAAAAAAATAAGGGAGGTGATTTTAATGGCATTTTCTACGATTAAAGAATTAGTAACTCAGTTATTTAAGAAGAACCCTGAGGTTAGCAAAGATGAGGTTATAGAGGCTGTTATCGATAATTTTCCAGATTCTAAATTTAATGGTAGCCATTTCCACTGGTACAGGCATCATTTATTAAGTCACAATGGGAGATTTTTCGCTGAGATGGAGAACTTTAATGGCGATATGCGTTTGAACCGGGTCTGTAGTGATCTAAAAATCGACCTTGGTAAATTGATAGCTGCTACAGGAATTTGGGCACATCCAGAGGTCTATGATGAACTTAAAGATTCTGGAGGATGTTGGTATCCTGATGTAAGAAGAGGTAAACGTGGGGAAAAAAGGGGGAAGACCGGTAATAATGGTATCCGTATTGATGACAATATCTATGCAAATTATGCAATAAAGATGGCTGCAGGCATTCCTCCCAAAAATGAGATTCTAAATTTTCAGGCACACCATATTTGGGGTAAAACCACTGATCCAAGATACCATACCAATATTGCTAATCTTGTCCTTTTACCAAAGGCATTAGCCTCTCTAAGTGATAATAATAAGAAGATTAGTCTAATTTTGAAATTCAGGGCATTTGAACTCTATCACTGGTATCCTGAAGATGAAAAGAGGCCTGTAAGACCTAAAGACTACCCCACTAAATGGAAAGAGCCTAACCCATTTGGGGATAAGGATAAGGCTGAAAAATATTTAAAAAAAAGGAGAATGAAATAGGGTGAACCTATAGGTCTGCCATAAATGTAGAACAGACTATGTCAGACTTCTCATGGTCAGAGACGAGGAGTTTTATAACTCCGTAACTGGAATAGAGTAGGGTAGGAATGAGAAAACCCATCCTGCCTCTGATTCTTAAGAGGTGAGAAGAATTTTTGTTATCAATCAATAAATAAAGTCGGTGAATTTAAGAGGGCAATCTATAATATATTATACGAGGAGGTATATTAAGATGAAGAGATCATTGATGTATATACTAATTGTTTTATTTATAACTACTGGGTGTGCATCA
>JBHHUU010000187.1:0-4121 GCA_046753905.1 Nitrospirota bacterium | reverse complement strand
GTTCTATCCAAAAACAAATTCTATATGTTTGCTTGTTATAATTAGAATTGCTGCCATGTACATTTGCATTTTTGCAGAATATAATCTATTATTATAACATATTATTTAAAATTAACCTGAAAGATGCAGTTGAATCTGTGTGGAATTTAGATATAGGGGGAAGATTGGGAGAGAGGTTAGGTGAATATCTTGTAAAAAAAGGGAGGTTAACAGAGGGTCAGATAGTAGAAGCCCTTAAGCGTCAGGTAATTATGGGGGGACGGTTAGGGACTAATCTAATTGAACTGGGACTTATAACAGAAGATGATCTTACCTCTTTATTAGGGAATAAGTTAAATATTCCTGTCGCACATCCGACAGAAATAGAAAACATTGATCCCCAGATATTAGAGTTGATCACTCCTGAACTGGCTGAGAGATATAATATTATCCCCATAAAAAAGGAGAAAAAGATATTAAGCCTTGTTATGCTTAATCCACTTGATCTTGATGTAATAAATGAGATAGGTTTCATCACAAATTCTACAATAAGACCATTGATTGCTACAGAGGCAAGGATTCAATATGCATTAGAAAAGTACTATAATATTCCACGCAGACTAAGGTTTATATCCATAATAGAAGAAGAAAAAAAGAAGGCAGATATAGAAGAGATTGAGGGTAATAGTAAAGATAAAGAGAGAGGAGAATTAGATTCACTCTTAATAAAGACAAAAGAAGAGCTTGCCTTTGCAAAGGATAGAGAAGAGGTAATAACAATATTATTAAAGACTCTATCCAATCTACTTGATAGGATTCTCCTATTAGTAATAAAAAAGGGCAAGATAATAGTCTGGTCTTCATATATCCCTGAGGTAAAAGATGAGGAGCTAAAGGAGATAGATATATCTATTGATGAGTCATCTACATTTAAAGAGGTTATTGAAAGTAAGGAGCTTTACCGTGGTCCATTGATGACATTTGCTTCTGATCAGAAACTGATTAAGGCTCTGGGAGAGAGATTCCCTCAGGAGGTTGTAATTATACCATTAATAATAAAAAATCAGGTGGCTGCATTGATATATGGCGATAATCTTATCTCGGATAGACCTATTCGTGATACTCTTTTTTTAAACAAATTGGCTCTTAAGGCATCAATGGCACTTGAGGTGTTTATATTAAAAAACAAGATACTGGAGTAATGATATAGCGAGAGTAATAGAAATAGAGACTTTTAGTTCGAAAATAACCCCTCACCCTAACCCTCTCCCACAAGGGGAGAGGGAACTTTCCCCTCCCTTGATGGGAGGAGGGGATAAAGGAGAGGGGGAGAGGGAAGGATGAGGAGGATAAACTTATGGGTATGACAGCAGCAGAAAAGATACTAAGCTCACACATAGTAGAAGGTACGCTTGAAAGGGGAAAAGAGATAGGCATTAAGATTGATCATGTGTTGACACAGGATGCCACAGGCACAATGGCATATCTTGAGTTTGAGGCGATGGGGATTAATAAGATAAGGGCTGAGTTGGCAGTGAGTTATGTGGATCACAATCTGCTTCAAACAGATTTCAAAAATGCCGATGACCATAGATTTCTCCAGAGTGCAGCAGCAAGATATGGGGCGTTTTTTTCAAAAGCTGGAGGAGGCATTTCACATCAGGTTCACATGGAAAAATTCAGTGTTCCCGGAAATACCATGTTGGGGTCTGACAGCCATACATCCACAAATGGCGCTATGAGTATGATTGCTATCGGAGCAGGAGGTCTTGATGTGGCAATGGCAATGGCAGGTTATCCCTTCTATCTGACCATGCCGAAGATACTTGGTGTTAAACTAACAGGCGAGCTATCTCCATGGGTATCAGGGAAGGATGTGATATTGGAAATGCTGAGGCGTCTTACAGTTAAAGGTGGTCTTGGCAGGATAGTGGAATATTTTGGCCCTGGTGTCAGTAGCCTTTCAGCCACAGATAGAGGGACAATAGCAAATATGGGTGCAGAGCTGGGCTGCACAACCTCTGTCTTCCCTTCAGATGAGAATACAAGAAGATATTTAGAGTCACAGGGGAGGGGAGATTCATGGGTTGAGATATATGCTGATAAAGATGCAATATATGATGAAGTAATAGAGATAGATTTAAATTCCGTTCCTTCTTTAATTGCATGTCCGTCATCACCTGATAATGTGAAGAAGGTCTCTGATGTTGAGGGTATAATGGTAAATCAGGTGATTATTGGTTCTTCAGTAAACTCTTCGTTCAGGGATCTGATGATTGTATGTGAGGCTTTAAAGGATAGAACGATCAGTCCATGGGTTAGTCTTGAGATTAACCCTGGAAGCGCCCAGGTACTTGAAAATGTTGCTCAGGCTGGCGGCATATTATCGCTTATACATGCAGGTGCAAGAATACAGCAGTCGGGCTGTCTTGGATGTATTGGTATGGGACAGGCACCACCAACAGGCACTGTCTCTTTGAGGACATTTCCGAGAAATTTCTCGGGGAGGAGTGGCACTAAAGATGATCAGATATACCTCTGTAGTCCAGAGACAGCAGTAGCAGCAGCGATCACAGGCAAGATTACAGACCCCAAAAAATTAGGGGAATATCCCGCTATATCAACCCCTGATAAATTTATTGTAAATAAAGAGATGATAATTGAACCGCCCGAAGATGATTCATCTCAGGTAGAGATAATAAGAGGTCCAAACATAAAACCATTTCCAGAATTTCCATTACTAAAAGATAAAATAGAAGGAGAGGTTATTCTAAAGGTGGGAGATAATATAACCACAGACCATATTATGCCGGCAGGAAATGATGTGCTTCCACTCAGGAGCAATATAGAGGCAATAAGCGAATTTGTATATAATCGTGTTGATACTTCTTTTGCAGAGAGGGCAAAAGAAAAGGGTGGAGGGTTTATCATTGGTGGAGAGAATTATGGACAGGGTTCATCAAGAGAGCATGCAGCGCTTGCACCGCGATACCTTGGGATTCAGGTAAAGATAGTGAAATCCTTTGCAAGGATACATCGATCCAACCTGATCAATTTTGGTATCATTCCACTTCTGTTTAAAGAGTCAGATGATTATAACAGTATCACTGATGGAGACAAAATTAAAATACCTGATGTAAAAAAACTCATAGAAGGTGGTGCTGATGAGATACCGGTCTATGTAAATGGAAATAAGATAATCACCCTGCTAAATGTTACCAAAAGAGAACGTGATATGCTGATATATGGAGGGTTGATGAATTATGTAAAAAACCGATAACGATTAATGTAAGGGGTGAACAACTCGTTCATGAATTTTCACTTACCTTTTTACCAAAATCCATTACCAGAAAAAAGACCACAGGCACAAGGATCAGTGTAAATATAGTATTGCATTGTTTACAACGATGCCGCTTAATATGATAAATCCGAGCATTGTAATAACATTTAGAGTGTTGCTAAATAGATATATGCAATAATCCCTGTTATACACAAACACTAACAGGAGGTTGTTATGCTAAAATGTAAAAGATGTAACAGTGAAACCGTTATAAAAAATGGCAATGTTCGAGATAAGCAACGCTATAAATGCAAGGAATGTGAATATAATTTCATTATTGGTGACAACCGAAGCAAGCATGAAACTGAGATAAAAAAAGCACTTAGCATAATACTATAAAGTCAAAAAAAACAAAAAGTGGCTCATTAAGTCCTTGGATCGTAACTCAGGGAGAACTATTGCCTGGGTTATCGGCGGTCGTAATGCTAAAACGCGAATGGACTCAAATTAAATGTTACCCAAAATAATTTTTTAAAGGATCGTTGACTCATAAAAAAAGCTACTGAAAATATACCCCAAAAAGGAGGGTATAAATATGAGTTCTCGATCCAAAAGGGAATATCTGGAAGCTATATTCCTGCGTTTTAAAAATGCTTCAAAAAAAGGAAAAACCATTATTTTAAATGAATTCTGTATTAATTGTGGATATCATCGTAAATATGCTATAAGGCTTCTTAATAAATTTAAACGATTTACCAAACCAAAACCCAAAAAACGAGGTAGATCCTCAATATACAATAAAAATTCTGTAACTATTCAGCTAATACAGAGCAAGGGGTTTCAAAGACTTTATAATGCGTAT
>JBHHUU010000186.1:0-4126 GCA_046753905.1 Nitrospirota bacterium | reverse complement strand
TCTATTTAAACAAACCTACTATAATCATACGCATTATAAAGTCTTTGAAACCCTTCGCCCTGTATATTTTCCTATTATATCAAATAATGAGTACAGATGACAATCAATTTTGAAGAGAGTGCCACAGAAAGAGACAGTGTATTATCTTTAAAGTGCATCGGGGGTTCCCCCATAGAGGCGGGATAAAACGAAAGCAAGGAATAATACTCACAGATGCATAATGTGATTGTAACTATTCAGCTAATACAGAGTGAGGAGTGAAAAAGAGTTTATAGCGTCACCTTAGTGTTTAGCTCTCACTACTCATAGAGACCTGATCAGAAATGATGCTGTTGTATCTTAATAAACTTATTATAATCATACGCATTATAAAGTCTTTGGAACCTCTTGCTCTGTATTAACTGAATAGTTACATGTAATTTTTCGGTTGACAATTCATAAACAGTGCAGTAGGCTTTTATTAAAAAATATGCAGCTAAGATTTTTAAGTTTGTTTCTTTTCCTTGCAGCATTTTAATTCTTTTGTAAATCGATCATGATAGATTCGCTATTAAAATATTATAAGATTATTTTACTAGTCTGTATTTTTATTATTCTTATCTTATGGTTGCCAGGCATATTATTAAAGAATAGTCCAGAATCTCAAGAAAGCTCTGTTCTAAAACCTGATAAGGGACGCTGGATGTATGCTCCCTCTCTAACTGATAAGGATAAGAATGATATAGCCATATCTAAAATTAATTCATTACCTTATTTACAGGGGTATTTTCAGGCACCAAAGGGACAAAAAGTAACAATATATAAGCCTGACATGGCTTATCAGGGGTTTAACTTATATTGTTCAGGTCATAGGACCGAGGCAGGAATCATGGATATGGAAGGTAATATTCTTCATACATGGCACAAGGATATAAATGAAGTTTGGCCAGGGAAATATCGCGGTATCAACACAACACACTGGCGTAGAGTTCATTTGTTAGATAATGGCGAGCTTCTTGCAATCTTTGAAAACATTGGTTTGATAAAATTAGATAAGAATTCTAATTTATTGTGGAAATTTGAAGGCAGAGCACATCATCATTTACAGCTCGATGAAGAAGGAAATATATATGTGCTTACCCGGAAAAAGAAACGTATTGCAAGGATAAGAAAGGGAAAGGATATTTATGAAGAATTTATTACAGTGCTTGATCCAGAAGGGCATGTTTTAAGGGAAATTTCACTTTTAGAGAGCTTTGAAAATTCCCAATATTCTAACTGGCTCAATTATTTAAAGATAAATCCTAATGAAGATATTTTTCATACTAATACTATTCAACTATTCGACGGGAGTCTGGAATCACGTTCCAATTTGTTCAAAAAAGGCAATGTATTAGTATCTGTACGTAATATTAATACAATCGCTATTATTGATATGGATGATAATCGTGTTATCTGGGCTCAGGATGGAATCGAAAATAACCTCTGGATACAAATGCATGAACCAGTTTTATTAGATAATGGTCATATATTGATATTTGATAATCTGGGAAATACGAATGGATATGGCAGATCAAAGGTAATAGAATTTGATCCTTTAAATAAAGAAATTTTTTGGCAATACAGTGGAACAAAGGAAAAACCCTTTGAGTCTCCAACATGCGGCACAAATCAACGCTTACCGAATGGCAATACTTTAATCACAGAGACAGATTATGGCAGGGCATTTGAAGTAACTATGGAAGGTAAAATCGTTTGGGAATATATTAGTCCCCATAGAGCAGGCAAAGACAATGAATTTATTGCCACTTTGCTCCATCTTCACAGGATTGAGCCTGACCTAATTCCCTGGCTGATAAAATCAGATACATAATGTCTGAAAAATCTTTACATTTTATCTGTAAGTCTTATACTCTTATTGTAAAAAGTTATAGATATATATTGATAAAAAGTTGTATGGGTTTGTTTTTTACTTTCATACTTCTTTTTTTATTTTATCCTGAAAATGTTTTCGCATATATTGGTCCTGGGGCGGGCTTTGCTTTCTTATCTTCTTTCTTTATTTTCTTTATAACCTTTCTTTTGACATTGTTTCTGATAATTTCCCTGCCTATAAGATATCTAATCAAAAAAATTAAGATAAAGAGATACAATCTATCGTTAAATGTAAAAAGAATAGTAATTATAGGATTAGACGGCATGGATCCAACTCTTGTACAAAGATTCATAAAAGAAGAGAAACTTCCAAATCTATTAAAATTAAAAAGAAAGGGTGTATATGCTCCTCTTGGCACTACCTGTCCTGCAATATCTCCTGTGGCATGGTCATCTTTTTCAACAGGTGTCAATCCTGGCAAACATAATATCTTTGATTTTCTAACAAGAGATAAAAACACCTATCTGCCCATACTTTCATCATCTCAAATAAAAAAGCCCAAGAGAGATATATCCATTGGAAAATATTCCTTTCCTTTAGGGAAACCCATTATAAGTCTTGAAAGAAAAAGTAAGTCTTTTTGGAAGATATTAAGTGATTATAATATTCACAGCTCTATTATAAGAGTACCGGTAACATTTCCTCCTGAGAGGTTTAATGGAGTGCAATTATCAGCAATGTGTGTCCCTGATCTAAGAGGAACTCAGGGGACATTTACTTTTTACACTACCAAAAAGGAAACGGGTAAATATACTGGAGGAATAAGAATACCTGTAAACTTTAAAGATAACAGGATAGAGTCTTTTATTTATGGTCCACCAAATCCTATTCTCCATGAACCACTTGATATTACGATACCGTTTATCGTTACAGTAGATCAAAAGAAGGGTCTTGCTTCCATTAAAATATCTGAACAGGTTATAATTTTAAAAAAAGGAGAATATTCCGGTTGGACTAAACTTACTTTTAAAGCTGGTTTTGGTATAAAAATACATGGAATATGTAAATTTCTTATAACTGAAATTTCTCCTGATTTTGGATTATATGTGTCTCCTATTAATATAGATCCAGAAAATCCTGTTTTACCAATATCCTATCCCTTTATATATGCGCATTACCTTTCTAAAGTAGTAGGAAGCTATGCAACACTGGGGCTGGCAGAGGATACATGGGCGCTTAATGAGGAAATATTAAGTGATAGTGATTTTATCAAACAATGTAGCCTTATACATAAGGAAAGGGAAAAGATGTTCTTCAATGAATTTGAAAAAACAAGGAATGGAGTATGTGTCTGTGTCTTTGATATAACAGATAGGATACAACATATGTTATGGCGATATATGGATGATGAATATCAGGATAATGGAAATAATGAAGAGGGGACTTATAAAGATGCTATAGAGGATATTTATAAAAAGATGGATAATCTTGTTGGGAAAGTTATGGAGAGGATAGATGAGGAATCTGTTTTAATGGTTATATCGGATCATGGGTTTAAATCTTTTAAACGATGTGTTAATCTCAATTCATGGTTGTATCTTAATGGTTATCTTTCACTAAAGGATGGAAAGAAAGAAGGTGATGAATGGTTCAAAGATGTAGACTGGAACCATACAAAGGCGTATGCTATGGGTATGAGTGGGTTATATATTAACCAGAAAGGGAGAGAGGCTAATGGTATTATATCTCATGGAAATGAAAAAGAGACCTTGAAAAAAGAGTTAATGCTGAAATTATCTGGACTAAGAGATGAAAATAAAGATAAGATTGCCATAAAAGATGTCATGGACAATTATAAGATATACAAAGGTCCTTATGTAGAAAATGCTCCTGATTTAATTATAGGATATAATGAGGGTTATAGAGTATCATGGGACTCTGTTATCGGAAAAGTAAACGAAGTTATATTTGAGGATAATACAAAAAAATGGAGCGGTGATCACTGTATACACCCTGATATGGTTCCGGGAGTCTTTTTTTGTAATAAGAAACCAATATTAGATTCTCTCAATATAGTTGATATTGCCCCTACTGTGCTTAAATTGTTTGGGATAAAAATACCTCCATATATTGATGGAAGATCAATGTTTTGAAATATTACAATGAAATCAGTTATACTGACCAATCAGCACAAATAAGAATAAAAATAGTAACTATTCATGAACGAGTTGTTCACCCCCGGGGATGAAAATCTATCACCCTCCCCTTAAT
>JBHHUU010000185.1:0-4213 GCA_046753905.1 Nitrospirota bacterium | reverse complement strand
CCTTTTATATTATGCTATTTTTTCGCTAACCAAGGTAAATAGAGGGACACAACTGCTTATTCTTTCAACTTTCTTATAATAACCTTAAAGATACCTTCATCTTCTTCTATCTGGATAAACTCATTCCCTGTCTGTTTGCACCACTGTGGTATATCCTTTTTCACACCCTCATCATCTGCTGTTATCTCCAATATATCGCCAACTTTGAGTTCTTTAAGTTTTTTTGTAGTGAGGATAATGGGCATTGGGCAATATAGACCAATAGCATCCAGTCTTGCATCTACCTTTATCTCTTCTCTCTCTTCCATTATGGCTTACAAGGTTTGTCTAATTTACTCTGGTGCAAAATCATGGGTCTCTACCTCACTATCTTTATGATGCTTTGACTTTACTGGTGAAGGCAGACCCTGTTTTTTATAATAGTCATCTATTGATGCCTGCAGTGCCTCTTCTGCCAGCACAGAACAGTGCATTTTTACCTTTGGCAACCCTCCTAATGCCTCAGCCACAGCCTGATTGCTGACTTTCAGGGCATCTTCTATTGTTTTGCCTTTGACCATATCAGTTACCATACTGCTTGTGGCTATAGCTGCCCCGCAACCGAATGTCTTGAATTTTACATCCTCAATAATTCCATCCTTGACCTTTATGTATAGTCTCATTATATCTCCACATGCTGGATTGCCGACATTACCAACCCCATCAGCGTCAGGTATTTCTCCCACATTATGTGGATCGGAAAAGTGTTCCATTACCTTTGGGCTGTATCCCTCCATTTTCAGGTCACCTCCTTATAATTTGCCTTTTTCCTTTTTAATAACATCTTCATAGAGTGGAGACATCTCTCTTAATCTTTTAATAATAGGAGGAAATACCTCAATAAGATATTCGATCTCATCCTCAGCAGTATCTTTACCAAGGCTGAAAAGGATAGACCCCTGTGCTACTGCTGGAGGTATTCCAATGGCAAGGATGACATGAGATGCCTTGAGGGCATGAGATGAACAGGTAGAACCACTCGCTGCCGCTATACCTTTGGCAGACAGGAGGAGGGTCATGGACTCACCTTCAATAAACTCAACACACAGACTTACGATATTGGGGAGTCTCTTCTTTCTGTCTCCTGTAATATGCAGATAATCTATGTTCTCCTCCAGTCCTCTGATTAGTCTGTCTCTCAGAAGAGTCATCCTCTCCATTCTGCCATGCAGCTCTTTTATGGTTATCTCTGCTGCCTTTCCCATGCCGACTATACCCGGCACATTCTCTGTACCCGGTCTCCTCCCATTTTCCTGAATTCCGCCATCTAATATCGGAGCAACCCTTACACCTTTCTTTATATAAAGTGCAGCCACTCCTTTTTGACCATGTATCTGCTGAGATGAGAATGTCAACATATCCACCTTTAACTTTTCCACATCTACTGGTATTATCCCGACTGTTGCCACAGCATCAGTATGAAGATATACACCCCTTTCCCTTGCAATTGTCCCGATCTCCTCAATTGGTTCTATTGTCCCTATCTCATTATTGGCATGCATGATAGATATCAGGATGGTATCATCCCTTATAGCAGACGCAAGATCATCTGAAGATACCAGCCCATTTCTGTCAACAGGGAGATGAGTTATCTCATATCCCTGCTTTTGTAAAGATCGGGCTGAATGCAGGACCGAATGATGTTCAATAGAAGAAATAATTATATGCCTTCCCTTTCTGCTATGGGCAGTGGCAATCCCTTTTAACGCGAGATTATTTGATTCTGTGCCAGATGAGGTAAAATATATCTCTTCAGGATGTGCACCTATTAGCTCAGCAACCTGACTCCGTGCATTCTCAATCGCCCTCTTTGGTTCATCCCCAAAGCTATGACGGCTCTGGGGATTTCCGAAATGCTCCCTCAGATAAGGGAGCATGGCATCTATAACCTCAGGATAGACAGGCATGCTTGCTATATGGTCTAAGTATATATTTTTCATTGGTCTCTTTTTTTCTGGTTATTGTGCTTGGTAACTATTCACCATAATTTTATTTTTTGCCTTAATTCCCCTCTTGAGGGGTGTCAGCCGAAAGCTGACGGGGTGGAGTTTTTTAACTTGCTTGCCTCTCTGCCTTTTCCAGCTCTCTCCTTGCTGCCATATCAAGAAGAACCCTTTCCTTGGCAAATTTGCCGGGTTCATATTTCTTTAGCTTTAATGCATCTCTCTTGCTGTCTATCCGTGCAAGGGCAAGCTCTAACATCTTATTATAATCAGGCTCAAACACCAACTGTCCACCAACCTGCTCTTCCCATCCCTTTGAAATAATCTCTGTTACCTTTTTGCTTGCTGATACAGGTGATTTTACTCCAAATATCACATAAGCTCCTGATGCGACAAAATATGTTCCAATAGCTAACGCCTTTTCACACATAAACTCAGGTGCAAAACCTACGGCAGGGATATCACTGATGTCATCACCGAGTCCGCCCTCTTCTGCCATCTGGGTAAGTACTGTTAGTATGCGTGAACAATCAACACAAGAGCCAAGGCTGAGGACTGGTGAGATACCTATTGCCTCACATACCTCTTTCAGACCTGGTCCTGCCTGATCCATTGTCTCTGGTGTGAGGAGACCCATCTTTCCGCATGATATAGCAGAACATCCAGTTGTTACAACAAGGACATCATTCTTTATAAATTCCTGTGCGAGAAAATTAATACCCTCATCCTGAGGTACTCTCGGATTATTACATCCCACGATGCCTGCCACTCCTCTAATCCTGCCTGCCATTACAGCATCATTGAGAGGTCTGAATGACCCTCTGAAACTTCCTCCCTGCATATAATCTAAATACTCATGAGAGAATCCTGCAATTACCTCACTGCTCTCATCTGGTATAGAAACCCTGCTCTTATCTCTATTAGGATAATTGTCAATGGATAGTTTTATGATATCTCTTGCAATTTTCATCCCCTCAAGCTCATTAAACTCCATGTGTATACCACCTTCAATCTTTGCCTTTTCTGAGGTGGTAACGAGTTTGGTATGATACTTTTTTGCCAGCGGGGCTAATGCCTCACAGACACACTGCACATCCACTATCATTGCCTCACATACCCCTGTCAGTATTGCCAGCTCCTGATGGAGAAAGTTCCCCGCAGATGGTATCCCCTGTCTCTGCAATATCTCATTTGAGGTACAGCAGATACCTACCAGATTTATCCCATTTGCACCCTTTGATTTAGCATATTCTATCATCTCCTTGTCAGAGGCAGCCTCTGTAATAAGCTCTGATAGTGTAGGTTCATGCCCATGCACAATGATATTTACCTCATCTTCTTTTAATACACCAAGATTTACCCTGCTTTTCAGTGGAGTAGGAGTACCGAAGAGTATATCTGATATGTCTGTTGCTATCAAAGAACCGAGCCATCCATCTGCAATGGCAACCCTTAATACCCCTGTCAGGATATGTTCAGGGTCCTGATCATTTCCCATATTTGTCCTATGCATCATCTCTACTATCTCTCTATCCACACCACGAGGCATTATTCCCTGATGTCTCCATATCTCCTGCCTCTTTTTGGGTGCCCTGTGGAGAAAAGGAAATTCACCCTCCTGCTGTCCAAATACAGATATACACTTATTTGCAACATCCAACCCTATCTCCTCTTTAGTGCGATCTGTTGTTGCTATACCAAGTATATCAGCTAATTTCATAAGTTTTTTCACATCTCTTATCTTATAATCACCTTCGCCTCTGGCAGCAGACAGGAGCGTATATGCTGCATCCCTTCCATGATCTGAATGAGCTGCTGTCCCCCCTGCAATATCCCTTGCCAGATTTCTTGCAGCAATTGTCGCCAGAGTAGCACCGCATATACCTACTATCTCTTCTGGGTTTTTTCCTACAAATCGGCATGGACCCATTTCACACAATGAACAACAGGCGCCATTTGAACCTATTGGACATGGCTTCATGGTATCTACACGGGTAAAGGCAGTTGATATACCTTCAAACTTTGCCTTCTCTAACATTGCTATTGCTGCCGGGTCTATACTCTTTTTTCCACCATTCTTATCATTTCCCTCAGCCATAAATTCCTCCCTTTTACCTGTTAATATAATAAAGAGACTATTTTTCTTTATTAGTAACTATTCAGTTAATACAGAGTGAGGGGTGGAAAAGAGTTTATAGCGTCACCTTAGTGTTTAGCTCTTACTACTCATA
>JBHHUU010000184.1:0-4256 GCA_046753905.1 Nitrospirota bacterium | reverse complement strand
CAGCAATCCATTCTATCTCTTTTCTTCTATTTCTGAGACCTTTATTATTTTTGCCCATAATAATTTTTAGAATCACAATATCCCCAAAACAGAGATAGAAACCGTCTACAGCTCCCCCTTCCCATTTTATCCCCTCCCACAAGGGGAGGAGAGTTGTGAAACTCAAGAATCTTCTATTTCTGTTTTGGGGGATAAGTTGACTTATTCAACTTTTTTAATGTATAGTTTTTGTGTAGTAAAGTCAAGTTATGAGATGCTGAATTCTTAAGGTCTAAGGCAATTAAAATTCTTTTATAGGAGGAGAGATATATGAGAGGGATTGAGGAAAGAATTCTCTTAAAAAGAGATATAAATAATATAGATGAATATATAGCAGTTGGTGGTTTTCAGGCATTAAAGAAGGCAATATCTATGTCACCTGAGACTATTGTAAAGGAGATAAAAAAGTCAGGGCTAAGAGGAAGAGGAGGTGCTGGATTTCCTGTATCAAACAAATTGGAGACAATGGTTAAAACCACCAGTAAAAAATATCTCTGCTGTAATGCAGCAGAGGGAGAACCCGGCACATTCAAGGACAGATACATTATAAGGAAGAATCCATATCAGGTGATTGAGGGAATAGCAATACTTGCATATACAATAGGAACAGCCAAATCATATATAGGGCTTAAGGTCATATTTAAAAAGGAGACAGAGAGGCTTGAACAGGCATTGAAGGAGTGTGAAGATAAAGGGTTTATAGGCAAAGATATCTTTGAGAGATCGGTCTCTTTGCCTGTTGAGATTAAACTCGGTCCAGACCATTATCTCTTTGGTGAAGAGACAGCATTTATGAATATAATTGAGGGCGGGGCATGTATGCCGAGACCTAAGCCAGGTTATATTGTAGGTGTGGGCAATGGAATGAAGATAGAACCAGAGGATTTTAAGTATGTAGATGGAGTGCCTACCCTGATCAGCAACCTTGAGACATTTGCAAACATACCGCATATCATAAATAATGGAGGTGAGTGGTTTAAGGGGATAGGAATAGAAGAAAATGGAGCAGGCACAATGGTATTTACATTGAGTGGTGATGTAAAGAGACCTGGTATATATGAACTTCCAATGGGGACAAAACTTTCCACTCTTGTAAATGAGATAGGTGGCGGCGGACTGAATGGCAATATTAAGGCAGTCCTTCCAGGAGGACCATCAAATAAAATATTAAAGGGGGATGAGCTTGACGTTAGGCTTAACTATAATTCTATGAAAAAGGCTGGTTCAGGGCTTGGGTCAGGATGTGTAATTGTCTTTGATGAAACTGCGTGTATGGTAAAGGTGGCGAGTGTATTCTCTGTCTTTTTTATGAAAGGCAGTTGCGGGCAATGTATCACATGCAGTGACGGGACAAAGAGTCTGATGGAGCTTCTCTCATTCATTGAGCGTGGAAGAGGCAGTGAGAAGGATATTACCGAAATATGGAGTTGGATACCCCAGATGTTAAAACCTGAGGCAGGGCACTGTTATCTGGTAACCGCTGACCCAACAATTATCTCAAGCATCATGCAGAAATTCCCTCAGGAATTTGTCCAGCATATAGAGAATGGCAGATGTTCTCTCCCGCGGGAGATATCAAATTTTAAGATACAGGACTTTGACGAACAAAAGAGAGAGTTCAAAATGGGTTTATTATAATGGCTAATATTAGCAATTTCAAAAAAAAATGAAACATTCATGCCGACCAATCGGCACAAACAAAAATGAAAATCTAATCCCCCTCCCTTAAACTTGGTGGATTCAACGGTGGAACAGGTTCCTTCGTTGTTTACTACTATTTATCTTAACTATCTCTATCTCGCCTATTTCATGCAGTTTAAGTTTTGGAAAAGGGGGGGCAAGGAGATATCCCCCTATATACTATTTTGCTGTTGGACAATTTTTGCTGGACAAATCCTCAAATTAAGGCTAAAATCAACTATTGTTTCTTCACTTTCTTCAGAGCCTGTCTGCCTGCCTGTAGCAGACAGGCTACAGGCAGGCATAAACTTGTGATGGGTTTTACATCAAAATACAACATTAACCGTTTTGTATATTATGAACAGACTAATGATGTTCAATCTGCAATAGCCCATGAAAAAGCTATTAAAGGTTGGTTAAGGGCAAAAAAGATTGCTCTTGTTGAGTCAATAAATCCTGTATGGCAGGATTTAAGCGAAGAGTGGCATGAAAAAGCAGATTTTTTGCTCCTCTCAGAATTGCTTTTAAAAGTAGGTGAGTAAAGCAAATCTACAAGATAAGTCAAGTGGTTCGGACTTTATTTATTGTCCAGCAAAATTTTGTCCAACAATAAGACTGAAGGCAGGTTTCAGGTGAAAGTGAGTGCTATTATTCCAGCAGCAGGCAGGGGCGAGAGAATGGGGAACAGTGTGTCCAAGCAATTCATCAAGGTAAAGGGGATTCCCATCCTTGCCTACACTATCAGGATATTTGAAGAGTTAAAAGAGATAAATGAGATATTTCTTATTATCCCTCCATTGGAGATGGAACTCTATCTCAAGGAAATAATTGAAAAATATAATTTCAAAAAGGTCTTAAAACTTATACCAGGGGGCAGCAGGAGACAGGATTCTGTCTATAATGGGCTAAAGGAGATAAGAGAGGACACAGATATTGTAGTCATACATGATGCAGTGAGGCCCTTTACTGATAAAGATATAATAAAAGAGAGCATAGACTCTGCATATATGTTTGGTGGTGCGGCAGCAGGAGTAGAAGTCAAAGATACAGTAAAGATGGGGTCAGAAGATGGATTTATTTATAAGACACTGGATCGATCAAGGCTTATATTTATTCAGACCCCGCAGGCATTTAAAAGGGAGATATTGACAAAGGCATATAGTATGGCCTATATTGACAATATAAAGGGAACAGATGATGCATCTTTTGTGGAAAGATTGGGATATAAGATTAAGATTATAAAAGGTTCTTATAAAAATATTAAAATTACTACCCCTGATGATCTGATAATTGCAGAAAATTTTCTTGAGATATAAGTAATTGATGATAAAGATAGGAATAGGATATGATGTACATCCCTTAAAAAGAGGGAGAAGGTTAATTTTAGGAGGGGTAGAGATAAAAGGAGAATATGGACTCGAGGGATATTCTGATGCGGATGTCCTGATTCATGCTATATCCGATGCCTTATTAGGTGCCTTAGGAGAAGGAGATATAGGGTATCATTATCCTGATACCGACCCGCAATATAAAGATATATCCAGTTTGAAGATATTAAGTAAGACCCAATCCTTAATAAAAAAGAGAGGTTACAGGGTAAGTAATATTGATTCACTGATTATATTGGAGAGGCCAAAGCTCTCACCCTATAAAAAGATGATGCAAAAAAATATAGCCGGGATACTTGAGATAGAAGAAAAATTAGTGAATGTAAAAGCAAGCACAAACGAAGGACTCGGGTTTATAGGTAGAGAGGAAGGCATTGCAGCCCATGCAGTATGTGCGCTCTCTTCAGAAATAAGCAGATAAACATATCTTCTTTCCCTGCTATTCAATGTCTAAAAATATAAGAGATATAATAAAAAAAGATATAGATGCGGTATTTAACAGAGACCCTGCAGCTACAAGTTTGCTGGATATAATATTTTCATATCCGGGTTTTCATGCTATATTATGTCATAGATTTATTCATATCCTGTGGGAAAAAAGAGTTCCGTTTATACCAAGGCTGCTCTCCCATATATGCCGTTTTTTTACCGGCATAGAGATACATCCTGGTGTAAAGATAGGTGAAGGTTTTTTTATTGATCATGGAATGGGGGTTGTAATAGGGGAGACAACAGAGATAGGGGATAATGTTATTATATTTCAGGGAGTAACATTAGGCGGGACAGGAAAGGAAAGAGGAAAGAGACACCCAACAGTAGGAAATAGTGTGGTAATTGGAGCAGGTGCCAAGGTATTAGGTGCGATTACCATAGGTGATAATGTAAAAATCGGGGCAAATTCAGTAGTCCTGAAGTCAGTATCTAAAAACTCCACTGTGGTAGGTGTACCGGGAAAGGTAATTAAGACCGAAGACAGATATTTTTCTGATCGTATGCTTAATCATACTGATATCCCTGATCCGATAGCAGAAAGGATAGAGGCAATGGAAGAGGAGATAAAGAGACTTAAAGAGAAGTTAAAAGAACATTCGTAGCTAATCAGCTAATACAGAGCAAGGGGTTCCAAAGACTTTATAATGCGTATGATTA
>JBHHUU010000183.1:0-4266 GCA_046753905.1 Nitrospirota bacterium | reverse complement strand
ACGCATTATAAAGTCTTTGGAACCCCTTGCTCTGTATTAGCTGAATAGTTACGAGTAATTTAGCCAAATTCTAAGAGGTTGAAAATTAAAACAATTTAATATTTGGTTAATCTTTTCTTAATCTATAAGTTGTATATTTTACTCAGACATGAATTGGTTTCTATAAATAAAAGTTTTTAAAGGGGGAGAAAATCATGAAGAATATCTTCTTTTCTATAGGTCTGGTTTTAATTATATTTTTTGGTGTTGTGGGAGGTGGAAGGATATTAGAAAAGAGTCCCAAGTTTTGTGCATCATGCCATGAGATGAAAGACTCATATAATAGCTGGATATCAAGCGGTGCATCAGAAAAACATACTAACTGTATTCAATGTCATTCAGGACAAGGCCTGACTGGTATTATCGGTGCTGAGATGAGAGGATTACGGCAGATATACCAGCATATAACAGGAAGGATGAAGGGGATTGAGAATATTTCTAATGTTGTCCCTGACAGATTTTGTCTGAAGTGTCATGATATTAAAGAGATGCAGCACGAACATCATGAGGAGCACAATATTGATACAATAGGAAAGAAATGCGCTGTCTGTCATAATCATAAAAAGGATAATAATTTTTTTGAGGATATGGATTAAATAAAAAAAGGGGAGGAACAATCCATGAAAATTAAGACTCTTTCTTTAATTTTATTGACAATTTTTCTTTATTATGGTTCAGGATATGCTGCGTGGATTGGAGACAAAGCCCCTAGTTTTTCTCTGAAAAGACTGGACAATAACGGTTCTCTTTCATTAAAGGAGTTTGAGGGAAAGATCCTCTTTATAGACTTCTGGGCTACATGGTGCGGACCATGTAAAAAAGAGCTGCCTGCATTAGATAGTCTAATGAAAGAATATAATGATTCTCTTGTTATATTGGCTATAAACCTTGACAAGAAAAAGGGCAAAATAAAGAAATTTTTAGAAAAATACCCTGTAGATTTGCCTGTACTCCTTGATCCAGAGGGAAATATTGTATCCAAATATGGGGCAAGGGCAATGCCTACATCATTTATTATAGATGGTAATGGGACAATAAAGTTTGTGCACCTTGGTTTTTCAAAAAAAGACACTGATAAGTGGCGTAAAGAGATAGATTCTATATTATCAGAGAATCTGGCTAAAAAACAGTAGAGTTGTTGTTGAAATAAGCTGACTGTTTGAAAATAACTTTACATGGGACATATTAATCTTCCCATTTTTTCAGTAAGCGCAAAATTTTCCTTATAATCAACAGGGATATCAATAACTACAGGCACATTCTGTTTAAATGCATCATTGAGGACAGGTATTATCTCCTGGGCATTGTTGATCCTATACCCTTTTGCGCCAAATGCTTCGGCAAGTCTTTGAAAGTCAGGATTGCCAAATTCTGTATATATTTTCCTTCCAAATTTTTTCATCTGTTTCCAATCTATGAGTCCATAACTCCCATCATTAAATATGATGGTTACAAATGGCAGTCCAAACCTTAAAGCAGTTTCAAGCTCCTGACAGTTCATCAAAAAACCGCCGTCTCCGCATGCTGCCACTACTCTCCGCTCAGGATAGATCAGTTTTGCCGCAATAGCACCGGGCAGGGCAAACCCCATGGATGCGAATCCATTAGATATAAGCACTGTATTGGGTTCACAGGCTGGAAATATCCTTGCCACCCATATCTTATGGGCGCCAACATCACTTATCAGGATATCATTCCTTCTCATTACATGTCTCAAGTCATGGAGGATTCTCTGCGGTTTAACAGGAAAGCTATTATCATGGGATTTTTCCTCTAATTCATTGATTATATATCTTCTGAGGAGTTTAGGGTAGGAGATATCCTTTGTTACCTTTACCTCATCAATCAATAATTCTAATGTCTCTCTGATGTCTGCGACTATTTCAACAGACGGTTGATAATGGATATCTACCTCTGCTGGAAGAAAATCTATGTGTATGATCTCTTTATTTCCATCAGGATTCCAGAACTTTGGTGAATATTCAGCCATATCATATCCAATAGAAATAATAAGATCAGCTTTATCAAAATCACATGAGACATAATCATGTGCCTGAATCCCTATTGTAAGGAGTGAAAGCTCATAATCCCATGGCACTGCACCCTTTCCCATAAAGGTTTCAGCAACAGGTATGCCTGTCTTTTCAGACAGCGACTTCAACTCATAAGATGCCCTTCCCCTGATTACACCATTTCCAGCAAGTATTACTGCCTGAGATGACCTGTCTATCAACCCTGCCGCCTTTTTTAATGCCTCCCTGTCAGGTGATGGTCTCCTTGCCCTTATAGGAATTAGAGAAGATGCATCTAAATACTCTTCTGCTATATCTTCGGGAAGCTCAATATGACATGCCCCTGGCTTTTCTGTCTGGGCAATCTTAAAGGCTTTTCTTACTACCTCAGGGATAATGGATGACTTTTGCACCCTTACATTCCATTTTGTAATAGACTCAAATATATTAACAACATCTACATATTGATGCGATTCTTTATGTATCCTCTCTAAACTTGCCTGAGCAGTAATAGCTACAAGAGGAGAACGGTCAAGATTGGCATCTGCTGCTCCAGTAACAAGATTTGTAGCGCCAGGTCCCAATGTGCTCAGGCATACTCCAGCCTTTCCTGTAAGCCGTCCATAGACATCTGCCATGAATGCCGCCCCCTGCTCATGGCGGGTAGTAATAAACCGGATTATATCTGAAGAACTTATGGACTCTAAAAGATCTAAGTTTTCCTCCCCTGGAATGCCAAATATATATTTTACCCCTTCATTCTCAAGGGATTTTACAAACAGATCAGATGCCTTTATCACGAAAATATCTCCTGTAATAATATCATTATTATAAACCCTGTGTTCATAGTCCGAAAATCCCCATATCACCTTTGCAAAAGGGGTAGGGGAATTTGGTTGTCACTCCCATTAAAGTATTGTCTTAAATTTGTCGGCATGCCCCTCTTCATCTGATAATATCTCCTCTAACATACGTCTTGTAGTGCTGTCATTCATATCATCACATAGTTTTATATGCTCCTTATAGCGTATTATAGCTCTATTTTCTGCATCCAGATCATCATTCAGCATTTTTTTAAGGTCTCCGCCCTTTTTTATTTCTGATACCTCTGTTGTTGGTTCTCCGCCTAAATATGTAATCCTCTTGGCTATCATCTCAGCGTGCCTCATCTCATCCATAGCTATATCCCTTAACATATCTATTATGGGCGGACTCTCCAACCCTTTAGCCATATAATGATGTCCCATATATTGCATAATAGCCGCTAACTCATCTGCACGATCCTTATTTAAGACCTCTATAAGTTTTGTGTTATCCATAACCTTGTCTCCTTTCATGTATAGGTTTTTAATAATAGAGTTCATAAATCACATTACAACTCCGCCATCTACAATCATATTGTCGCCTGTAATAAAATCCGAGAGATTGGATGCATAAAATAATACAGACTTGGCAATATCATCTGGAAGGGCAAGCCTTTTTAAAGGTGTCATTTTTGCAATCCTGTTCTTGACATCTGTTGAAGTATATGGAGTATGAGCAGTTACGGTAAATCCAGGGGATATATTATTTACAGTAATCCCATATTCACCTAATTCTAATGCCAGACTTTTGCTAAACCCAATGATAGCAGATAATGCGCTTATATAAGAAGAATATCCTCTTACAGGGTCATCTGTCAGGCTGCTCAGGATATTAATGATTCGACCATATCTTTGTTCCTTCATACTGGTTATTGCAGCTTTACAACAGTTAAAAATACCTTTTAAAGTAACATCAATATGTCTCTGAAAATCATCCCAGTCAGTATCAGAAAAGTCCCTTCTCTGAATATATGCCCGTGCATTATTTACTAATATATCAATCCTCCCAAATCTATCCATGACCTCTCTAACCATCCCATCCACATCCCTGCTTCTGGTTACATCCACCCTGCATATAACACCTTTCCCCCCTCCATTTTCAACTATTTTTAAGGTTTCTGCAGCCATCCCTTTATCATTTAAAAAACAGATGACTACAGATGTTCCTTCTTTAGCCAGTGCAGTTGTAATCGCCCTGCCTATCTCTCTGTTTCCGCCTGTAACTATTGCAACTCTTCCCCTGAGATTCAAACAAGAAACCCCATTTTAATATTGTAATACAAAAATTGCAAATTTATTTGTAACTATTCAGCTATTACAGGGTGAGGGGTGAAAAAGAGTTTATAGCGTCA
>JBHHUU010000182.1:0-4319 GCA_046753905.1 Nitrospirota bacterium | reverse complement strand
AGGAACTATATTTATATTTTACCCCCACTGCATAATTAAGGGGCTGAACTATTACGTTTTTGTCAATCCTATAGTAAAAAAGTTTATGCAGTATCTTAATATTTACCTCTGTAAGGTCTTCTTTATTTGCCAACTTATAAATAAAGTCATAAGCATCACTATGTCCTAATGCCTCATAATAATCTTTAATAGGCTTTCCGCCTATAGTTATTCCGTCTTCTAAAATTACTTTAGTCTCTGTTTCGGTTAAAGAATTCCCTTCTAACGCATTTGTTGTATAGGTTAGTCCTATTCTGTAATATTCTTTAAGCTGTTTTAGCACATTTTTAGATAATGGTCTAAAAGAATTAATCTCTTCTTGAAGTCTATCTATCTCAGCAAATATATCTGCCATTTTCCACTAACCTGTATGCAAATAATGAGGTTTGCCTAAAATAAGAGTATACGTCATATATCATCTGTCATTCATCCATTCATCTCGCAATACTTCTTTACTCCCTCTACATATAGGTCTCCTCCATAGATATCATTAATAACAATGGCTGAGAAGTCTTCCACTCTTAGCTCTCTTAATGCCTCTATGCCGAGTTCCATGAATGAGATGACCCTTGTCTCTTTTACTCTTTGCGAGATAAGCGCTCCTGTCCCACCAAGTGCAGCAAAATAGATACACTTATATTTATTCATAATATCAATAACATCTTTTGACCGTGGTCCTTTGCCGATCATGCCCTTTAAACCCATCTTTATCAGATAGGGAGAGTATCCATCCATCCTTGAGCTTGTAGTAGGACCTGTAGAACCAATCGGCATATTTGGTCTTGCAGGAGTGGGAGTTGAAAAATATATAATATGCCCCTTAAGGTCAATAGGAAGGGAAACACCATCCCTGATTAATTCCACCATCTTTTTGTGTGTCATATCTCTGGCTATATACAAAATACCATTAATTGATACCCTGTCACCTGTCTTTAATCTGCTGATTATATTATCATCCAATGGTGTCTCTAATCTTATTGTCTCTGGCATACAATCCCCCTAATTAAAGATTAAATATCAAAAGTAAAAAAGCAAAATGATATATAAAAAGTCAACAATTTTTACATTATTATAGTCTTATGCCTTGCTGAATGGCAGCATATATTAACTGCAACCGGCAGGCTTGCTATATGACATGGATAGGTTTCAATATGAACTGCAAGGGCAGTTATTCTCCCTCCAAAGCCTAATGGTCCTATCCCTAACTTATTAATCTTTTTATATATCTCCTCTTCTAATGCTGCTATCTCAAGTTTTGGATTGGGGTTTCCGACTGAACGGAGCAGTGCCTTCTTTGCAAGTATCGCTGCCAGTTCAAAATCTCCTCCTATCCCTACCCCTACTACAATTGGAGGACATGGGTTTGCACCTATCTTTTTAACTGTCTCAAGGACAAAGTTTTTTACCCCCTCTACCCCATCCGCGGGTATGAGCATCTTAATATTGCTCATATTTTCACATCCACCCCCTGATATCTCAAGGTTTAGCTTTAATTTATCACCAGGAATCAATTCCGTATGGATTATTGCAGGGGTATAGGTTTTGGTATTTCTCCTGCCTATAGGGTCAGCAACTATGGAATTTCTCAAAAAGCCCTCTTTATAGCCCTGTCTTACTCCCTCATTTATCGCATCATAAATTAACCCGCCTTTAATCTTCATATCCTGTCCTATCTCAATAAAGAATACAGGTATCCCTGTGTCCTGACATAAGGGAATCTTTTTCCTCACTGCCACCTCAGAGTTTTCCTTTAATTTATTTAAAACCTCAATCCCTAATTCTGACTCCTCTCTTTCAATTGCCCTGTCTATAGCAGATAAGACATCATCGCCAAGATTATAATTCACATCCATACACATTATCTTGACCATATCAACTATATCTAAAAAATGTATCTCTTTCATCAGTCACCAGTAATCGGCAATATTATGGGGATAGAAAGGACTGCTATATTCAGACAAAAAAGCGCATTCTGAATATATTCCTTGGTAATTATTCCATGAGGAGATAGCGATGGGTCTTTCAAAACTGGGTTCTCCAGATTAATAAGGAAGGAATAACAGCAGTTTTCTATGATTGAAACTCATCTTCTGTGCCATTTGTAATCTTTACCACATCTTCAAACTTGATATCAACCCCAAACACACCCATTATATCCTCTTTTTCATCTCTTATAGGTGTTGAAACAGTTATACATAGGGCATCTGTAATCATTGACTTATAAAAATCAGTCACATGAGTCTTTCCATCTTTTATAGGTTCAACAAACCATGGACGATCAGAAAAATCCCCACCCAGGTCAAATTTTTCATATTTTGCCTTATCCAGTATATGAGTAATATTCTTTGTAATCTTCTTTCCTTCTATATTAATTACATACGCAAATTGTATAAATGGATTTTCCTCCAATAACTTTTTGATCAACGATTCCTGTATTGCTGGATCCATCTTTTTAAATTCCTTCTCTTCTACTATACCTTCCACGAGATGAAATGCTATCTCCTTTGTCTTTTTCTTAAGTTTGTCAAGATCAGATTCAAAGAATTCAGGCATATATTTCTTTGTAAGTGTCAACATCTCTTCTGTTGATATAGATGTGAGCCTTCCTTTCTCATACTGTTCCATTACCCGCTTATATATCTTTGCAATGCCAGGATGATTTTTATCTATCTTTCTATCATCATCTAAAGAGAGATGACTGTTTATCCAATAAGCAATACCCCCTGTCCCTGACTTATCTGTTATAGTTATGCCAATCGGTCTCTTTAATATCTTATTGGTATCAAATATATTATATATCTCTTCATTTTTTAAGACACCTGCTGCATGGATTCCAGCGCTTGTAGTGTTAAATTCAGAACCCACCAGTGGATAATTAGGCGAGATATGTACTCCTAAATTCTTTTTAAAATACTCAGCTATCTCAGTGATTACCGTGGTATCTATTCCATTGGTTATGCCTATAAGGCTTATATAATCTATTATGAGACCCTCAAGAGGAGGATTTCCTGTCCTTTCACCAAACCCAAATATTGAGCCGTTTGCCCCGGCACAGCCATATAACCATGCAGTAGTAGCATTTATTAAAACCTTATGAAAATCATTATGCCCATGCCATTCTAATTGCTCAGATGGAATCCCTCCATAATGAATAAGTCCATAGATAAGCTGAGGTATTCCCCGTGGGATTGCTGCCTCTACATATGGCACACCATATCCCATTGTATCACACACCCTTATCTTTATAGGAATACTGCTCTCTTCTGACAGCCTCATCAGCTTTTGTACAAACGGGACAACGAATCCATAGAAATCCGCCCTTGTAGCATCTTCAAGATGACATCTTGGAATTACCCCTACATTCAATGCCTCTTTTACCACCTCTATATATCGATCCATTGCCTGCTGTCGGGTCATATTAAGTTTCAAAAAGATATGATAGTCAGAGCATGATGTAAGAATTCCTGTCTCTTTAAGTCCCATCTCCTTGACCTGTCTGAAATCCTCTTTTACCGCCCTGATCCATCCTGTTATCTCTGGATATTTGTAACCCCTCTCCAGACACCTCTCCACTGCCTCTTTATCCTTTTTGCTATAAAGGAAAAATTCTGACTGTCTTATAATCCCCTTTGGTCCTCCTAACCTATGAAGCATATCATAGATATCCACAATCTGCTGCACTGTATAGGGGGGCCTTGCCTGCTGCCCATCCCTGAAAGTAGTATCAGTAATCCAGAAATCCCTCGGCGTATCCATAGAAAGCATACAATGATTAAATGAAGTCTTACATACCTCTGAATAAGGAAATAGCTCCCTAAAAAGATTAGGATCAGATACATCCCTGAGTTCATAATTATCTTCAGACCTGACTAACAGATGTGTCTTATCATCCCTTTTTAACAATTTTCAAACTCTCCTTTTCAGATATTCAAATGTATCTATATCAGGTTATGTTATTTATTAAGAATAAAATGTAATTATTCAGCTAATACAGAGCAAGGTGTTATAATGCATGATTATAATAAGTTTATTCAGATACAACAGCATCATTTCAGATCAAGTCTCTATGAGTAGTGAGAGCTAAGTGCTAATGTGACGCTATAAACTCTTTTCCACCCCTCACTCTGTATTAGCTGAATAATTATAATAAAATTACAGTAATTACCTTTATGATAGGTTTATATTATAACAGATAGTATCTTTTGTCAAATATTTGTTGCAACAAACAGCAATTCTCGGCGAAGCATAGTGTCAAAAAAAATACGCATATAATATAATCT
>JBHHUU010000181.1:0-4437 GCA_046753905.1 Nitrospirota bacterium | reverse complement strand
AAGGCTCTTGCCTTTCATCAATACAGGGGCTTCTGGAAAGTATACGTTTTCTGCAAACATCTCAATATGACATTTTGTACAGGATGACTGGAGATATACCCCTTCAAGAGGCTGCCAATCGAGGTGTTCCACATGCCCATGGGTCTGTGTATATTTTACAGTCTGCCCATCACCCTGATGACATATCGTACAGCCAAATTTTTCAAAAGGATGTTTAGAGATATAACCATCTAAATCAGGATGAGACTTATAAGGATGTTCTTCATCCGAAAAGATCGACTTGTTAATCCCCATGTGACATGTCATACATCGATCAGCCCTATTTAATTCTTTATTCCATATCTGTTGTATTTTTAAAGGTGTTTTTGCAATCTCCTTATCATTAAGTTTTGCTGCCAGTTTCTTATAATATTCCCTCTGATAGTCCCTCCAGTCGATACTCCTTTCAGGCCATTCAGGGTTGCTCTCTTTATATAAGGCAAGAACTATGAGAATAAATAAAAATACACTAAACCCTGCAAACAAAATATCTCTTTTATCCAAAATAAAACTCCCGTCTCCCCCCTCTTAAGCAGTGTACAAAATAACTTGTGCAAGGTAAGTTATCTTGTACAGGCTCTTATAACAATTTTATTGTTCTCTCTTTTTTGAAAATGTTTTCTCCAGCCAAATAGTTAAACCAATAAACAATACCATCACTAACCCTGTGCTAATTAACAAAAAAAGTCCTATACCCAGTCTCTCCATATTTATTACTTCTCCTCACTCTCTTCTTTAAGAAAGAAAACAAATGGAATAATTATATATCATAAATCCTTGACAATGTCAAGTCTAATTGCTGGTGGGCAGGGTAATTCTATAACCCTGCCTCTTTTTTTAATGTATCTGCCAGATCACAATTTTCCCATGTAAATTCTGCTTCATTCCTTCCAAAATGGCCGTATGCGGCTGTCTTTTTATAGATAGGTCTTCTTAGATCAAGGTGATCTATTATCCCTTTTGGTGTCAATGGAAAACATTTATAAACTATTTTTACTATCTCATCGTGCGATATCTTTCCTGTTCCCATTGTATCTACCAGTATTGATACTGGTTCAGAAACTCCAATAGCATAAGCCATCTGGATCTCACATTTATCTGCGATACCTGAAGCCACAATGTTCTTGGCAATATACCTTGCCATATAAGAGGCAGAACGGTCTACCTTGGTCGGGTCTTTTCCTGAAAAACACCCTCCTCCATGACTGCCGACTCCGCCATACGTATCTACAATAATCTTCCTGCCTGTTACTCCTGTGTCTGCCTGAGGACCTCCCATCACAAATCTCCCTGTAGGATTAACATGATAAACAATATCCTCTTCATCAAGAAGTTCAGGCGGCAGCACTGGTTTTATAACCTTTTCTATAAGATCTTCCCTTATCTCTTTTAAGGTTATATCTGAGCTGTGCTGAGTAGATATTACAACAGTCCTTACTTTTACAGGCAGACCATTTTTGTATTCTACTGTCACCTGCGATTTTCCATCAGGTCTTAGATATGAGAGGATATCCTTTTTTCTCATCTCAGAAAGCTGTCTTGTCAGTTTATGCGCCAGCATAATCGGCATTGGAATCATCTCTGGTGTCTCATTAGTGGCATATCCAAACATGAGACCCTGATCCCCTGCCCCTCCTATATCAACTCCCATTGCAATATCACCAGATTGAGAATGAATGGCAGTTAAAACCGAACATGTCTCATAATCAAAACCATATTTTGCATTTGTATACCCTATCTCTTTGATAGTCTCTCTTACTACCTCTGATATCTCAATATAGCAGGATGTGCTAATCTCTCCTGCTATAAAGGCAAGACCTGTTGTTACTAATGTCTCACATGCTACCCTGCATACAGGGTCTTCACCTATAATAGCATCCAATATTGCATCTGATATCTGATCTGCTACCTTATCAGGATGCCCCTCAGTTACTGACTCTGAAGTAAATAAAAAATCTTTTTTCCCCATTACTTTCCTCCTTTTTTCTTATAACTTTCACACACCTGCTCACTTAGGATTTACCACAACAGACTTTTTTAAAACAGACCTATTATATTAATTAACTTGTTTATATCACATATATTCTTTTTATTCAAGTTAAAATGATTCTTTTTCATAATCCTTTGTGGCTTTTCTACTTGGAATAATTGTTTTCAAAAAAATATAATCCTTTCCTTTTTTAACCATTCATTTTTTCAGGATTCCATTCGTATTTCATAGCTTAATGGTACATCATTTGTGCATACAATATCAAGTACCCTTCAAGAATATTTTTTAGAACCGGCAGGTAAGATTCAATCCAGTTTTTTCGATCCATTAATTGAATAATACAGATTTTCCGTCTTGTTGATGATATCTTCCCAGTCATATTCCTTTCTAACCATTTTTCTGGCCTGTTCACCTATATTATTTAAATACACCATATCTCTTTGTATAATCATGCTTAGATTTTCTACAAAGTTGTTATAACTATCATTCTGAAACAAAAAACCATATTCAGGATATATAATTACCTCTCTGTGAGGAGGAATATCACTTGCAAGACATGGTATCCCATAACTCATTGCCTCTAACAAGGCAATAGGCAGACCCTCTAATGATGATGGAATAATAAATAGTTTTGTGTTACTTAACAGTTCCGCCTTCTCTCTTCCCATAACATACCCGGTAAATATTATATCATTATTCCCATCTGCAATACTTTTTAACCGTTTAACATATTTATCTGTTCCGCTTGACCCGCCTGCCAATACCAGTTTTATACTGTTATGGTTATTTCTTTTTTTAAAAGCTCTAAACCCATTTATGATCCATTCAATCCTTTTTTCAGGAACAAATCTCCCTAAAAAGAGTATATAATTATTTTTTAACAAATTATATTTCTCTCTTATCACATTAGCCTCTATCTTTACAGATATATTAACACCATTGGGGATATAAACAGGATTATATCCTCTTTTTTTATAATATTTTAATTGATGTTTAGCCACAACAATTGTCTTTTGCGGAATATTAAGAGCACATATCTCAGAGAGTCTCAGAATATTTCTTGCAGGAGAATTCCATTTATCTGCATCGTAATCAAATCGGTGTATTGTTGAAACTATCTTTTTATCAGATATTCTGGGAATCCATGAAAAAAGGGTTGGACCTATAGCATGATAATGAATGATATCATAAGAAGCAAAGAGTGTATGAACTGAGGCAGTAAAACTATGTGTTGCTGCATCTAAATGTTTAGTATTTATCCCTGATGTATGGAGCAGTCTTACCCCTTCATATTCCTGCCTCTCTTTGGGTGTATACCAATATCTGACATAAACAGAGACCTCATGTCCCCTCTTTTTTAATCTTCTGGATAGCTCATCTACATGAAACTCAACCCCACCCCATTTAGCAGGTATTCCTTTCTGGCCTATAAAGGCTACTTTCATGAATTATTCAACCATTTTTTTTTGATGACCCATAATGCAGGCTTCCATATATATTTCTTCATAACAGGGGCAGCGGTTCCAATCATCCAACAGTTCTTTGGACAATTTTTAACCCTTCCCCTTATCTCTTTAGCTTTCTCACCATTCCATATATCTTCGAATGGATTTTCATTTAAGTTGCCCATACTTTCAAACCATAAATTTTCTTCCAGCCCATTGCATGGTCTAATCTCTCCCCATGGATCAACAAAGAAATTTTCTGTGCCAGCCTCACATGGTAATAACCTTCTGTCGCCATTTATATAATTAATCAAACCATAGTTGAAATATGCCCGAAACCAGTTCTTGATCCTCTTTGTCCCTAACAATTCCCTTATCAATTCCTCAAAACAGGCGATGACTTTTTCTTTTTCTGTGATCTTATTATCATATTTATGGAAATAATAGGAGTTATGGACAACAGCAGTAGCAAATTCCAAATTCATAGCCTGAGCTAATTGGTAAAGCTCAATCATATCCTTAGCATTCCTATCCGAAACAGTAATCCCAAATCCTATATCTTTTACCCCCATTCGGTGTAATTCCAGCAGACTCCTTAATCCGCGATCAAACCCATCCTTTATTCCCCTCAGGTCATCATTTGCAGATGGGAGTCCTTCAATGCTTATCCTTATCCCAATATCTTTATTCTTTTTCGCAAGGTCTACTATTTTGTCTGTGAAATAACCATTTGTACTGATAACAATCCTACGGGCTTTTTTTCTCAATACAGACACAACTTCCTCTATGTCATCCCGTAAGAAGGGTTCTCCACCAGTAATGTTACAAAAGTTCAGATCAGGGAGACCGTTAAAAATCTCAGGTTTTACCTCCTCACTGACTTGAGTAGGATATTTCCACACATTACACATATGGCATCTTGCATTACATCTGTATGTTGTTACTACTGCTGCTTCCATAATT
>JBHHUU010000180.1:0-4449 GCA_046753905.1 Nitrospirota bacterium | reverse complement strand
TATAGATAGCTGTTTTCTTTTCCACCGACCTTGCTGCAAGAAAACAGTCCACAAAATCTATCCTTTTCGAAATATAAGAATTCAATGCCTTTACAATAATCTTCTTTTCATATCCCTGCACGCCATTGAAGGAAAATATGGTCAATAATTTATCGGCAATTTCCTCTCTGGGAACATTATAAAACTTTTCAAGGGTCAAAATAATCTCAGCCACAACAACAGAGGGTATCTCAATATCTTGAAGACCATCTTCTACCCGCTCCATCAAGGCTACAGCCCTGGCGGCTTTTTCTGGATCATCACCTATCAGGTATCTAAGGATAATATTTGTGTCAATCAGATGTATCTTCTGTGTCTTCTTTGGCTGTCTCAATTGCAATCTTCCTTTTTGTTATTTCCCTTATCTCATCATCATAATACCCTATCTTTACATATTTACTAAGAGAACCGGTTATGGCTTTTGCCTGTCCCTTCTTTACAACCCTGAGTTTTACCTCACCTTTATCAAGAAGGAAATCCACCATATCTCCACTATGTATTCTAAGAACATCCCTGATTTTCTTAGGTATCGTCACCTGTCCTTTGGCCGATAGTGTTGTAGACATATCTTTACCCCTTTTTTAAAGTTTTACTTATCTATATAGTAAAAACTATTGTAAGCAGATGTCAATCCGCCTATTTCCTTGTCCATTTTTTCCTTATGGTCGTAATAGAAAGACAACGCATCATATACCTGAGAAAGGTTCAAATGGGAAAATTCTTTCACAAACCTTCCTTTAATCGTTAAGGTTAAATTCGGAAGCCTACTCAGTACCTCAGTCCTTATCTCTCCCTATCAACCTCAGTGGGATACTTCCACATATTGCACATGTGGCATCTTGCATTACATCTATATGTTGTTACTAATGCTACTTCCAATTGACTGCCTCAAGTGGTGACTATACAAATCATCTGTCAGCACTTTCAAAAGTCTGTTTCAAAAAACCTTCAACATTCCTTTTGGCAACAAGATAGGCCTTTTTCATGTAGAGAGGCATTGCTCTTATATTGAATGTGCCGCTACTAAATAACAATCTTGTCTGTAATCTTTTGCCTGCATTCAATACCTCTAACCAGTCTCTTTCTTCTATCCCTGGAAGCTTCATTAGAAAGTTTGCACCAGAGTCGAAATATTCCCAATTTCCAACATATTCCTTGCCAATTAGATTATATTTTACCGCAATTTCATACAATTTGCTGCCAGGATAAGGGGTTGTCATAGACCAGCCAAAGAGATGAAGTTTTTTCTCTTTTATGAGTCTTTTTACATATTCTAATGTTTTTAGAGAGTCTTCTTTGCCTTCATAACATAGACTTCCATTATCTTCCCAAACATTGAAGGCCATAAATAACCCAAAGCACTTAATTTCATTTTCTTTCAAAATATTTAGTGCCCCATCCATTTGCTCTAAGGTCTGTTTCTTCTTTATTCCCTTCAATGTACTATCATTGGCACTTTCCAGACCAAAAAGTCCCATCCAGAAACCCGCCCTCTTCAACTTTACTGCCAATTCTTCATCTATATTATCTACCCTCATTTGGGCCTTCCAGGTTATATCCAGATTCCTCTTTATGATCTCATCACAGAGACCCTTTGCCCATCTTTTGCTTCCGTTAAACTCATCGGTCTGATCAAAAATCTCTCTAATCCCATAATTTTCGATAATATGTTCTATCTCATCTACTACATTTTGAGGAGACCTGAGTCGATACCACGGTTTTTGCTGTTTCCAGATAGGGTTAGAGCAATAAACACAGTCAAAAGGACACCCACGAGCAGAGATAATATCTGTGTCATATTTGAATTTTTTGTACATATATCCAGGGTATTTTCTGATATCCAGAAGATCCCGAGCAGGAAAAGGAATATCGTCCAAGTTTTGGATAAAAGGACGTTTTGGATTTCTATTAATCTTCCCATTTTGTAACACCACCGTTCCCATAATAGAATTTAATTCTTTTTCATCACTGTCAACTTTTTCCAAAATCTCAAGAAAGGTCTCCTCACCCTCACCAACTACAACCATATCGGCTTTTGATATTTTGAAAGTTTCCTCTGGAATGATTGTAGGATGAGCCCCACCTGTTACAATAAAAATCTTTTTATTTCTCTCTTTCACTTCATTGATCAACTTGTAAGCACCAGTAGCCGCCTGGGTGGTAAAAGAGACACCAAGCACATCAGGATTGTATTTTCCAATCCTACTTACTAATTCTTGTCTATCTTCCTTATACCCATCTATGGCCTTGATCTCAAAATCTCCTCTTTTCTCTCTTGCATAAGAGGCAAGGTACAATATCCCAAGAGGGGGATAAATCTGACCAGTAATGCCCAATGTTTTAAGAGGAGGAGCATTAAGTAATAATATTTTCATTTACTTTACCCCTTTAAAATTGGACAATAGTGTATGAATTTTTCTGAAGATATCGTCAACGATTAACTCATCCATACATACACCAGGCTTCTGATTTTTTATCTTGCATTTTTCAATATTACAAGGAACACAAGGAAGTATTTTCCTTATAACGGTAATATTGCGGTGTGAATAAACCTCTGGGTCTGTAGGACCAAACAAGGCTATTGTTGGGGTATTCATAAAAGATGCGAGATGCAATACCCCAGTATCATTACAGATAAGCAGGTTAATCCTTTTCATCAATGCCGTTAGTTCCTTGAGAGAGGTCTTGCCAATTAGTGAAGTTAAATTTCCCTTTATCTTTTTCGTAATCGTTACCTCTAAATCTTTGTCTGTTAAAACACCTGTTAGCAACACCTTTGCCTTATACATTTCTATTAAACGATCTCCTAATTCTCCAAACCTCTCTGCCCTCCATCTTTGAATTTGTTTTGATCCAGGATGAAGGGCAATAAGAATGTCATTTTCTTTGATCCCTAAATTCTCTAATAAATAATTTACCTTATCATAATCATCTTTAGAAATAGGGATTTTAATCCTGTAATCATCACTCTTTTTAATGCCAAAAAGTTGAGCAATTCTAAAGTTTTTGTCTAATTCATGATGTGATGGGATATATTCCAAACTATGTGTAAGAAAGTAACTGCCTCCTGTTTTATTAAAACTTATCCGACACCTTGCCCCTATAAGATAGGTAAAAAAGAAGATATTCCTATAATCACCCCGCAAGTCAATTGCCACATCAAATCGTTTTCTCTTTAAATAATTTACAATTTTAAACAATTGATAGGGATACCCAATACCATTTTTAGAAAAAAGATAAGAGAACTTCCTAAAGAGATTTGTCCTTTCCCTATTCCACGGAACATCATGAAAAATAACTTCATCGATTTCAGGATTGCCGAGCAAGACATGTTTTGCAATGGTCCTAATCATTACTGCTATGTATGCTTCAGGAAATCTTTTCCGTAGGACTGAAAAAAGAGGTGTAGAGAGTACAACATCTCCTATGCTATCAGACCTTATGACTAAAATTCTCTTGGGGTTTATTCCTGTTAAATTGCCGTGAAATCTTTTATCTTTTTTCTGTAAAAACAATTTAAATAAAATTTTCCCCGATTTATCAACAAAATTTCCTGCAAGCCGTTTCCAAGTATATTTTGTGTATATCATAAGAAAGAAAGGTCTATGAAAGTGGTATTCTGAGAAATCTTCTTACACCATTAACTAAAAAAACAACCTCCCCAAATTTTTTCCCTGTAAAGAAGTATAAAATTGGAAAGAGTCTTATTATTATCTTCCTTATAGTCTTAGGAATTCTTCGTCTGGGCCGAGACCAAAAGAACTGCCAGTTAGCCATCCTTACATATTTATTTAGTTGGTTTTGACTTAAATTTTTAGTCATATTTACTAACGCTCTTGTTCTTACCCATTGTCCCCAATATTCTTTTGAAATGTAACCTTCCCTGAGAGCCATATTATAAAGTTCCGTACCAATCATAGGAACAGTTAATCCAAAACTTCCAGAGTCAAGGGGTAATCTTAATGCTAAATTTATAGTATCCTTGATCGTCTCCTCTGTTTCTCCCATCATCCCCATCATAAAATATCCAGCAACATTGAGACCTGCCCCCTTTGCATATTTGACACCTTTTTCAATCTGTTCTACTGTTAACTGTTTCATTGCAAAATCAAGGATTTTCTGATTACCAAATTCAATACCAAAAGAAACTGACCTGCAGCCAGCATCATACATAAGCAGGTAAATCTCTTTTTCTGCATAGTTGCACCTGCTATTACAATGCCAAATAAATTTCAACTCTCTCTCAATAATCTCTTCACAAAAATGTCTAATCCATTTTTTGTTAAGATCAAATTCATCATCGTCAAACATTATAGCATTTATTTTGTATTTTTCGATAAGCATTTCAATCTCTGATAATACAAATTCTACGCTTTTTATCCTCCATTTATGTCCATATACATTCTGATC
>JBHHUU010000179.1:0-4469 GCA_046753905.1 Nitrospirota bacterium | reverse complement strand
AAACCATATAGCCAACTCACATAGAATAAAGGCAGGACAATATCTAAACATTCCTGAAAGAGAGAAGATATCTAATAGCTTTTCTAAAAGCATCACATATCGGGTTAAGAGGGGAGATACCTTGTGGGATTTATCAAGAGATTTTGATGTAAGTATCTATAGGATAAAGAGATGGAATAATATAAGGGGAAACACAATATACCCAGGTGACAAGATAATATTATTTCTCTCTGCAGATAGATTATAAAGTAAACATACATGAACGAGTTGTTCACCCCCGAGCATAAAACTTATACTCCCCCTTTACCAAAGGGAGTAAGGTGATTTCTCTCAACTTATTGAGAAGTTACTAAATAAGGAGATAAAATAGATGTCAGGCATAAAAATAGAACCAGCAGAGAGGATAACTGCCCTTCCAACTTATTTGTTTGCCTCTTTAGACAAAATGAAGCAGGATGCTATTAGTAAAGGTATAGATATTATTAATCTCGGGGTTGGCGACCCTGATATACCTGCACCTTCAAATATTGTGGAAAGGCTGAGAGAGTCTGTCAAAGACCAGAAGAATCATCAATATCCGTCTTATGAAGGTATGTTAAGTTTCAGAGAGGCTGTTGCATCATGGTATAAGAGGCGATTTTCTGTTAAATTGGATCCTTGTGCTGAAGTATTGACATTAATAGGTTCAAAAGAAGGGATAGGTCATATACCTCTCGCATTTATCAATCAGGGTGATCTTGCACTTGTGCCTGACCCGGGGTATCCTGTATATCAGGGAGGCACTATCCTTGCAAGTGGAGCACCATATTTTATGCCTCTGTTAAAAGAAAATAATTTTCTCCCTGACCTCTCTGCAATACCATCTGCTGTTGCAAAGAAAACAAAACTTATGTTTCTAAACTATCCTAATAATCCTACATCTGCTACTGCTTCAAAATCCTTTTTTGAAGAGACAATAAGGTTTGCAAGAGAAAATGATATCATTATCTGTCATGATGCGGCATATTCAGAGATATATTTTAATAGTACTCCACCAATAAGTTTTTTAGAGATAGAGGGAGCAAAAGATGTGGGGATAGAGTTTCATTCTCTGTCAAAAACATACAATATGACAGGATGGCGTATAGGGTCTGCTGTAGGAAACAAAGATATTATATCCTGTCTTGGAAAGGTAAAGAGCAATATTGATTCAGGGGTATTTCAGGCAGTTCAGGAGGCAGGAATAGAGGCATTAACTTCTGATGAAAGTGTTACAAATAAGATAAGAAAGAGATATCAGGAGAGACGCGATATATTGATACCCAGACTTAAGGCATCAGGACTTGATGTAATAAATCCTAGTGCTACCTTTTATATCTGGATAAGGGTTCCAGATGGTTATACCTCGAGCAGCTTTACAATGCACCTATTATCAAAGGCAGGTATAGTAACTACACCTGGAAGCGGTTTTGGAGATGCAGGAGAGGGATATATAAGGCTCTCCATGACAATAAATAAAGAAAGATTGACAGATGCGGCTGAAAGGATAGAAAGAATTGGATGGTAACCCTAACTCCTCACTCTGTATTAGCTGAATAGTTACCATGTTTTTCAGAATTAATGCCATAATTTAACATCTCCTCTGCATGCTGAATTGTAGCCTTTGTAAGGGTCTTTCCACCAAGCATTCTTGCTATCTCTTTAATCCGTTTATTATAATCTATCTCTTTTACAACTGTCTCTGCCCGATTATTGTTCATTACCTTTTCAACAAGGAAATGATTATCTGCCATACTGGCTATCTGAGGCAGATGTGTGATACAAAAGACCTGATGGCTATTAGCAATATCTTTTAATCTCCTGCCAACTGACTCTGCAACTCCCCCTCCAATACCACTGTCCACCTCATCAAAGGTAAGGGTAGGTATCCTGTCTACTTCTGCCAGAATTGATTTTAATGCCAGCATGATCCTTGATAGTTCTCCTCCAGAGGCGACCCTTGACAGGGGCTTTGGTTTTTCACCTATATCAGGAGAGATAAGGAATTCAATTCTATCCATCCCCTTTTTATTCAGGCATGGAGTAACTTTATTGTTTATGCTGATCTTAAATCTTGTATGCTCCATATTTAGGTCTTTCAGCACTTTTTCAACCTTCTCTTCAAATTTTTTTCCTATATCATTTCTCTTATCAGAGAGTCTCATGGCAAGGTCAGAGACAATCTTTGTATCTGCGGCAATATCATCTTTTAGCTTTATGCGTCTTTCATCCTCTCTTTCTATCTCTCCGATCTCTCTATCTATCTGAGAGAGGCATAACAATATATCATTAATACTATCTCCATACTTCTTCTTTAATCTATTTATTATATCTAATCGTTCTCCTATATCATCAAGTAAAGCAGGGTTGTACTCTATCTTTTCCTTATAGTCCCTGATAATGTCAGATACCTCTTTCAATTGAAGAGATGCAGATTCAAATAGTGTTAGTGCTCCGTCAATAGAGTTATCAATACTGCTTAATTCTTTCAACTTTTCTCCCACTCTGGCTGATCCTGACAGAATTGAATCTTCATCCACATACAGGATATGGTATGCCTCATTTGACAGGATGGATAACTTCTCTGCATTGGAGAGCAGGTTCCTCTCTCTTTCTAATTCTTCATCCTCTCCATCCTTCAGATCTGCAGCGAGTATCTCATCCCTTTGAAAGTTCAGAAACTCCACTTGTTTTAGCCTGTCTCTTTCCAGTTCTTCTAATCTATATAGCTCTTTCTGATGCCGTTTTAAGATATTATAATATCTCTCATACTCACTACGAATAGGAAATAGCCCACCAAAGGCATCTAACAGATCGGTCTGTCTATCTGTATTAAGGATAGACTGATGTTCATTCTGTCCATGGATATCTATTAATTCACCTCCAACCCTTAAGAGAGATGATAGACTGATTATCTCATCATTTATATACACCCTATTTTTACCGCTCCGAGATAATATCCTCCTGATAATCAGTTCATCACCTGCAACAGACTGACACAGACCAATTTTCTCCAGTATCTCCTTTACATCCTCTGCGTGTGAAATATCAAAGACGCCTGTTATAGACGCATCCTGATAACCTGTGCGTATTTGATCGGTAGATGCCCTTTTACCAAGTAGTAATTCCACTGCATCTATGATTATTGATTTTCCTGCCCCTGTTTCGCCTGTAAGTATATTTAGACCATCTGAAAAAGTAATATGAAGTTTGTCTATTATGGCAAAGTTTTTAATGGAGAGCTCTTTTAGCATACATCTTCCTTCCATAGAGATAGGAAATAGTTATAATTATTATATCACAGGTAATTTTAATAAATTAAGAGGAGATGGTCAACTCTTATTCGGAGACAATCAACAATTCTCGGTAAGTCGAGTTTAAAATACTAAACAATAACAAAACCTGTCAAGTAAAAATGACTTAAACTGGAAATTCGATAAAGTGGAAACGTAATAGAGAAGAACCATCAGAACAGTTTATATAAGGGCTGCATATTGGCAAAAAGGCACACAAAACTAAACAAAGCAGGGTGTTCCTGCCAGGGTGCTGGATAAATCAGCTCGCTATAACTATTTAATTTTATTAAATAAAAAGGTTTTAGTGTCCCGCTTGTAAGGATAATAAAAAGGGGAGACAAGATATCTCTTGTTGGCGGGATAAAGATTGATATACTTCATCCCTTAGAACTGGGTGACAATCGTAATAAGTAATAAAGATTACTAATAAAGATATTGTAATGCTGTTTGCAGGAGATATAGAGAGTTCTGTTCAAAAAGAGTTGGCAGATATCTTTGGTGATGGGCTAATGTCCCATATTCTTAAAGTTCCTCATCATGGTGGGGGAGATAACATGACTGAATTTATAAAAAGAGTGAAACCTGACATAGCTGTTATATCTGTTGGACAGAATATATATAACGCACCTGACCCATCTGTTATTGAGGGGTATAAAGATATAGGCGCAAAGGTGATGAGGACAGACATAGAGGGAACAATAATAATAGATAGTGATGGCATCAATATAAAGATAATAAAATAGATAACCGGGTGTTAGGCTCTCTAAAAAATAATAAGGACAACACGAACAAAAAAAGATAAAATTTTGCCGGATACGAAGCTATCTTTCTACTTGCAGAAAAAAATGGGATAGGCTCTGTTAAGGCTTTAAATCTATTATTCCAAGGAAAATTACCCGAATTTATGAATTGATTGCGTATTATTGTGCTGAATAGTTATTGAGAAACAAAAAATATAGATTTATTATCATTATTATGTTATATTACAAAAGTGTCCCCATCGTCTAGTCTGGCCCAGGACATCGCCCTTTCACGGCGGTAACAGGGGTTCAAATCCCCTTGGGGACGCCAATAAAATCAAGTAGTTATGTCCATTATCTGTAATTACCCAATAAGTTGAAGGAGATTGATATACTTTTGAGACTTCATCATTAG
>JBHHUU010000178.1:0-4474 GCA_046753905.1 Nitrospirota bacterium | reverse complement strand
AATCAAAAAAAACTAGAAAAACACCCCTGCTTATTTAGAGACGGTGGATTTTGGTTTCTTGACCTCATTGACAAACCTGTAAAAGTTTTTATAAAGGGTCGGCTCTCCACCTTGTAGAGTAAGGGGCAGGTCATCTCTTAAGAGCAAACGATTTGCAGCCTCTATCCATTTGTCAACAGAGAGATGTTTTCTTTCTTCACTTATATGTCTTGACTCTCTCTCATGCATATTTATACAGTAAGGACAATGAAGGTTACATGCCAATGTCAGGAAAAATGCAGTATAATTATGGTGTTTCTTCAGTTTTATATAGGGAATACTCATATGAACTATTAGACCTCATTTACTTTAATCATCTCATCTTCTTTAAAATCCCTTATAGCCCTTTTTCCTATTATTTCATCCCATTTCATGGGGCTTATGCCTGTCTCAGGTCTCTTTACAGTAATATTCTCTTCGGTAAATATATCTCCCTTCCTGATATATCTTGATGCCACGATACTCTTTCTCACCATTAGTTTATTCTTTGACTCTGATAAAGAAGGTCTCTTTATGCCATCTCCTAATGCCTTCTCTATACCCCTTATTGCCCTTACCATTGCCTGTAACTCATCAGGCTCTATAGACGCCTGAGAGTCAGGACCTTCATCATCTTTATCAAGCGTAAAATGTTTTTCTATAACCGTTGCCCCCAAGGCTGCTGCTGCAATTGGTACTTCTATGCCAGAGGTATGGTCAGAATATCCTATAATTACCTTCATGGCTTCTTTTATTGTAAGCATAGCAGTGAGATTTACATCATCCATTGGGGTAGGATACTCTGTATTACAATGCAGAACAGTTATATCTTCTCTCTTTGTCCCTGCCTCTGTAATGATATCCAGTGCATCCTCTATTTCGCCTAAATCTGCCATGCCTGTTGACATGATTATCCTTTTATTCAGGCTGCCGACCTTTCTTAGATAAGGAAGATTTGTTATCTCGCCTGATGGTATCTTAAATATTGCAAGACCAAGTTCATCAAGCATATCTATACTTTCCAGATCAAAAGGTGATGAAATAAAAATTATCCCCTTTTCATTACAATAATCTATAAGCATTTTATAGCCATTTTTATCAATCTCTAACCTTTTTACCATGCTAAGCTGGGATTCATCAGCAGCCGTTGTCTTCTTTTGATATTCTGCCTTTGGTGCAAACCTGCTTATCATCTTTACTGCATTAAAGGTCTGAAACTTTACTGCATCAGCTCCGCTATCTATTGCTGCATCTACCATCTTTCTTGCTGTTTCAACACTTCCATTATGATTGACACCTGCCTCTGCAATTATGAAGCATCTATCCATTGCACCTCCTTGCGGGCACTCCCATTACCTTTATTCTGTCAGGGAGATCATGGATCACTACAGCTCCTGCTGCTATGACAGCGTCTCTGCCTATCTTAATCCCATGTATAATTGTTGCACCTGCTCCTATAAAGGAATTATCACCTATAACAGTGCCTCCATTTATAATAGCACCAGGACATATATGTACATTACTACCAATAATAGAGTCATGCTCAATTATAGCGCCGCTATTAATAATGGAATTACTGCCAATAGAGGAATCTACCTGTATAACAGCGCCTGCCATTACCTGAACCCCGTCATTTAGTCTTACAGATTTAGATACCATTGCAGAGGGATGGATCAAAAAAGGGATTTTATAGCCTATCTCTTTCGCCATCTCACACAATCTTATACGAACCCTATTATCACCTGTTGTTCCTACCCCTATACACGCAGACTTAATACCTTTATCAAAAGAGCTTTTAAGCAATTCATCCCCTCCTAATACAGGCAGACTCATAATTTTTGTACCTTTTCTAAATTGTGGGTCTAATATGCCTGCTATCTCATAGTCCCCACACATCCTGAAAAGGTCTATCAAGACCCTTGCATGTCCTCCTCCACCCAATACGATAACTCTCTCCATATCTGGTTAATACCCTCTTCTTCCTCACCCTAACCCTCTTCCATGATGGGATAGGATTAGGGGTATGTTAATCATAAAAACTCTTAATACTTTCCACCACATACTCTATCTCTTCCTTTTTTATACTCACACTGCATGGAAGATTTATACAGTTTTCATAATACCTAAAGGCATTCTCAATAAAATATGTCTGACACTCCTTATACATTGGCATGGTATGTATCAACTTCCATACAGCCCGTATTTGAATATCCCTCGACAATAGATATTCAATCAGGGGGCTTTTATCTCCCCTTAACACCTCAATCGTATAAAACCAGAAATTGTTCCTCTCCCATGGTCTCTCCCATAGAAATCTTATCTCCTCAATATCTGACAGCAGGTCTCTGTATAGAACTGCATTCCTTCTCTTTATTTCAATAAAATCTTTAATTCTCTCTATCTGGGCAATGCCCATGGCAGCCTGTATATTGGTAAGTCTGTAGTTATAGCCTATCTCATCATGGTTATATTCAAAAGGATCACTCTTAGCCTGAGTTGTTAGGTGCCTGGCTCTTTTTGCAAGGGCTTCATCATCCGTGGCAATCATTCCGCCTCCGCCTGTAGTAATAATCTTATTCCCGTTAAATGAAAAACAGCCAAAAGTACCAAAGGAACCTGTCATTTTTCCTTTATATTCAGAACCAAGACTCTCAGCAGCATCTTCTATAATTTCAATGTTAGCCTTTTCACAGATATCAAGTAGTGAGTCCATATCAACAGGATGTCCAAATATATGGACAGGGATAATTGCCTTTATCCTCCTCCCAGTTTTCTTATTATAAGTATAGCCATCCTTTCGCTGTTCACACTCATTATTAATAAAATCAGATGTCTTCTGAGTATCCATGCAAGGATTATTCATATTACAATCAAGAAAGACAGGATATGCCCCGCAATATCTGACTACATTCACAGGGGCAATAAAAGTAAGTGTAGGTACAATAACCTCATCTTCTGATTGAACTCCGCATGAAATCAGGCTTATATGAAGAGCCGATGTCCCATTAACAGTCGCAACAGCATATTTAGTTCCAACATAATCTGCAACCCTCCTTTCAAACATATCTACATAACAGCCCGCAGATGATACCCATCCAGTATCAAGACACTCCTTAATATATGTCCATTCATTGCCAGATATCTCTGGCTCTGATAGAGGGATAATATCCCTTGTAACAGCAATATCAGACATTATAGATATCCCATTTATATCTGTTGAGATTCCTTTTATCTTTAAACCATTTTATTGTCTGCAATATACCTTTTTCTAAAGAGACCTCTGACTGCCATCCTGTAAGTTCTCTTATCAGGCTATTGTCACATACCAGCCGTTCTACTTCACTCTTATCAGGTCTCTTTCTCAGATCGTCATAAACTATTCTTGCATCAGGATTTATCTCTTCCTTTACCAGTTTCACAACCTCTCTAATAGATACCTCCCGTCCTGAACCTATATTGACCGTTTTTCCGATGGCTTTATCACATTTTGCAAGGGCTATAAACCCATTGCAAATATCACTTATATAATTTAAATCTCTTGTGGGATAGATTGATCCGAGCTTTATCTCACTGCTGCCATTTAAAAACTGAATGATTATGGTTGGAATAACAGCCCTTGCAGATTGGCGCGGACCGTATGTATTAAACGGCCTTGCAATTACTACTGGAAGGTCAAACGACCTGTAAAAACTTTCTGTTATTGCATCAGACCCTATTTTTGCAGCAGAATAGGGCGACTGAGGTTGTATGGGATGTCTTTCATTAATAGGTATATATTTGGCTGTTCCATATACCTCTGATGTTGATGTTACAATAAGCCTTTTGATGTTATGATCTCTGCCTGCCTGCAATATATTTAGCGTACCTTTTATATTTGTATCTATATACATGTCTGGTGAATGGTATGAAAAAGGGATACCAATTAATGCTGCGAGGTGAAATATTATTTCTACATCTTTAACTGCTCTCCTGACCCCATTCGGGTCCCTAATATCGCCGGTCACAACCTCTATCCTCCTGAGTTTTTTAGCAGGTAAGGTATCAAGCCATCCCCATGAATTAAAAGAATTATAATAGACAAATGCCTTTACTTTACAGCCTTCGTTAAGCAGATATTCAACCAGATGGCTTCCTATAAAACCATCAGCTCCTGTAATTAAAACCTTTTTATTTTGTAAATCCATAGTTAAGTTAAACCACCCTCATTATTTCTGACCCATAAATAGATTTCTTGCAATAAGTATGCCATGTTTTTTCTATAAAAATTCCCCTACTTAATAATAGGAATCTCAGGAATAATAAAAAAGAGGGAAAGGGTTGCGTCAATCTATTGACGAAATAATTAAAGATTAATTGACAGATTAGACTTTACGAAAACATATTTTCTTGAATAGTTACAAATTTTTACTATGAAAATACATTTTCATACTTGGGGGTGAGCAAGTCTGCTCATGAG
>JBHHUU010000177.1:0-4505 GCA_046753905.1 Nitrospirota bacterium | reverse complement strand
GGCAAATTAACCATAAAAGATAAAAAATATGGCGGTATATTTGATATTATCAAAACTGGGAGAAGACTTCTGATAATTAATAGGATTGAGATAGAAGAATATCTTAAAGGGGTAGTTCCTATGGAGATGCCTTCTAGTTGGAATATGGAGGCGTTAAAGGCTCAGTCAGTAATAGCAAGAACATACGCCCTTTATCAGAAGAAAGCTAATAAAGAGAGAAGGTTTGATCTGGTCTCTACAACAGGTGATCAGGTATACGGAGGAAAAAATGGAGAGACTGTCAGAACAAATAAGGCTGTTTCTGATACAAAGGGACTAATATTAACCTATAACGGGGGGATAATACTTTCTGTCTATCATTCTACTTCAGCAGGACCAACAGAGGATGCCGAAGAGATATGGTCCAAAAATCTTCCATATCTAAAGGGTGTTTCATGTCCTTTTGATAAAGAGTCGCCATTTTATTCATGGGACAAAATAATCAGGATAGAAGATGTAGAAGATAGGTTGAAACGCATCTATCCGATGGGAACAATCGCTTCTATTACCCCATATCTCAGGAGCAAAATGGGGAGGATAATGGGTATTAGGATCATCCATTCTAAAGGAGAGCTATTTCTGAAAGGAGGGGAGTTCAGACGAATAGTAGGTAATACTTTTTTGCCAAGCACAAAATTTGAGATAGTGGAAATGAATGATGATATCCATTTATCAGGACATGGAGCAGGACATGGGCTTGGTCTGTGTCAGTGGGGCGCTAAGGGGATGGCAGATTTAGGATACAGGTTTAATGAAATATTGAAACACTACTACCCTGGAACAAAGATAGTAAGACGTAGAAGGAGGTAGAGAGGAAATACCATGAGACTTTCAGACTTTGATTATAATTTAGATGAGAAACTGATAGCTCAATATCCTGTTAAGGCAAGAGAGAAGTCCAGATTACTTGTGCTTAACAGAAAGAGCGGAGAGATAAAACACAGGGTCTTTTCTGATATTACGGACTATCTTAACAGAGGTGATCTGCTGCTATTAAATAATACAAAGGTGTTGCCTGCAAGGCTCTTTGGGAAAAAGGCAAAGACAGGTGGCAGGGTAGAGGTACTGTTATTAAAGAGGGTATCAAAAAACAGACATGCCGACAGAGTAGGCATAAATAAGAATGGATGTATATCCCCATCTGATCCCTCTTTAATAAAGGGGGGAAGGGGGAGATATATCTCCAGAGTAGACAGATGGGAGGCATTAATAAAGGGGAGGACAAATATTGGTCAGGAGATAATATTTGAGGAGGGGTTGACAGGGAGAATTACAGGTTACAGGGATAAGGAAATAAGAGAGATAGTGTTTAGTAGTAATGAGAATCCATCAGAGATATTGCAGAGGATTGGGAAAACTCCTCTCCCCCCATATATAAAAAGGGGACCTGAAGAGATCGGCAGTGAGGACACAGGCAGATACCAGACAGTATATGCCAGACATGATGGTTCAATCGCTGCCCCTACCGCCGGTCTGCATTTCACAAACAAACTTTTAAGAAAGATAGAGTTAAAGGGAGTAGAGATAAGCTATATTACCCTCCATATTGGAAGAGGGACATTTCAACCTGTGAGAGAAGATAATATTGAGAGGCATAAGATGGAGACAGAAGATTTTGAGGTAACAAGAAATGCTCTCGCTGCCATAAGGATGGCAATTAATGAAGGAAGACGAATAATTACAACAGGCACTACCTCAACAAGGGTGATAGAGAGTGTTATAGAGGATATAAGGGGTAATCATTATGAAGCACTAAAGGGAAATACAGACCTGTTTATCTATCCAGGGTATAGGTTTAAGGCGATCAATGGACTGATTACTAATCTGCACCTCCCTATGAGTACCCTCTTTATGCTGGTCTCTGCATTTGCAGGCACGGAATTAATTAAAAAGGCATACGACGAGGCGGTAAAGAATAGATACAGGTTCTACAGTTATGGAGATGCCATGCTGATAATGTAAGGGCTTATAATTACGAATCTAAGCTCTTTTCTACCTTCCTAAGCCATCTGTAACTCCTCTTTAAGGCAAAGGCAGCCATTGTCTTATTTCCTCCATGTTCTTTAATAGCCTTTTTGATAAAACTTAATTCAACTCTCTTTATCAGAGAATCAAAAGAGCCCTCACTCTCTATAACATTAGAGATGGTATCCCAGTTTATTCTATTGATAATATCTTCAATTAAAAAGTTATCCTGAAAATCTAATCTGTCTGTATTAGTATTCCTTATCTCTATTGGCAGCAAATCAGGGGTAATAATGGTCTTATTCACTGCCAATGTCATTGCCCTCTCTATTATATTCTCCAGTTCACGGACATTGCCTGGCCAGTGATATCTCTCCATGATAGAGAGTGCATCCTCTGATACCCCTGTTATCCTTTTATTAAGTCTGATATTATACTTGTTCACAAAGTGTTTTGAAAGGATAGAGATATCTTCTCTCCTTTCCCTCAAAGGCGGCAGATTAATATGTATGACATTTAACCTGTAATAGAGGTCCATCCTGAATTTGCCATTTCTTACAAGCTCTATAAGATCCTTATTCGTAGCTGATATGATCTTTAAATCTACCTTAATATCTTCATTTCCTCCTACCCTTTGAAACTCCCTCTCCTGTAATACCCTTAAGAGTCTTACCTGCATACTCTGTGAAATATCTCCTATTTCATCCAGAAATAGTGTTCCGCCATCAGCCAGTTCAAACTTTCCCTTCTTCCTTTTGACAGCCCCTGTAAAGGCGCCTTTCTCATGACCAAAGAGTTCTGTCTCCAAAAGACTTTCTGATATAGCCCCGCAATTAATGGCAATAAACCTTCCATTCTTTTTCCTGCTATTATAATGAATAGAACGGGCTGCCATCTCTTTTCCTGTTCCTGTCTCTCCATATATTAAGACAGTTGAATCTGTCTCTGAGATAACCCTGATCATTTTGAGCAGTTCTTTCATACACCTGCTCTCTCCAATGATCTTATGATTGCTGATATAAGATGATATCTCCTCCTTTAATACCATATTTTCTCTCTGAATACTCTTATTTTCTATAATATAGCCAAGCATCCTTTTTTGACCTTCTCTTACCTCTTGCAGGTGTTTAAATAAGAGATATGGTATCCTCTCTCCTTTATTATTGGTCAATCTATTTCCTATACCCCTTTCTTTTTCCACCCAGCTAAATCTATATAAAGAATAAGGGGCATTAAATATTCTTCCCTCTTTAATAAAATAGGGTATCCCTCTATTTGTTAATGTGCCGCCCTTTGTTATGATTACCACCTTATCTCTTATATCGCCTGTAACAGAATTATCAACTACCTCTTTTGTAAGGAGAGATATTTGCCCATTGACTAATGGGATAATAGATGATTCGCATATACTCATGCTTTTGGGAGATATAGTTTCTCTCTTTAAAGTAACCTCTTTTGCCTCAATTATTAGATGAGATGTGTCCTTTTCTTTTACTAAAAGCCTATCTCCTATCTTTTCAATATAGTAGTTTCCAAACTCATCTAATATATTCTGGAGTCTGACCTGTGATATCTCTTCATTACATATTACCTCTTCTACAAAATCATATATCCTTGTAAACCCCTCATAATTTCCCCTTATCAGGAGTATATTCCCTATTGACGGCTCAATAATATTAAATTGGGAGATGATATATATATCTTTATCATTTCCTCCTCTTTCAAATGATTGTAATTTCATATAATTTGTATATGCAGATGCCCATAGATGGGAATATGTAATTACCTTTGCAACATCATTTAATGTCCTGGCAATAATCTCTAACAGGGATGGAATCCGCTTTCTTGATGCATCAAAATAGGCTACTGCCGCGTGATAAGATACTTCTTTATCACTCATTATCTCTTCACACCTTTTGAGGAGGTTTTTTAAGATGATATGTGGTATCCAGTAGTTATGGTCTTTTAAAAATGTACCAGGGGCTTTAATATGCTCAAATCCTTCAACAGTGTTGACTATCTCTCTGTAATCTATCCTCTTCTCAGGGTCATATCTATGTGATTCCACATAACTTATTAATATACTGCTCAAGAGAGATGTAACCCAGGGAGAGTCTTTATTCATTATACTTTCAAACCATTTATTTATTAGTAACTATTCAGCTAATACAGGGTGAGAGGTGGAAAAGAGTTTATAGCGTCACATTAGCGATTAGGTCTCACTACTTATAGAGACCTGATCTGAAATGATGCTGTTGTATCTGAATAAACTTATTATAATCATACGCATTATAAAGTCTTTGGAAACTTTCATCCTGTATTAACTGAATAGTTACTTTTATTTTAGATAAAAAATTGTTTCATATCTTAATATCATAGCTGTTCTATATTTGTCAAATATTTGTTGGAGCTATCAGCAATTCTCGGCGAAGCATAGTGTCAAAAAAAATATAATGGGCTGGAAAAACTGGACCACTCATTAAGTTACACTTGATGTGTTA
>JBHHUU010000176.1:0-4516 GCA_046753905.1 Nitrospirota bacterium | reverse complement strand
GATGCTGTTGTATCTGAATAAACTTATTATAATCATACGCATTATAAAGTCTTTGAAACCCCTTGCTCTGTATTAACTGAATAGTTACTCATCTTTCTTGAATTGCTGTTTATCTTTAATAAATCGTATTGGAAAATATTAAATCTACAATCTTATCTTCTATAATTTTTCCCTTTAACCCGTCTAATGAACCCTCATTATTTATTATGGTCTTTTTTATATGTTCCGGAGTAGAAGAATTCTCCCTTGCAATGGTGTTTATCTCCTCTTCTATCTCTTCTTCCTTTACCTCTATCTTTTCCTTTTCTGCAATTGCTTCAAGTATAAGTCTCCCCATAACCCGTTCCCTTGCCAGAGATTTATATTCCTCTTTAACATACACATCTTCTGCTGAGTTTTCTCTGCTTTCATCCTGATTAGATGCCGATTTTAGATGTCTGACTATATCTTTTGTTTCCCTCTCTACTAATGATGAAGGGAGTTCAAAAGAATGAAGACTGATAAGTTCTTTTATTACCATCTCCTTCTCTTTCAATCTCTCTTCCCTCTTTAACTTTACCTCTAACGATTCTCTGATTTTAGCTTTTAACTCATCAAGGGTTGCAAAATCTCCTATCTCTCTTGCAAAGTCGTTATCTATATCCTGCAAAACCTTTTTCTTCACCTCATTTATCTTCACCTTAAAATTAATCTCTTTGCCTGCTATCTCCTTGATATGAAAGTCTGGTGAAAGCGTAACCATTTTTTCTATCTCATCACCTTTCTTTTTACCTATAAGTTCTTCTTCTATCTCAGGAATGAATCTGTTTGAATTTAATTGGAAAAGATAATCTTTCTGTTGAATATCCTCTACAGGTTTGCCATCTATATATCCACTATAATCTATTATAACATAACTTGTTCTCTCAATCTTCTCATTTTCTTCACAGGCATGTAACTGACCATGCTGTTCCTGTAAAAATCTAAGCCCCTTCTCCACATCTTCCTCAGATACAGTAATATTCCTTCTCTTTATCTTCGATCCTATTTCCCGATAATCCTTTAATTCTATCTCTGGTTTTACCTCTACAGTGGATTTAAATGTTAGAGAGGAATCATCTCTTAACTCAACATCTTCTATAGTCGGCGATTCCACTGGTTTAATATTATTCTCTTCTATTGCCTTTACAAAATATTGGGGGACCAATTTTTTGACCAATTCCCCCTCTACCTCCTTTCCATACCTTTTTTCCAACATATATAATGGAATCCTGCCCTGACGAAACCCCTGAATCTTGACCCTCTTATTTAACTCTGAATAGAGAGATTCCCTCTCTTCTTTTACCACAGAATCATCAATTTCAATCATGAGGATCTTTTTTACTGAATTTATCTCTTCTATATCAACTTTCATAATTGTATGATCTTTCTTGTTTTCTGGTGCGAGAGGGGGGAGTCGAACCCCCACGGTTATCCCGCTAGATCCTAAGTCTAGTGCGTCTGCCGATTCCGCCACTCTCGCTCAAAACTTACAATTGGTATATCTAAACTACATGTAATTACCAATTATATATCATAACTTATTGATTATAGTCAATATTATAGAAGGGTTTTGCTATGCAAATACCCCCCCTCACCCTTCCCTCTTCCCTCATGGGAGAGGGAAGAGGGAGGATAATTTCTATCTCTGTTGTGGAATCCCATTATGTATATAGATCACATCTCTATTATTATGGGTATAATCATTGGTCGTCTATTTATATTTTTCTGAATATATTTTTTTAAGAGACTATTTACTCGTGTCTTAACCACTATCCACTCAGATTTTTCCTCAAGATTTAATCCATTCAGAAGTTCAACCACAATTCTCTTCATTTCATCAAGGATATCAGTGGCCTCTTCTTCAAATATAAATCCCCTTGATATGATCTCTGGTCCTGTCATAATCTGACCATTCATCTTTTCAATACCTATTATGACTATGATAATTCCATCCTTTCCTATCCTCTGTCTATCCCTCAATACTATATTACCAACATCACCCACTCTTTTGCCATCTACAAACACCCTCCCTGCACTGACATGTCCAGTTCTCCATCCTCTGTCTGCAGTAAACTGAACCTCCTCTCCATCCTCAAGAATAAATATATTTTCTCTTTTAATATTGAGCTTTTCTGCAATTTCTGCATGACAGTATAACTGTCTATACTCTCCATGCACAGGAATAAAGTATCTGGGTTTTATCAGATTGATCATCATCTTTTGTTCTTCCTGACTTGCATGACCAGAGACATGTATGTCAGATACAAGCTCATAGACTACCTTTGCCCCTCTTTTGAAAAGATGATTAATCAGCCTCCCTATTGCCCGTTCATTACCTGGTATTACCCTTGCTGAAATGATCACAAGGTCTCCCTTTTTTATCTTTATATTCTTATGCTCATTCATTGCAAGTCTGAATAAAGAAGACATTGGTTCTCCCTGACTCCCCGTAGTAATGATAACTATCTCATTATCCCTGAGGGAATCCAGTCTGCCAAGTTTAAGCCATGTATCTGGATTGATATTAAGATATCCCAGTCTCATTGCCATATCTGCATTATTTATCATACTTCTTCCATCAATAAATATCTTTCTGTCATATCTGGCGGCAACATCTACTATCTGCTGAATCCTGTGGATATTAGAGGCAAAAGTTGCAACTATTATCCTGCCTTTAGCATTGGCAAATATATTATTAAACTCCCGAGTTATCTCTTTCTCAGACAGAGTATACCCTGGTCTCTCTGAATTAGTACTATCAGAGAGGAGGACAAGCGTTCCTTTATTTCCATATTCACCAAACTTCTGAAAATCCAGCACCTCTCCGTCAACAGGTGTCTGGTCTACCTTAAAGTCTCCTGTATGAACTATCTTTCCAACAGGTGTTGTTATTCCCAGTCCTACACCATCAACAATACTGTGTGTGACTCTTATAAACTCTACTTTAAATACACCTATATCACAAATATCATGCGGTTTTATTGAGATAAGTTCACAATCATCTATCTTATGTTCAGTTAACTTTTGAGATATGAGACCCAATGTCAGTGGTGTTCCATACAATGGAGCAGTAATATCCTTTAAGATATAAGGAATTGCACCTATATGGTCTTCATGTCCATGTGTGAGTATTATCCCTTTGATCTTATCTTTATGCTCTTTCAGATAAGTAATATCAGGGATTACAATATCCACACCAAGCATCTCTTCTTCAGGAAACATCAGACCAGCGTCCACAACAAGAATATCATCCTGCCATTGAAATATGGTCATGTTCAGACCTATTTCACCTACTCCGCCTAAAGGTATAATAGAAAGTGGTATCTCTGTATTATTTTCCATCCTTAATTTTAAAATATCCCCTTTTTATCGTAACTATTCAGCTATTACAGGGTGAAAAGTTCCAAAGACTTTATAATGCGTATGATTATAATAAGTTCATTCAGGTGGAAGAGCATCATTTCAGATCAGGTCTCTATAAGTAGTGAGACCTAATCGCTAAGGTAACGCTATAAACTCTTTTCCACCCCTCACCCTGTAATAGCTGAATAGTTACTTTTTATCAATATTAAATCATCCTATCACAGGTTATAAGTTTAATTCAAATAGAAAATCTGAAAGACAGCCAAATTCCTCTATTGTTAAGGTCTCAGGTCTTCTCTTAAGGTCAATATTACATGCTGTCAGCCCTTTTCTTATAATCTCAGGCGGATATCCTCTATTTATCAGAGAATTTATGAGAAATTTTCTCCTGTGTGCAAAAGATGCCTTTACTACTGTAAAAAAGAATCCTTCATCCTTAACTCTTATATCAGGCATGGTTTTGGGAACTATCCTCACGACTGCTGAGTCTACATCTGGCATTGGTGAGAAATGAGATTTATCAACACAAAAAAGTATCTCTGGATTGCTGTAAAACTGGACTGCAATGGAAAGGAGACCATAACTCTTTTTATTCGGGAGAGAAACTATCCTCTCTGCCACCTCTTTCTGTAACATTAAGACCATTGATATGACATTTGTGTCATTTTTAAGAAGATTAAAGATAATAGGGGTGGATATATAATATGGAAGGTTGGCTATGACCTTGAATCTCCCCTTTATCTCATTATAATCAAAAGATAGGACATCTGTATGGACAAACTTAATATTATTATAGCAGGAAGATATCTTTTTTAGTCCATTGCAGAGTCTATCATCTATCTCAAGGGCTATAACCTTACCTGCCTTTGTTGCCAGTGCTTTTGTCAGGATACCAGTACCTGCCCCTATCTCCAATACTATATCTTCAGCAGTGATATCAGCACACCCCACTATCCTTTGAACTATATCCATATCTCTTAAAAAATGCTGTCCAAGTGATTTCTTAGCTCTCATCTTTATCTTTTTAAACCCTGCACCCCATCCTATATCATGACATGAACAATTTCTACAATTTTAGTAACTATTCAGCTAATACAGAGTGAGGGGTGGAAAAGAGTTTATAGCGTTACCT
>JBHHUU010000175.1:0-4560 GCA_046753905.1 Nitrospirota bacterium | reverse complement strand
TGACGCTATAAACTCTTTTCCACCCCTCACTCTGTATTAGCTGAATAGTTACAATAGAACAACATCATTTTAGAACAGGTCTCAATGAGTAATCAGAACTAAATGCTAAGGGTGAGGCTATAAGTTCTTTTCCACCCCTTGCCCTGTAATTAGCTGAATAGTTACCTTGTCTCTTTCTGTAATGTTGATTCAAGTTGAAATTAATATAAGAAGTCTGGTAATATAATAAAAAATAATTTATAGAAAGAAAGATATAATGATATATTGGGAGGGAGATGTGTTTAAAGGTACTACGGTTCTTTGTATTAGACATAAAGATAAGGTTGTTATGGGAGGAGATGGACAGGTAACATTAGGGAACACTATAATGAAAAAAAATGCTAAAAAGATCCGCAAGATGTATAACAATAGTGTTCTGGCTGGTTTTGCAGGCGCTACTGCTGATGCCTTTACATTATTTGAAAGATTTGAGGCAAAATTGGAGAAATACAGGGGGAATCTTACGAGGGGGGCTGTTGAGCTGGCAAAAGACTGGCGTTCTGATAAGATATTGAGGAAATTAGAGGCACTTCTTATTGTGGCTGATACAAACTGTTCCTTTATCATATCAGGGATGGGTGATGTAATAGAACCAGAGGATGGAATATTGGCTATAGGGTCAGGTGGTCCGTATGCACTGGCAGCAGCAAGGGCAATGATTACAAATTCAGATAAAGAATGTCGTACAATTGTTGAAGAGGCTATGAAGATAGCAGGTGATATATGTATATATACTAACAAGGAGATTATTATAGAGGAGCTTTAATCAATGAATAATGAAACATCTAATCAAGCTAAAAATATCTCAGAGGAGATTTTAAAGAGAAAAGAAGGTGGTATTGACTCTCTGTTACCAAGAGAGATTGTAGAAGAACTGGATAAATATATTATTGGTCAGAAAAATGCCAAGAGAATGGTGGCTATTGCCCTGAGAAACAGATGGCGAAGGCAGAAACTGCCAGAAGGTCTGAGGGATGAGGTACTCCCAAAGAATATTATTATGATAGGACCAACCGGGGTGGGAAAGACTGAGATATCAAGGAGAATAGCAAAATTATCCCAGGCCCCTTTTCTAAAAATTGAGGCATCCAAGTTTACAGAAGTAGGTTATGTAGGAAGAGATGTAGAATCAATGATAAGAGAGTTGACAGAGCTGTCTGTAAATATGATAAAGAGTGAGTTTATGGAGGTTGTTCAGGAAAAGGCAGCAAAGATGGCTGAAGAGAGACTGCTGGATATCTTATTGCCTGCACCGGTTAAATCCCCGCCGGGAATATATGATGAGACCAAACTGGGGAAACCTTCACCTCAGCATAGTGATAGGTTTGAGAAGACAAGAGAAAAGTTGCGTCTGCAGTTAAGAAATGGAAAACTTGACGATAGATATATAGAATTGGAGACAAAAGAAAAGACTCTCCCTATTGGTGTTGTATCTAATGTTGGAATGGAAGAGCTTGAGATAAACCTGAAAGAGATGTTTGGCGGCTTCTTTGGGAAGAAAAAGAAGAGGAAGATAAAGGTTCCTGAAGCCCTGAGACTCCTTCATCAGGAAGAGGCAAATAAACTTATAGACATGGATGTTGTAGTAAGAGAGGCTATTAAAAGGGTAGAACAATCAGGGATTATCTTTTTAGATGAGATTGATAAGATTGCCGGTAAAGAGGGGGGACAGGGTCCTGATGTCTCAAGAGAAGGTGTCCAGAGAGATCTGCTGCCAATAGTAGAAGGCTCAACAGTAAATACTAAATATGGAATGGTTAAAACAGATCATATCCTGTTCATTGCATCAGGGGCATTTTATGTCTCAAAGCCTTCCGATCTCATCCCTGAGCTTCAGGGCAGGTTTCCTATAAGGGTGGAGCTTGATCTGCTTGGAAAGGACGCCTTTGCAAGAATCCTTACAGAACCAAAGAATGCTCTTATTAAACAATATGTCGCCCTGCTTGAGGCAGAAGATGTGAAACTGGAATTCACCAGAGACTCTATTGAAGAGATCGCGTCCATTGCAGTTCAGGTTAACGAAGGCACAGAAAATATTGGAGCAAGAAGGCTATTTACAATAATGGAAAAACTGTTGGATGATGTCTCTTTTAATGCACCCGAACTTCCGAACAAGCATGTTAAGATAGATGGAACGTATGTAAAAGAACGTTTATCTGATATTGTAAAGAATGAAGATCTTACAAGGTATATCCTATAATTCCCTGTATATCCCTTGTTGCCTCCGCAATCCAGTCCTTATCAGCAGCTCTGTAGAATACTGATTAACTGTACAACCTGATACAGGAAGTGAGGTGAGATCTCTGAATATGTCCATCATATAGATTAGATGCTTTTAAGGAGAAATGGTATGAACGCTATAGAAAGGTTAAGAGATAAGATTTTAGCAGGTGATACTGTTTCAAAGGATAAGGTATACGATCTGATAGAGATAGAGGAGGATATTAATGAGCTGTTTTGTGCAGCAGATAAGATAAGGAAGAGATTTAAGGGTGATTTAATAGACCTATGTTCTGTTGTAAATGCCAAATCAGGGATATGTTTAGAAAATTGCAGCTTTTGTGCCCAGTCCTCTATATCTACTGCATTTATTGAAAAATATAACCTTATTCCGATAGAAAAAATTATAGACGCAGCAAGAGATGCCATGAAAAATGGGGCGATGAGATTCTGTATATCTACAAGCGGTAGAGGGATAGAGAATGAAGAGGAGTTAAAAAATATCTGTGAAGGGATCAGAAGGATAAAGGATTTAGGTCTGTATAGCTGTGCCACATTGGGTATCCTCAGCAATGAGGAATTTATTGCATTAAAAGAGGCCGGGCTGGACAGATTCCATCATAATTTAGAGACATCTGAATCATTCTTCCCAGAGATATGCACTACACATAGATGGAAAGAAAAGGTAGAGACAATTATCAGGGCAAAAGAGGCAGGACTCTCTGTATGCTGTGGGGGGATATTGGGGATGGGAGAGGATATCAGAGATAGGATAGATATGGCTTTTGCTATTCATGGACTTGATATAGATTCAGTACCTTTAAACTTTCTGATGCCTATACAAGGGACACCTCTTGAACATATAACACCTCTATCTCCAATGGAGACATTAAAGACCATTGCCATCTTTAGATTTATCCTTCCGGATAAGGATATCAGAATATGCGGAGGAAGGCATACATTCCTTAGAGACCTGCATTCATTTATCTTTTACTGTGGGGCAGATAGTATGATGATAGGAAATTATCTCACACTTATGGGAAGAGATCCTGTCAGGGATATCCAGATGATAAAGGATTTTGGTTATAATATAAGGGAGATATAAGTAAACATAGCAATTACCCAATATCTTGTGGAAAGGTAAATATCAATCCGAAGAACAAATCCCCCCTGCCCCCCTTTGCTAAAGGGGGGGCAGGGGGGATTTGCATAGTAAAATCATACGCATTATAAAGTCTAATGACAGATTAATATGAGGGGATATAATGAAGAATTGAGTGTCCTTAAACAAAGAGGGCTGTTCCGCAGGTTGACAACAATAGAGAAAAGGAGATCATCCAGAATTGTAATTGACGGCAAAGAGATGATTCTCCTCTCTTCCAATGATTATCTTGGTCTGTCAGACCATCCTGAATTAATAAAGGCTGCAATAAAGGCTGCAAAGGAATATGGTATTGGCACAGGCGCGTCCCGGTTATTATCAGGAAACCTCTCTCTCCATAATGAATTAGAGAATAGGATAGCTCAGTTTAAAGAGACAGAAGCATCACTGGTATTTAGTACAGGATATATGGCAAATATAGGGATAATATCCACCATAATGAAGGAAAAGGATCTAATAATCGGTGATAGATTAAATCATGCGAGTATAGTGGATGGATGTAAGTTAAGCAGGGCAAAGTTTTACATATATAAACATAAGGATATAGATGACCTGCAGAGGATTGTATCAACTAAAAGGGGGCAATATGACCAGTTGTTTATAATAACTGATAGTGTATTCAGTATGGACGGTGATATAGCACCTCTCCCTCAACTCTTAGATATAGCTAAAGATAATTCAGGCATGATAATGATAGATGATGCCCATGCAACAGGTGTCTTAGGAAAGAATGGGAAAGGGATATCCGAGCATTTTAATCTAAAGGATGAGGCAATCATCCAGATGGGCACATTTGGAAAGGCATTGGGCACATTTGGTGCGTATATTACAGGGGATAAGGAGTTTATCTCTTATCTGATAAATAGCTGCAAACCTTTTATTTATACTACCTCACTCCCGCCGCATATAATCGCTGCCACTATAACTGCCATTGATATAGTAGAAAAAGATACTGAACTTAAAGAAAAGCTCTGGAAAAACAGGGAATACTTCTGTCAGGGAGTAAGGTCTCTTGGATATGACACATTTGAGAGTGAAACCCCTATCGTACCTATAATGATCGGTGACTCTGATAAAGCCTTAAAAGTAGCAAGAGGACTATTTGAAAATGGGATATATGCACCTGCCATCAGACCCCC
>JBHHUU010000174.1:0-4576 GCA_046753905.1 Nitrospirota bacterium | reverse complement strand
CACTACAACTATATAAAAAATAAGGTAGGTTGACAACACCCACAGCAATTCTCGGTGAAAAGGTGTTGATCTTCAGTCATTTTTCATGGAATTTGCCTATATTTTTTGATATCATCTGGTGTGACAAGATAATAGAAAAAAGGGGGTTCTGATGAGAGAAAAGATATGGTATCTGAAAAGGATAAATCTTTTTATAGGGATGTCAAAGGAGGAACTTGATGTAATTGCTAAAATGAGCAGGGAAAAGATATATAAAAAGAAACAGGTCATATATTTACCCAGCGATCCTGATAACACTATTTTTATGATAAAGACAGGCAAGGTCAAGCTCTATGTGATTTCTGAGGATGGTAAAAAATTTACCTTCGCCATCCTTGAACCTGGAGAGATATTCGGAGAACTGGCATTAATAGATGACACACATAGAGATACTGTGGCAGAGGCATATGAGGATACCTATATCTGTGTAATGAATAAAACCGATTTTACTAACCTTATCAAAAAAAATCCTGATATGGCATTAAAGGTTACCAAGCTAATTGGATTTAGACTAAAGGTCATAGAAAACAATATCCAGAATCTCATTTTTAAAAATTCTAAGGCAAAGCTGGCAGAGCTTATTTTAAGATTAAAAGATAGGTTTGGCATTAATGATCAGAGAGGAACATTTATTAATTTAAAGATTACCCATCAGGAATTAGCTGACCTCACAGGGTTAACAAGAGAAACAGTTACTTATACCCTGAATGATTTTAAGAATACCGATATGATAGAGATTATTGATAAGAGGATTATTGTTAAAAAGGAAAGCGAGTTAAAAAGAGTGCAGTAAGGGTATGACAGACTCACCAATAAGAATTAGAATTCAGAATAAAATAAATATCTGTAACATCTATTCTGAATTCCTATGTATGTAAGTGTTTACAATCATTTGGGCGTTCTTGCCACTGATCTCTATCAATTCCCATATACGATAAAATAATATTTTTTATGTTTTTGTAAGGTATCTTACAGAAATGGAAAGAATACTTGTGTATATTTACAAATAAAAGGAATGGAAATTCAATTTTTTATTATAAATCAAACAGTTATTACTAGAAAAGGAGGAAAAATCATGTCAGTAATAAAACCAGTTTCTGAAGATACAGCTACAGGCAGGGTTAAAGAAATTTATGAAGAGATCAAAAAGGGCTTTAACATCCCCTTTGTTCCTAATCTTTTTAAAATGATGGCTCACAATCCTGATTATCTCAATAATATGTGGGAACGGGTACAGGTTATCATGTCACCAGGCAAGCTGGATAAAAAAACAAAGGAGATCATTGCACTTGCTGTGAATGTAAATACTCCCACACCTAATAACATACCATGGTCAGTTGATATCACTCTGACTGCCCCCTCTGGATCACAATTTGTCACCCAGAGTTCGGGTCTATGGGCTGTACCAGGGAAATTCGGCGCCGGTGGAGAAGGTCTTGCAGATAATTCTTTTCCACCATTCGGAGCATTCGATTTGCCAGGCTTTGGGAATGGTGAGAACAATTTCCCGTTGGAATAAATTTGTGATGGATTAGATGGCTTTTGTAGTGGCAGGTTTCAAACCTGCCACTACCTCTTTGATTCTTTATTTGGAAGAGGAGGAATAATGTCCTTAATAGACAGTTAGGGTCTGTAAAACAATAAGTGTTACATTGTGCGCTCAGATTTAGGTCAGGTTTGTCCCGATAGAACCATTACGAAAACAGAGGAATAGTGAACTATTTTGAGGATTTCGTGATGGCTGCATCGGACAAAGATGGACTGAAGATGAGATGCAAAGTGTGATAGTTATTTTTTTACAGACCCTTATAACAGGAAGATCACCTATATGAGGGTATAGATCACCGACAGGTGCAATTTGAGGTGTACATACTGCCAGTCTTTATGGTCAGGAAAACAGTATATAAAAAGAAGGAGATGTCTCTGATTGCAGCCTGAGCTTGTCTTTACTGCTACTATTATTTGTAAATTGTCTCACAGAAAATATCTGAGAATCATGATATATTAATAATAGATCAAATTATATGATAATAACGGGGTCATTAATGAGGAAAGATTATAAGGCACTTTTAGAAGAGGCAAAGACCGTACTTAAAGGGAATTGGGTCGGGCATTATACCAGACCATCCCCTGCTCTCTATCCTCATCAGTGGAACTGGGACTCAGGATTCATAGCTATAGGTTATTCCCATTATAACCAGAGGAAGGCAGAAGAGGAATTAAGGAGTCTTTTAAATGCCCAGTGGAAAAATGGGATGGTCCCGCAGATTGTATTTAATCAAGAGGCATTAGGGGGCTATTTCCCTGAGCCGGATTTCTGGCAGGCTGAACGTTCTCCTGAGTTTCCTTCTAATATACTGACATCAGGTATAACAATGCCGCCAATACATGCCACTGCTGCCTGGATGATCTATAAGAATGGAGATGACAAAAGAGAGGCAGAAGGCTTTCTGAGAGAGATATTCCCAAAACTCAAAATGTCTCATGAATATTTCTATAAGCATAGAAATCCTGATGGCAATGGACTTGTCTATATAAGACATCCATGGGAGTCAGGCTTTGATAATTCACCTGCATGGGATATCCCTTTAAGAGGGATAAATATTGATAAATCCAAACTGCCCCTATATGAGCGGAGAGATATTAAGAAAGGGATATCAAAAGAGGAAAGACCAACTGATGAAGACTATGACAGGTATATATATCTGGTCGATCTATTCCGCAATAATGATTATGATGAGGCTGCCATATATGAAAGCTGCCCATTTCTGGTACAGGATGTGGCTTTTAATTCAATTCTGTGCAATGCCGACCAATCATTAATGCAAATAGGTGAATTAATAGGAGAGGATATATCAGATGTCATGGAGTGGGAAAGCAAGACCCGTACTGCAATTAATAAAAAATTATGGAGCAGAGAAGACCATGTCTATTATGACTATGACCTTTATAACAGAAGTCTGACTGGTAAAAATACAGCTACTGACTTTCTTCCTCTCTTTGCAGGTGTGCCTTCAGAAGAACAGGCAGGGTTCATATTTGCCAGCCTTGACTCTGTAAATTTCTGTGAGATGCATAATAATAAGTGCTTCTCTGTTCCAAGCTATGACCTGAAATCACACTATGTTGATACAAAGAATTACTGGCGCGGACCTGTATGGATCAATCTCAACTGGATGCTCTATCATGGTCTCAAGAGATACGGCTTTCTGGAAAAGGCAATGGCAGTGAGACAGGATATCCTTGAACTTACTGCCATGTATGGCTTTCATGAATATTTTGAACCATACAAGGGGAGAGGCAGAGGTTATGGCACAGATAACTTCTCATGGACAGCCGCCCTATTTATTGACATGATGTTTGAAAATGGTTTTCTAAGGTATTGAGCAAAAATAAGTTGGACATTTTCACTCAATGCCTAATAAAGGGAGAGTGATATTATGAAGAGACTGAATACCAGATCTTTTTTGGCAGTTGCTATTCTCTCATTTTTCATAACAGGCTTTGATCTTTCAAGGCATAGCATACCGATTGATGAGATTATCTCAGGCGGCCCTCCAAAGGATGGGATACCTGCCATATTACACCCAAAGTTTATCAGCTCCAAAGAGGCAGGTTTTTTAAGGAATGATGACAGGGTGCTTGGGATAAAGGGTAAGGGAGAGGTAAAGGCATATCCTGTCAATATTATGAACTGGCATGAGATTGTAAATGATACTATTGATGGCAGGCCGGTAGTGATAACATATTGTCCACTCTGCGGTACAGGAATAGGGTTTGAGGCTGTCATTGACGACAGGACTTATACCTTTGGGGTCTCAGGGATGCTTTATAACAGTGATGTCCTCCTTTATGATCACCAGACAGAGAGCCTCTGGTCTCAGATAGGGCATGTGGCAGTCACAGGGAAGATGACAGGGAAAGAGTTAACGATGATTCCGCTTATGCATACTACATGGTCTGAGTGGAGGAATATGCATCCTGATACCCTTGTACTCTCTAGTGATACAGGATATTTCCGTGATTATGGTCATGATCCTTATATAGGATATTACTCTGATTCCCGTACAATGTTTCCTGTAAAAAAAACAGACTCGCGATATCACGCAAAGGAATGGGTGTTAGGGATAGAGGTAGACGGCCGATTTAAGGCGTATCCCTTTTCAGAGCTTAAAAAAACCAGAACAAATATCAAGGATATTGTCAATAAAAGAGAGATCGTCATCTATTTTAATCCTGATAGCAGGAATGCATATGTTGTTGATAAGGAGGGAAAGATATTGCCATCAATAATCGGCTTCTGGTTTGCCTGGTATGCATTTCATCCTGATACCCTTGTTTATGAGAAGATACAAGACTAAATCATTTCACCGCGAAAAAGACAAATTTATTCCTGAACGAGTTGTTCACCCCCGAGCATGAAAATTAACCTCCCTCTAACAAAGAGGAAAACTTATACTCCCCCCTTTGCTAAAGGGGGGCAGGGGGATTTTCATAGTAAACGCTCATGAGCAGACTTGCTCACCCCCAAGTATGA
>JBHHUU010000173.1:0-4631 GCA_046753905.1 Nitrospirota bacterium | reverse complement strand
GACGCTATAAACTCTTTTCCACCCCTCACTCTGTATTAGCTGAATAGTTACATTTATGGATTATTTTTAGTCAGTTCTTTTCAATCTCTTCCAGTCTATAATCAATAAGGGTTTGTAGAAAAATATACTTTGGATCGGGAGCAGATATTAATTAAAGAGGTTATCTGTGATAAAATAGAAGATATAATATAAATAATATAGGTATATTTATTAAATGGATAGAGATAAGATATTAAAAGACCTGCCAAATCTACCGGGCATATATATAATGAAGGATAAAAATGGAGATATCATTTATGTAGGAAAGGCAAAATCTCTTTCCGATCGTGTGAGGACATATTTCCAGAAAAGTGCTTCTTTGACCCAGAAGACTATCTCTATGATTGAACGGGTAGAACATATAGATTTTATGGTAACAAAGTCAGAGTTAGAGGCACTGATATTAGAGAATAATCTTATAAAAAAACATAGACCTAAATATAATGTGGTCTTAAGGGATGATAAGAATTATCCATACCTCAGATTCCAGATAAATGATGACTTTCCAAGATTAGAGATTGTAAGGAGGGTTAAAAATGATCGTGCATTATATTTTGGTCCCTATGTTCCAACAAATGCCCTGAGGGAGACACTCAGGTTTATTAATAAGGTTTTCCCTTTAGCTACATGCAGGATAAAGATTAATGAGAAGAGGGATAGACCATGTATTCAGTATCAGATAAAAAAGTGCAAAGCGCCCTGTACTGGAAATCAGACAAAGAAAGAATATCAGAAGATTGTAAAAGATGTCAGAATGTTTCTGGAGGGTAAGGACAGGGAGCTATTAAAGTCACTCAGGATTAAGATGGGATTTGAGGCAGAGAGACTTAATTTTGAAGAGGCCGCCCGTATCAGGGATAGGATTAGAAAGATAGAAAAGGTATTGGAAAGACAGATAATAACTCTAACAGATTTCTTAGACAGGGATATTATTGCAATAGGTATGGAAGGAAACGAAGCGGTTCTTCAGGTATTATTTGTGAGAAGAGGTATGCTCACAGGAAAAAAAGAGATCTTTATGGAAGACATACAGGAGAGGAGAGAAGAGGAGATATACCGTCTATTTATTCAGCAGTTTTATAGCAATGGTGTCATTATACCAGAAGAAATAATATTCCCTCTTCAACCAATTGAAAAGGATCTCCTTGAACAATGGCTTTTAGAAAAAAAGGGTAAGAAGGTTTTTATCCTCTCTCCGAATAGAGGAAAAAGAAATCATTTAGTAAGGCTTGCCATTGAAAATGCAAGAGCAGCATTAAAAACAAAGATAGGAGAGAGAAAAAGAGGAGAAGAGATATTAAATGAGATTAAGGAGTTATTAAGACTGAAAAAGATTCCCAATAAGATTGAGGCATTCGATATATCTAATATAATGGGAAATTATGCGGTCGGTTCTATGGTAGTATGGGAAAAGAGCATGCTCAGGAAAAATGAATATAGACGATTCAGGATAAAGACCATTGATAAGGCAAATGATTTTGGCATGTTACAGGAGATTATTTACAGGCGATATTCAATGGTAAAGAAAAGTGGTAATAAGTTTCCTGACCTTGTGCTTATTGATGGGGGAAAGGGACAGTTGAATGCCTCTATAGAGATTATAGAAGGGCTTAAGATAGAGGATATTGAGATAGTTGCTCTGGCAAAGGCAAGGGATAATAAGAAAGAAAGGGTTTATGTTAAAGGTCAGGATACGCCGATAGTCCTCTCATCTATATCTCCTGCATCTCACCTTATCCAGCAGATCAGAGATGAATCTCACCGATTTGCCATTACCTATTATAGAAAGGTGCATAAAAAGGAACTTATATCCTCTGTCCTTGATGATATTCAAGGTATTGGAAAAAAGAAGAAGTTATCACTCCTTACTCATTTTAAAGGTCTGGAAGGAATAAAAGAGGCATCGTCAAGTGAGATACAGAAGGTTTTGCGTGTAAATAGAGACATTGCTGAGAGGATACTTGAATCTGTAAGGAATGATTAAGAACCTGTTGACATATTTTTTGCAGAATAAGAAGATATTTTTCTACTTGCAGAAAAAATGGAATAGGCTCTGTTAAGGCTCTAAATCTATTATTCCAAAGAGAATTACCCGAATTTATAAATTGATTGCGTATTATTGTGCTGAATAGTTACCCAGAAACTAAGAACTAATCTTTACCTCCCTCTGTTTTTTAAACATATCTACTATTTCTGAAACAGTAGTAGCATCTTCAGGGTTTTTATCTCTCCTTAGAAAACCCTCCACCCTTGGAAATCTGAGGGCATAACCAACTCCGCTTCCTTTCATACCACAGGTATGGGCAGGGGAACGGGTGATCTCGTCAGAAGTAACTGTAAGTATATACTTTGGTTCTACCCATACATCCGGTGTAATTATAGACTCTACTCTTCTGGGTCGCTCCGTGAGTGAGATATCATCCAGAGTCTTTTTCAATCTATTAAGTTCATCTTCAGTAAAACCTGATCCAATCTTTGTTATTGTCTTGAATATCTCTTCATCATGGTCATAAACAGCGCCAAGTACTGCGCCAACACCAAATCTTGCCCTTGTGCCCTTTCCATTCATGTAACCTACTATACATATATCTATCGTGTCAGATAATTGCCCTCTATAGCTATTTTTCAACTTAATCCAGTTAAAATTCCTTGAACCTGCTGAATAATGACCATCTAATCTCTTGGCTATTATGCCCTCTAATCCTTTTTTTATAACTTTGTCAAAGAAAGCCATTAGTTTCTCTGGCTCTGTGACTTCTATTGACTCTGATATATCAATGATTCCACCACGGATTAGTTGTTTGAGCCTATCTCTTCTCTCTATGTATGGTCTGTCTCTATAGTCTTTCCCATCTGCATAAAACAGGTCAAAGGCAAAAAACTTCAAGGGATACTCCTTTGCCATATCTTCTATACCATATTTTCTCTTTCTCTGCATAGTGATCTGAAAGGGTAACATATCTCCTGTCTGTTCATTATATGCCAATGCCTCACCCTCAAATATGCCTTCTCTTGCTCTAAATTCTCTTTTGACAGCATCTACTATCTCAGGAAACATATTTGTTGTCTTTTCAAGGTTTCTTGAAAATATCTCAACATTATCCCCATCCTTATGTATTTGACACCTGAATCCATCATATTTTGCCTCTACAGAACACCTCCCTATCTTCTCTATTATCTCTTCAGCCGAGGATAATCGTTCACATAAAGCCATACGAATGGGATATCCCACCCTGATCTCTATCTCTTTAATCCCTTCTTCTCCTCTCTCAAATAATATCCTTGCAACATGACCTATATCTGAGCATAGGTTAAATCCCCTTTCCAATTCCTTTTTAAATCCCCTATTAACCTTTGCTATAGAGAGGGACTCTAATATAGTAGAATCTCCTATCCCTAACCGCAGACGTCCTGATACAAAACGGGAGATATATTTTGCTTCTTCATTGGAGACATGCGAAAGAAGACCTTTTAGTCTGTCTATCTTTTTCTCTACGCCTCTCTCTCCGGAGATATTGGCTATTTTAAAAAGTTCATTATAGACCTCTTCAATGCTGAGTCCTGTATCCTCTCCTTTTTCTTCAATTAATTCTTCTGCTGTCTCTCCTATATCTCCCTTTGTTCTAAAGTTTTTTTCTACCTCTTTTATGGATAAGGAAGACAGGTTTGCTATTGTTCTGAGGATAAGCTTTTCTGACATACCCATCTCAATGTCAAAAAAAGATGGGCGTAATCTCCCCTGCAGCAGATAAACTACCTTATCAATATCTTTGTTATCAAGCCTCTTAAAGAGTTCAGCAAGAATATCAAACATCTCAAGCCTCTTGCTGGTAACCTCAAGTCTTTCAAAATATCTTATTAATTCACGGAATAACATGGCTTATTGACATGACCCTAATCCAGACAATCTGGAATCAAAATGAATATCAAATATCGAACAAGGAATATCGCGAACAAGGAATATCGAATGATGAATTTAGTTCGAAAATCACCCCTCACCCTAACCCTCTCCCAAAAGGGGAGAGGGAACTAACGGAATGATAAAATCAAGGCAATTACCCAATATCTTGTGGAAAGGTAAATATCAATCCGAAGAACAAATCCCCCTATATCCCCCTTTGCTAAAGGGGGGGAATATAGGGGGGATTTTCCACAACTTATTGGGTAATTACAAATCAAGTCCACAACCTATTGGGTAATTACACATTTTCGGACTAAGGGTCTGTAAAAAAATAAGTGTTACAGACCCTAATGCTTTTGGTTTGAGTAACTCCCCATTTTTTACCGTTCTGCTGCAAAGGGAAGAAGGGCAACACTTCTGGCTCTTTTAACAGCTATAGCCAATCCTCTCTGGTGGGAGGCACAATTCCCTGAAATCCTGCGAGGAATTATTTTACCCCTATCTGTTAAAAAATTCTTCAAAATCTGGATATCTTTATAATCAACATACTCAGTCTTTTCAGAACAAAATTTGCACGCCTTTTTCCGTGCAAAAAATCTATTTCTCTCTCTTACTATCTTCAATATTTCCTCCTTACTTTTTACTATGAAAATACATTTTCATACTTGGGGGTGAGCAAGTCTGCTCATGA
>JBHHUU010000172.1:0-4787 GCA_046753905.1 Nitrospirota bacterium | reverse complement strand
AAAACAAAATATAATTCCTTTTATGATTGGATTAGACCATAATTAGAATTGCTGGCAATTCTTGGTGAATATAGACTTTTTTTATTAACTATGATAAAGTTACCATGCGTATATTAAAAATAAATGTAACTATTCAGTTATTACAAAAAAATCAGGATATTAAGGATAGAGGGAGGGACAACAATGAAAAGAAGCATTATGATATTATTTTTTTCTTTCATAATTATTTCTGTAATGATTGGCTGCGGAGATGGTGGAGGTGGCGGAGACACTACCCCTCTTGAACCTAAACTTTCAAGTATAGAGACAAAGATATTTGAAAAGAGTTGTGCGTTTCCGGGATGTCATGGAGATATTGATACAAAAAGAGGTTTAAATCTGAAATTTGGCAAATCAAGGGAAAATCTTGTTGATGTAGATAGTGATGAAAAGCCTGGAGTGGGAAGGGTTGTGCCTGGTGATCCTGATAATAGCTACCTCATCTTGAAACTTGAGGGAAATTCTAATATTGATGGAGAGAGAATGCCATTAAATGGAAGTGCCCTTACCAACGAAGAGATAGCTGTTATAAGAGAATGGATAACAAATGGCGCTCTGGATAATTAGGTAAGCAACTGTTTATAATGATGCTTAGAAATATTATTGCATTTATAGTAATGCTTTGTATCATAATTTTGGCAGCAACTCATGCTATCTCAATCCCTCAATTTCCTGCACGTCATGGACATGAGTGCACTGCATGTCACGAAGATCCTGATGATAGTCTATGGGAGATACCTCCATGGTATGCAAGGAAATGCTCTCTCAACTGTGCTGTCTGTCATGTTAATCCGACAGGCGGCGGCATGAGGACAGCAGTGGGTAACTACTTTGCCTCATACAGAATTCCTGTGTTTACCTTAGAAGAGGGGAAAACAGAACCACTTTTCAAAGAATTTAAAGAAGAGATGCGACTAAGTAAATTTATCAAATTTGGTGGTGACCTGAGATTTGCCTACATATATTCAGAACAGGAATCAAATTCAAGGTTTAAGTCTGCCTTTTTCCCGATGCAGGCAGATATTTATGTAAACTTCGCACCCTCTGATCATCTTCTCTTTAATTATATGCAGGGGCTTCAGGGTAATAAGGAGGTCTTTGGACTTGTGCATGACCTCTATCCTGCCAATATTTATTTCAAATTCGGAAAATTTATACCACCATACGGACTCAAAATTGATGACCATACGGCATTTATAAGGGAGAAATTAGGTCTGGGTCTAAATAGTGCAGATAGTGCTGACTCTGGAGTTGAGACAGGTTTTTCTACCTTTCTCTATTTTCTTAATATGGCAATATTTAATGGAAGCGGAAATTCTCTGGCGGATGATAATCGGGCAAAGGCATTCTCTGGAACAGGAGGAATAAGAGCCCGTTATGCCAGCATAGGTCTCTCATATTATAATAATGACTCACTTAATACTCGCAAGGTCTATTATGGTGCTTATAGTACTCTCCATTATTGGCGTTTTACATGGCTGGGAGAATATGACCTGATAGATATAACAACAGATAAATCTATTGGTAATGAGACAAAAGGGAAGGTATTTTATGGTGAGCTTGACTATTCCTTATATAAAGGAATATTTTTAAAAGTCAAATATGATTTTTATGACCCTGATAGAACAGTCAATGAAGATCATATTGACAGGATATCTTATGGCATAGACCTATATCCATACCCGAATACTGAGATATCCCTGCTTCAACGAACAAATAGAGAGACACCAGAGATAAATAATGATCAGATATTGTTACTGATTCACCTATTTTTTTAGATAGCCTAAAGATGACTGATATTGTCTTCTTTTACTTTCTCTTCTCCACTCTCTCTTTTGCATTTCTTTTCCAAAAAATCTCGGGCTATATCTCTTCCTCCCAGTCCAAAGGCAATAGATAGTGCGAGTATTACACCACCAAACGCTATGGAAAAGGTTGCAACTACTATATTCTGTGCAATGCCTAATTGTTCTAATGCCATAGACAGGGCAAAAATCAGTACTGCTATTCTTGCAGCTTTAGCAATATATCTTGCAGCTTTGATATCTGCATTAACAGAGGCTATCAGTATGCCCCTTGCAATAAAATTACTAAAGATATACCCTAATAACAGGATCAAGAACCCTGCTATTATATTAGGGATATATGTAAAAAATTGATTAATGACATTATCAATAGGTTCCAGATGTAATATACTCAGTCCAATCATAAGAAAGATTACAAAGATTATCCAATAGAATATTCGTCCTATGAAGACAGTAGATCTATCCTTGATCCCGCTCTTTTTTAATGATTGAGATAATCCTATGCGATTGCTTAATTTTTCAAAGTCAATAATATTCAAAAACCTTACTATAAAGAACATGGTTAACCATCCGGTTACAATACCTATAAATATAATGATTATTATGGAGAGAATATTCGGAAAGAAATGGAATAAATTCTGCCCCAATTTTTTTAATGGTACAATAAATGTTGTTTCTATTATTTCTCTTAAAGGCATGGCATATATATTCATGACAACCTCCCTTTTTATTGTGTCCACCTTTTAATAAGATAGGGCTTCAGTTCTGCAAATGTCCTGCAAAGCCTCTCTATCTTTGTCTCTGCCTCATTGGATGAGATAGTTTTTGTCTCCAGTATAAATGAGGCAGTTTTTCCCAGATATAATGGTGTCAGGGATTTCAGAAGATGCTCTGGATTGATTATCTTGTTATGGTATGATACGGCAAAGTCATAAATTATCTTTGCCCATAACTCATCTGAGAGATGGAAATCTCTGCATGGCAGATCCTTGATATAGGCAAGGCTTTCTATAATATCGTCAGGGAGAAACTCCTTAAATATAACAAGCAGATCAGATATTCCCTGCTGACAGTTCATTATCATCTTTTCCACATTGGGATTAAGGGGTTCAACTCCTACCTCATACTGGAAACCAAATATTGGAACATCTTCATATTTATCATTGGTTGACCATACAGGATAATATTCTTCCATCAGAAAAAAGAGACAGTCAACAACCTGTTTAAGCATTGTGCTTAAATCAGTTGAAGGGTCTTTTGAATCATGTATCTTGGCGCCAAGAAAGCTCTGGCATATCTTAAATCCTTCTGTAATAGCAATCGTAGTCATCCAGATATCTATTCCATAGCGTGAGACATCTGTCTCCCATACATCTTTGGTAAGATAATAAGAGGCCATCTCTCCTGAAAAACCGAAATCTCCTCCTATCGGCTGCCTGATCTTCTTTTTATATAATGCTCTGGTTAGGGGATAGATTATATTGTTGGTTATAGTGCCGTCATATTTATGTCTTAGATAATAAGGGGCTACAAAATCATAACCATTTTTTAAGATAGGCCTTATTAATAACTCTATCCATTCAGGTGTAATACTACGTAGATCAGAGTCAACAACAGCACAGACCTTTGCCCTCAGTTCTTTGGCAATCTGAAAGATTGTTCTGAATGCACTCCCCTTTCCGGGTATACCATGATAAGGCGTTACAATTCTGTTAAGTGGATTTACTCTATGGGAGATAAGTATAGTCCTTGGATCTACACTTACCTGTGAAATAATGTCCTGAGTGCCATCTCTGGAACCGCCATCAGAATTTACAATAGTGGACTTCATCTCTGGAAAATATTTTGCCACGCCGGCAATTATTGCACTTATTACATTGCCTATAGTCCTGCTATTGTTATAACTCGGGACTCCAATAAGGATATCTATCTCTTTGATCTTATCGATCTGTCTTCTGACCTGCTCTCTCAGGAGAACACTATCAGGCATACCACATCCCTTTTTGAATAAAATATACCCCTTACCTTGTTCTCTCTCCACTCCGGAGAAGACAGGGTGAAGGGCACAGGGTTTATTGGTACGCCTGAGAGGACTCGAACCTCCAACCCACAGCTTAGAAGGCTGTTGCTCTATCCATTGAGCTACAGGCGCAATAATAGTATGAACTATTTTATTTTATATTAAAATTCTACAATTTCAAGCCATATAAATCAAGTGGTTTTTCTGCAATTCGGGCAATTCTCGGTAAAAATCCATTGGAGATTGCTTCGTCGCTACACTCCTCGCAATGATATCGCGAACACTGTTTCTGTTATTGTGAGTGAAGCACTAATGACTTGCAGATTCACCGAGAATTGCCCTCATATTACCTCACCTCAGTATATCCGTGCTACGACCTTTTATCCCCCTCTCTATACCACTTATTGTATCGATTGCTATTTTGGTCTTGAAATCTGAATTATGCGTCCTCCTCATTTTTCAGACCTCCCTAGTTGTGATTTTAACATCATGTATCGTTATGTGTCTGGTCTGAAATATCCAGCCCATTATAGTTCGCAAATTGGTCGCATTTTGCGACCAATCTTGACACTCTATGACACTCTATGATACTCTATGACATGCAATTACCCAATATCTTGTAACTAACTGATAATTAAGAAATTCTTTATCTGCCGGAGTGGTGGAATTGGCAGACACACGGGACTCAAAATCCCGCGGAGGCAACTCCATGGGGGTTCGACTCCCCCCTCCGGCACCATAATGAAATCAATGAGTTAGGGCTTTTCAACTTCATCATATTTTTTCCTCAAAACTCTCGATTGTAACTAAATTGTAACCATTGTATAGTTTTTTATGGTAATTTGTAACCTTTTGAGATGCATTTCTTACGGAATTTGTCAATAGTTTTGAGACACCTACCGACCTAATTTAGTGTATTACCT